>JBCBKE010000023.1:0-39124 GCA_038522375.1 Pseudomonadota bacterium
ATGTGCTCGAGACACTTGGTGTCGCCCGCCCGATCGAAGCGGCCCGTCTCGTTCTTTCTGTTTGCCGGGGCACCGAATTCGAGGTGATGGCCCGCGGGGTCACCGTGCCGCGGGAGCAATTTGCAGCCCGGCTCAACCGGGTGCTCGATTCTTTGCTGACCCCGTCGGCATCGATGTAATCACGTCTTGCCTGCTTGGCGTTTGATCGTACCGGAAAAACTGAGGCACGGCGTGCCATCCGAAGTGACAACGCCGCGGACGAACCGGATGGACCGGCCGCCACCCATTACCTCGCCTCTGGCTTCAATCAATGCACCCTGCTTGCCGCCGGTCAGGAACTCGCAGGTAAAGGCAACAGTGACGCCGTATCCGTCGCTCGGGTCGCCATCATGGGCGATCGCGAAAAGGGCAAAATCCGCAAAGGCCATGAGACATCCGCCATGGATCGATCCACCCGCGTTCATATGCCGGCGTTCAGACCGGAAGGCCGCCACGGGTCCGGCTTCGTCAACCCGGAAGTAGAAGGGGCCTGCCGTTTCAGCCTCGAACGGCTCATCATCCCAATAGGTCCAACCGGCAAATTCGCCGTGCTCCACCGTCTGTCTTGACATTCCCTGGTCTCCTCCCCCTTCGGTACCCTTGGCCGAAGCGCTGGCCACGGTCTTTCCTTCGACAAGTTGCTCGACCCGGCGTAGTCTGGGCAGGAATACAAGACAAGGCGGCGATAGACGAGACATGGAGGTGGCCGATGGCTTTTGATACTGAACTGAGAGACGCCCTGATCGACACCGTTCGTCGGTTTGTTCATGAGCAGTGCGTTCCGCTGGAGGCCCAGGTCGGGGACGAAGACCGCGTTCCAGACGAGATTGTCAGCAGCATGAAATCGCTGGGACTGTTCGGATTGGCCGTGCCTGAAGCCTATGGGGGGCTTGGTCTTGATATGGAGACCGAGTGCCTTGTTGCGATGGAACTGGGCCATACATCGCCTGCGTTCCGGTCCGTTGTCGGCACCAATGTGGGCATTGGAAGCCAGGCCCTGGTCTTGTTCGGCACCGATGCGCAGAAGGACAGATACCTGCCGGGTATTGCGTCCGGCGACCTCATTGCGAGTTTCGCGCTGACCGAGCCGGAGGCCGGATCCGACGCGGGCAGCTTGCGAACACGGGCGATTCGGGACGGCGATCACTATGTCCTCAATGGCACCAAGCGCTATATAACCAATGCCAATGTCGCGAACGTCTTCACCGCCATGGCGCGGACCGATCCCGACACCCCGGGTGGAAAGGGCGTGTCGGCCTTCATCGTGGACCGAGACACGCCCGGGGTGAATGTCGGGCCACCTGAGAAGAAAATGGGCCAGCAGGGCGCCCATATCTGCGACGTGATCTTCGAGGACGCCCGCGTGCCAGCCGAAAACCGGATCGCCGGGGAGGGGGAGGGCTTCAAGGTTGCCATGGGCGTTCTGGACAAGGGGCGGCTGCATATCTCTGCCGTTTGCGTTGGCGTTGCCAAACGCCTGATCAAGGAGATGGCGACTTACGCTGTCGAGCGGAAACAGTTCGGCAAGCCCCTGGCAGACCACCAGTTGATTCAGGCGATGATGGCCGACAGCCAGGCCGAGACGTACGCCGCCGAATGCATGGTCCTGGACGCGGCGAGAAAGCGTGACCTGGGCGAGCCGGTCACGATGCTGGCATCGTCGTGCAAGCTGTTTGCGTCGGAGATGGTGGGCCGTGTCGCTGACCGCGCTGTCCAGGTGTTTGGCGGCGCAGGCTATGTGACCGATTACGGGATCGAGCGGTTTTACCGGGATGTGCGGATCTTCCGGCTTTATGAGGGCACGACGCAAATCCAGCAGATCATTATCGGGCGGGAACTGGCGAGACTTGCCAAGGCCAGCGCACTCTAGGACGCTTGTGACCGAACAAGGGCCTGCCGAAGCGGTACAGGGGAGGACAGCAAGCCCCCGGCCAGGATGCGTTGGCGCCTGACCGCTTTGGGCCTTCTTGCCATGACGGTCGATCAAGGCTTTCGTCGGTGTTCGATAATCTGAACTTGCTTTGCACCTGAGGAACCAACATGACGGAACAGATCGATCCGGCTACAGTGGCGATGAATGCTGAACGGTTGGCGGCCATTCCCGGCTATTTCGAAACCGCGTACCTGGAAACGGGTAAACTCCCGGCCATGGCGACGCTGGTCGCGCGCGATGGGCAGGTGGTCCACGAAGCCTACCGCGGCACCACTGAGCTGGGAGGTGGCAGTCCGATCAGCGCGGACACGATTTTCCGCATCTACTCCATGACAAAGCCGATAACGTCGGTGGCGGCAATGATGCTGTTTGAGGCGGGTGTCATCCGCCTTGACCATGAGGTGTCGCGCTATATTCCGGGATTTGCCGATACGCAGGTTTTCGACGGCTTGGACGGCGACCGGATGCTGACGCGAGCTCCGGACCGACAGATGCAGGTGCGCGATCTCTTCACCCACACGTCTGGACTGACTTATGGGTTTCTTCATCAGACCGAGGTGGACGCGCTTTACCGGTCTGAAAAGATCGCGAGGCCCGACGAAACGCTTGAGGAGATGTGTAATCGGCTGGCCCGCCTGCCGCTGATCTTTTCGCCGGGGGAGCGCTGGAATTATGGGCACTCCACAGATGTGCTGGGCCGTATTGTCGAGGTCGCGTCCGGCATGCGTCTCGACGCGTTTTTCCGCGATCGGATCTTCGGCCCCCTCGGTATGGTCGATACCGGTTTTCATGTTCCGGAGGAGAAGTGGCCGCGACTCATGGCCTGCTACAACAAGGACGCGGAAACGGGGGAGGTGACGCAGAGCGACGGTGCTGGCGGCGAAAGTCGCGCGTACCGAACCCAACCCCCCTTGTTGAATGCCGGTGGTGGTCTGGTGTCGACCCCGCGGGACTATCTCAAGTTCTGCCAGTGTCTGTTGAACGGTGGCCGACTGGGGGACGCCCGCCTTCTGTCACCCAAAACGGTCGAATTCATGACGCTGAATCACCTTCCAGACGGACAAACCATCAAGCAGATGGGGGACAAGACGTTCTCCGAGGCTCGTATGGAGGGGAATGGTTTCGGATTGGGCTGGAGTGTCGTGACCGATGTCGCTGAAACGCTTTCACCCGGATCGGAAGGCACCTACAGTTGGGGGGGGCTGGCGAACACGTTCTTCTGGATAGACCCGGAGGAAGACCTGATTGCGATCCAGATGACCCAGATGATCCCTTCAGGGTGTTACCCGATCAGGCCGCAGTTCCAGCAACTGGTTTACAGCGCGATTGATGGCTGAGAAGGTATTTCATACGCAGTGTGAGTTCGAGGCTTCAACCCGGACCCATATTCGCCAAGCCATACTGCTTCTTGTTGACGAACGGGGCGTGGACAAGACCATTTGTCCAAGCGAGGCCGCGCGTGCCGTGAGCGCAGATGGGTGGAGAAATCTCATGACGGGTGTCAGGGCCGAGGCTGTCAGATTGGCAGAAGCCGGCGAGATATCGATCTTCCGGAAGGGAAAACCCGTCGATCCGCAAACCTTCAAGGGTGTTTACCGGTTGGGCCGTCCCCGGACCCCGGAATAAAGTCCATGGCCAAGCCGCGCGATCCGTTCTTCGATTATGTGGAGGAAATATTGGCTCCGATGGGGCCGGTCACGATCAAGCGGATGTTCGGTGGGGCCGGCGTTTATGCCCACGGCGTGATGTTTGCCCTGCTGGCCGATGGTGAAATCTACCTCAAGGCTGACCTGGCGCTGAAAGCCGAACTGGAACGTGAGGGGTCTGGGCCCTTCATCTTTCGAAAGAAGGACGGAAGCGAGGCGGTCATGTCATATTACCGGCTTCCCAGCGATGCTTCCGATGATCCTGAAGCGGCCAGCGCCTGGGGCCGCCGTGCCCTCGATGCAGCATTGAAGGCGCGGCAGCCGAAATCGAAACGGGCGCCGAACGCCTGATCGATGTGCAGGCGGCAACCGGCAAACCTGAAAACGAGCATTGCGGCCGAAACCGGTTCCCTCTGCCAGGGGATTCATGAAATGGCCGTAACCTGATCAAACCTTCGCCGTCACGCCGCAGATTATCTGATTACGAGAAAGGCTTTCCAGCCAGTGCCAAACCGTGGTTGATGGGGAGCTGGGAATTCCGGATTTATCCGGGCAGGAAAGCGGTCGTTCGGGCATGGGCTGGAGCGGCCCCGCGCAACGGAGGGAAAGATGGCCACCATCGCGCTCGTGGATGACGACGAGAACATCGTTGCCTCGCTGAAGATCTTTTTCGAGGCCGAAGGCTACCAGGTTCGCACCTATTATGATGGGGAGGCCGCCCTGGCCGGGCTCACCGACAGCCAGCCCGACATCGCGATCCTCGACGTCAAGATGCCGAAGATGGACGGCATGGAACTTCTGCGGCGCGTCCGCCAGACCTCGGAACTGCCGGTGATTTTCCTGACGTCAAAGGATGAGGAGATCGATGAGGTGATCGGCTTCAATATTGGCGCCGATGATTTTGTGCGAAAGCCATGTTCGAACCGGCTGCTCGCCACGCGTGTCAAGGCTGTGCTGCGCCGGGCGCGTGGCGGTGACGCGGGAAGCGAAGAGGGTGATGCTAAGCCGATCGTCCGTGGGCGACTTACGCTTGACCCGAACCGGCATGCCGTGAGTTGGGACGGCCACCCCGTTCGCCTCACGGTGACGGAATTCCTCATCCTGCAAAGCCTCGCCCAACGGCCCGGTTATGTGAAGTCGCGCGATCAGTTGATGGATGCGGCCTATGATGATCAGATCTATGTCGACGACCGCACCATCGACAGCCACATCAAACGCCTGCGCAAGAAATTCCGCGAGGTGGACGGCGAGTTCGACAGCATCGAGACCCTCTATGGCGTAGGCTACCGTTACTCGGAGGTTTAAAGCGTCGGTCTTTCGTTACATGCCAGGCCGACGCTTTATGTGTTCGTTTTTGCGCAATTATCCGTTCGCAAATGCTTCCATTTGCTCCGAACTTGTCTCAGGCGGCGCGCGTCGCAATCAGCCGAGCGCTACACCCTGACCTCGCGCGGATTACGATTTGTGAAATTCAGTCGCCATGGCAGGTGAGCGACTGCGCCCTCCCTGCCTGGTATCATCGTGTATGCTGCGCGTTGCGGGTCTTTCAAAGGTTTAGGTTTTTCGCCCGAAAGGCGGCAAACTGATCTTTTCGGATAAAGCCGATATACTCGTGGTCACTTGTGTGGCGAATGCAGGTCTCCGGATCCAGTTTTCGGACAAGGCGGGCGGGGTTCCCTGCGATAACGCAGTAGCCATCCTCAAAACTCTTTGTAACCACCGAACCGGCAGCGACGATTGTAAAGTCACCCAGGGTTACGCCTGGCAGGACAATACACCCCATGCCAAGCCAACTGTACGCCCCAATCTTCACGTGCGTCGGATCATGCTCGCGCAAATCGTTTTTCGCGTGGTTGGCGCTGATAATCCCGACGCCAGGACCAATTTGTGTGTAGTCGCCAATCTCGATGGTCCCGATCCCCTGAATGTAACACCCTGGCATTATGCCCGGAGAGGTTTCGACCCCAGCGACGATGTTGCGCCAGCCTGTTACCTGGCTTGAGGGGTGCACCGGCCAGTAGGGGCCCTGGTTCATGCCCATGATTTCCTGGCGAAACCACATTCGGAAATCGATTGGGGTCTGCGTCGCTTGCGTCTCACGGATAAAGCGAAAGGCTGGAAGGCGTTGCACGATACGAACGAAGAGCCGGACAGGGAACTGCACAAGCCGTCTGAGCAGGGTCAATCCGGGGGTCATGCTTTGGCGACTTTCCAGGCAGCAACCAGGTAGGACAGATACATCAGGGTCCCGGCGAAGGAATAGGCCTTAACAAGGGTCATGGCCGAGGCATCTGTGAAGAGCGCCATGCCGACCAAGCCTCCGATCAGGCATGATCCACACACATTGAGCACAAGCTCGAGACCCTGATGGCCAGTGAACAAGAGTGTATGGGCCAAAGGCGCTGCAATCAGGCGCAACATGAACATGGGGGCGAGGATGGAGGCAATGTCGCCGGCGAGCCGCCAGTTCGGTCCCAGAATGATCTCAAACAGTAGCGGCCCAAACACAAGCAGTGCGACCACCGGCACGGCGCCAATCGTGGTGGACATCAGCGCCGTCCGCACCAGGAGTTCCCTGCAGGACCCGCTGCTACGGTACGCTTCCGATGCGCGTTGCCGATAGACTTCGCCGATCGCGCCACCAATCAGGGTGAAGGGGGTTCCCGAGAAAAATCGTGCTCGGCTGAACGCGCCGACCATGGCCTGTGCTCCCAATGCCGTCAGTGAGTAGACCGGAAGTTGCAAGGCCGTCGTGCCGATAAATGCGGAGGGGAGTGAGTACAGCGGAAACCGCTTGTGACGGCGCAGGATCGCTCGGATACGCCCCATGGACAGTTTCGGGAGGGCGATCCCGATGTGGCGAGAAAGCCAGATATAGGCAATCAATGCCGTGGCCTGCCCAGCAAGAAAACCGAGGATTGGACCGTTTGGCCCCGCAGCAAGGAAGCCGAGCCCGAGTGTTGTTCCCGTCGTGACCAGGGCGATGATGATGGGAATCGCCGATAGTGAATTATATAACCCTCGACGGTTTGCGAGCGTACGGATTGTCGACATGGCTCCACCGGCCAGCGTCGCGAGTGGTAGCCACAGCAGCCATGTCGTGATCATTGCCGCGCTGGGATCTGTTTGGAATGCCCAGTGCAGTATCAGGGCGAGAATACCCATGATCACCGCCGCGCCGAAGGCCAGGACAAGGCAAAATCCTGCGATGGCGTTCGCGTTGGCAGTGCGCCGTTCCGCGATGATGGCATTCGAGAGCTGCAGGGTACTGACTGTTCCGACGACAGCCGAGATCGCGGCAAACGCCGCCAGTGGTGCATAATCCGAGGGCGTGTAAAGCCGGCCGATTATCGGTGCCGCCAATAGGGGGACTGCGGCAGCGAGCAGTTGGCCCGATGCCAGCTTCGAGGCGGCTGTGATGAAGGCTGACCGGGCAAGCCTGCGGGGTAGGGTGGGCGCCGAAAACGGCATGTCAGCGCATTCCGGTTGTTGGGCGCGCAGCTGTGAGCGGTCGGGTGCGAGGCATGCGGCGGGCGCGCGTAACGAGGCGCTGGCGTCTGAATTTCAGAAGGGTGGCGCACCCCGCTGCCGCGTAGCTTAGGTACATCTTGTTCTCGATGAAAAGGCTCTGAACGATCAGGAACAGAAGGATGGTACTCAGCGCGTACGCCAAGGCCGTGGCGCGGCCGGTCCGTGCGACAAGGGCCAGTCCGCCGACGTACATCAGAAGCAGCCCCGGTAGGCCCAGATCGAAGCCGACCTCATATAATTGAGAGTTCAGGGGCGCGATGCTGCCAAATGCGCCGTAACCTGCGCCGGCACCGAATGCGCGGTAAAACACGATATTGTACCGACCCAAGCCCACGCCATGCACGAGCAGGAACGGATCATCGTTGACCAGCTCCTGCGCAAAAAACTCCTGGCGGTAAACCTTGTTCGCGTCGAGCCCCTGATCAAATTCAACAAGACGCGACTCTGTCAGGCGCATGAAGGTCTGCTGATAACCCGTCACCGTCTCTGGCGTGTAGAGCGACGCCGCGAACAATCCCACCAGAGCCAAGCCACCAAGCGCGATCATCCGCGCTGAAAACGTCAGCGCCAGAACGATGACCACGATACCGACCGCTGCGATGTAGGATCCGGAGAAGGTCAGAAGCGATATCGATAGCAGGGCGCCAACCGTCAGGGCCAGCAAGGGCAACCATTGGAAAGCACGGCTCCATTTGCCCAGAGGTAGCGCCTTGAAGGTCTTCTGCCGGGACAACCCCAGATACCCAAGTGCAATTACGGCAGCGAACAGGATGTAACCGAGCCGTTTCGGTTCATCGGCAAGTCCATTCACACGAAGGCCGAATTCGGTCACAGGCGCGGCAAAGCCTGTCGCACTGTACACAATCGCTCTGAAGGGCAGTCCCGTATTGAAAGCGATAACCTGATAGATGCTGTGGAGGCCATGTACCAGGCCAGCCAATACAAAACCCCAGAGAATCAGGCCGATATGGTCTTCCTTCGTCGCGGCCCGGTAAACGAAAAGGAAAACGAAGCCTAACCCCAGATAGTGCAGCGCGCGAAAGACAGGTCTCGTTCCCGCATCGCCCGCCAGCAAGGCGTACATCACCGAAGCGCCCAGGACAGCGGCTATACTCAGTACATATGGGGCCTGGGCGCGGACCGGATTCAGCCATCCGCGTTGAAGCAACCAAACACCAATGATGAGTGGCAAGATCCGCGACGGTGTGAGCTGGGTGCCGAGCGGAATAAAGAAATCGATGGTCAGAAAGGTCGGAAGCCACAACAGCAGCCTGTGTGGCGAGACAATCAACAGTCTCACCGTCCAGATTGTGACGATAGCCACAACCATATAGTCGAATGGACCGTGGCCGAAGGGCACCCCTTAGGACCTTTCCGCTAGGAGCAGGGCGGACGATTGCCCTGGGGTGATTTTACGCTTTCCGTAGGTCGCTAAAACAGCGAGCGCCGACTTTTCCCAGGAGAACCTGCTTTTCGTTCGGTCAGCAACCGAGCGCGGATCATCGTTATCATCGTCCCTCTCCACGTGTGCGATGATCGCGCCGGCAATCGCATCGGGATCGCTGGGCACGAGCGTGCCGCCGCTGGCAGTGCAGATATCGGGCAAAGCGCCTGCGGGAGATGCGATCACGGGAAGACCTCCAGCCGCTGCATCGAGCGCCGTGATGCAGAACCCTTCCTCGGTTGACGGTTGGACGTAGAGATGGGCGGCATCGTAGAGCGCGGGCAGGTCGGGAAATGGCACTGCACCGCTGGTGCTCACCTTCCCTGTCAGCCCTTGCGCTTCTAGTATGGCGTCAACGCTGTCCTTGTACCCTGCGAGGCGGCCGGCTGGGCCAGCGACTCTCCACTGGAAATCGATGCCAGCGGCAATGAGCCGGCTCGCAATGTCGGGAATGATATGTTGGCGCTTATGAGGCATCCAGCCGCCGAGCGTGAGGAGCCGAACGGGTTCCCCCCCGGCGGGACGCCTCGAAAGGGGTGGAGCCATTCGGCTCACCAGGTCTTCGGAGATGCCATGGGCGACCGGGTTGATGTTCGCCTCTGATAGTACGTGCTTCAGGGCCGCGGCGACTTGCTCACTGGGGGTGATGTACGTGTCGTACCTATGCCGGCGCAGCCGAGCATTGTTTTTCCAGGCGACGGCCCTGAGACGAAGGGCGTCCCTCGCCTGGGCTGAGAGCGGGTCGCCGCTCCAGGTCCGTCCACATTCGAGCGGCGGGAGGTTGTGGACCGTCGCAACTGTGTTCGCGCCAGCGGCCCTCACTGCGTTTGTGTCGAGGACTTCCATCACAAACAAACCGAAGAGGACATGGACAACATCGACCTCGCCGGCTTTTGTCCGTGACAGGACCCGTTCATTCACCCGTTCGCAGAATTCGTAGCGGCTTTGACGGCTTGGGTCACCGGTCTCGGGATAGCCCGCATCGATCCAACTGACCGCGTAAGGCAGGTCAGACACATCGACGCCCTTGGGCTGAGGCCCCGGCACCAGAAGATGGACATCAACGCCGGATTCGGAAAGGGCGCGACATGTTTCGCACACATAGTGTGTTGTCCCACCAACCCGGGGAAGGAAATGCTCGCTGATAGCAGTCAGTTTCATGATCTCAGCCTGTGCCGGGGGTGTCTAAGGCCCATGGAATGCCACCCCTTTTGCTGCACGCACCGCTGAAACAAGCAGCCGTGCCGACCCGACGCCTGCCACCGTACGCACCGATCGCTCAATGATGGATCCACTTCGCGGATAGGCCGGGTTCAGGGCGCGGGCTTCGGCGAGCATGGATCGCGCGAGTTGTGGATAGCTGTTCCAGCATCGAACCGCGATGGCGTCGAGCCGCTTGCAGAGGGCATCGCGCACCGCGTCGGGCATTGGCTGCTGGTTCGCATCGTAGTGTCTTGCGACCGACAGGGTAACCTGTTGCCTTGCCGTGAGCTTTTCAGGGCGATCATCGTGGGACACGCGCGGCGCAGTATCGTGGTGGCGATAGACGTAGCGAACGCTTTCGACCGCGTCGAACCGCCAGCCTGACAGGAGCGTTCGGATGAGCAGGTCGCCATCTTCATCTGTAACCAGAGTGCCGTCATAGCCGCCCAACGTCTCGATCAGCGATCTGGGAAACAGCACGCCGCAATGGTGCAGAAATGGCGCGATCAACAATCGAGCGAGCTGCGCTTCAGACGTGTTGTCCAATGTCCTGTGACCGAGATTGCTTGATTTGCGGCCACTGGTCAGAAAGACATGCTGGGTCGGCGCAAAAGGGAGTACCTTGCGGGTATTCAGCGCCGGAGCGACCGCGAGCAGAGCTGTCAGATGGTCCGGGTCCAAGGCGTCATCGGCGTCGAGAAACTTCAGGTAATGTCCCCTCGCCAGCGATATCCCCGTATTCCGCGCCTGGCCCTGGCGCCAATTGGTTCTGTGCCGGACCAGCGTGACGGGAAAATTCGAAGCCTTGATGGCGTCGTCGAATGGGCCGCGTTTCAGCGGATCGGAGGCATCGTCCACCAGGATCCACTCGAAGGCCTGGCAGGACTGGGCGTTCAGGGAGGCTACGGTCGCAGCGAGATCGGTGCCCGGATTGTAGGCTGGTGTAATCACGCTCACCTCCGGCGGCGTTGCACCGGCATGGGTGGTATGGATGATATCGTGGAGCGCTGGCTTGATCATGCTGCGGCCTGCCGCTGCCAGGTTTCCAGTACTGATTGATACGTATCAACCATCTGCCGCCCAATTCCGGGCCATCCATAGTTCTTGGCAACCAGGACCCGTCCGCGTGCACCCATCTCGCGCCTGTTCCGGTCGTCCAGCACGCAGGCATCGGCCAAAGCCTGGGCGATCGCTTTCCATTCCGGATCGACCCACCAGCCGGCCCGTTCCGTCTCCAACGCTTGCCAGGGGGCTGCGGTGGTCGTGATCACGGGGCAGCCATGGGCCAGGGCTTCAGCGACGGCAATTCCGAAATTCTCCGAATGGGTCGGCAGGATGAAAAGGTCCGCATTGACCAATAGCGCGGTCTTGGCGTCACCATACTGGGCCCCCACCAGGTGAATGTCAGCCGACAGGCCCGCCTTATCCACCAACGCCTGGATTTCCTGATCATGGTCCAGTTCAACTGGGCCCGCGATGATCAATCGCCACCCGTCCAACATCCCGTTACCGCGGCAATCCGACCAGGCCTTTACAAGCAGCGAAAGGCCCTTCTTTGGATGCACACGGCTGAGGAAAAGCGCCGTGCGCGGAGAGCGCGGACCCCGTTGTACGCGCGCGGCCTCCAATCCTGCTTCATCGGGAATATCGGTCCCGTTTGGCGCGCGGTGAACCGGGGCCGATAGCCCGAGTGCGCCGAATTGGGCGGCTTCCGCGTCCGATGTTGCGTGAAGCGCCGCAGCTGTTTCAAGGTCCCGCTTCTGGTAGAGATGCCAGGCGATCTGCTTTTTCAGCCGTTTGTACTGCATTGCCCAGGGTTCCAGCATGCCCCTGGGGCTCACGATACGGCAGAGGTTTTCCCGGTCGCAATAGGCCGCGATCTTGTGATTATGGGGGAGCCATACCCCGCTGTCATGGACAAGGTCGGGGCGCCCAAACCGGAGAAGGGCATCTTGGAAAGACCCGTCAAGCCTTGAGATCTTGCCGTGGCTCGGGACGACTTCCGATGTAACCGCCGATCCATCTGGCGCCCAGATGGCCGCGTCCGCACCGGTTTCTGCAACGGCTGCGGCCAGATGGGAAACCGACAGGGCAGGGCCGCCATAGGCAGCATCGAAACTGGCAGATGTGAAGCAGATCTTCATACGATCATCGCCTCGCGGTTGAGCGAGGGCGTTACAGGATCGATGGCCCGTGCCCAGGCATGTGGCAAGTTCGCCGTCGCCAGCTTGTCTGCCATCATATCGAGATTGGATTCGTAGGAATGGGAGAGGGCGTGGGCCGCGCGCCGTTCCATTTCCGGTCGGCTGTTCAATCGATCCAGCGAACCGAGCATGTCGGAGAGGATCGCCGGCATTGACGCGTTCCCCGCCTTTGGTGCCATGGTCAGGAGTTCGGAGCCCTCGAACGCGTCAATCGCATTGGCCAGAACGGCCTTCCCGGTGGCGAGATACTCGAGCAACTTGTGGGCGTTGACGCCGCCATCCGGCCTGATCGCCCGGTCATTGCAGAGCATCCAGATATCTATCTGGTCAGCGGCGGCAACAACATCCTCGATCGGCAACAGGCCGTGCAGCGTGACATTTGCCGCTGCAGCGAGTTCCGCGACCGGCATCTTGGGACCGGTTTTCGGGGTATCGCGCCCATAGGGTCCAATGAAATGGAAGTCGGCCTCTGGGTGGCCGGCAATCATCGCGGTGATCGTGGGCCAATCGATGCCAGGGATATCGAGATTGGCTACATAGCCAATGCGTGGCCGCGTGCGGCTTGGATCTGGAGATGGCGCTGTTCGGTTGATCACTGACCGAGCGTAGGACGCGTGAACGTGATTCAATCCGTGGGGAATGACCGCACGGGTGGTCACGTCGGTCTCCAAACGGTCAATGAACCGTTGATCGACCGCGAACACCGCATCGGCGCGCTTGTCGGAGGCTTGCCCCGCCATGAGACTGTCGACTGGATGGAAGATGTTGAGCTGGGCGCCGAAGTCCCGCAGGTCGGGGAAATGGTAGTTGTTGTCGAGGTCCCAGACGACATCAGGCCTTGTGCCAATCGCCTTGATGATGCGGCCGGCGTGCCAACGCGATAGTCGATCGTAAAGCGGCCGGCAACGGAACTTGAGCCACCGCAAGAAGAACCCCTGATGTCGCACGACATGCACGCCAGGCACATCGACCGGTTCAACCACGATATCGCCCATCACGCCTGGCGCGAGGCTATTGTCCAGGAAGTAGACCTGCTTTCCACGTTCAGCCAGCGACCGTGCATAGTGGTGCTTTGAGACCTTGAAGCCATCCCAAGGTTGCGGAGAGATCACGAAAATCGTTTCCGTCATGGTTTCCCCTAAAAAAGACCCCTCCCGAGCACGCGGTTCCGGCTCGCCTGGTTTCGGACCGAACCTTGATCAAGCACAGAACGGGTCATCGCCGGCAGGCTGTCTAACGCGTGGTTGCCGATGCCAATCCCTCGTCTCGACACCTTGCCGCCGTGCCGTGATAGAAGGGCGGTTGTTCCCGCGTCAATCGTGAGGACCATGAAACATGGGATTCTCACAAGTGATTGTGGACTGGTCATCAGGCCGTTCCCCAAACGCCGCAATCGCTCGGAAAGAGGGGGGTTGGACCCGACCGGAACACGAGAAGGGCGATTTCGCCGGCGGGTCTTGCAGGAGGTTTCCTGGCGGTCCGAGGAGGATTCGAACCCCCGACCCCTTGATTCGTAGTCAAGTACTCTATCCAGCTGAGCTATCGGACCCCAGATGAGGCCGGAGACATAGCGGTGCTGCCAAGGGAGTGCAACTGTTTTGCAGCAGTCATCGGCGGGCCGCGGAAAGGCATCGGACGCCGCCCGCGGTTACACCATGGCGATGGCGCCTGTCAGCCGAAGAAATACCCCATATCTTCCGCGAAGGCTGCGGTATCGGGTTCCTCATCAATCTGGTCCGGCTTTGCGTCCAGGGGCTGTGTGCTGGACCCCTCGGTCGCCTCTTCTTCCTCAGGTAGCAGCGGCGCCTGACGTTGGGAGGGTGTGCCGCCGTGCCCGGCAGCCGCGGCCACCTGACTGATATCGTTCACTTCTATGGCTTCCAGCACCGATTCGCGCTCGGCGTTCTCGAAGGTCACAGATACATTGCCGGAGGTGAAGACCACATCAGCACCTGCGGCGTTGACGTCTGCGGCGGCTGCGGATGCGTCCGCGTAGCCAAAGCCAGTCAGCCGAATCTGATCGCCATCCTCAAAATCGGTTACCGTGTCTGCGCCCGCATCGCTGCTGTCGAACACGAAGACGTCGTTGCCCGATCCGCCCGTGAGCGTGTCGTCACCCTCCCGGCCTTCCAACCAGTCATTGCCGCCAGCGCCATCCAACGTGTTGGCAGCGTCATCTCCCATGAGCCGGTCATTGTTTGTGCCGCCTGCCACGTTCGAAACGCCCGAAACGGGGATTGCCGTCCCGTCGAATGTGCCGGCGGAAATATCCGCTGCCTCCAGCAGGCCCGCCAGCCAAAGATCCGCGAATGCGGCTGAGCCGACCTCGTCGGGATGGACATTGTCGTAGTAGTTTGCGGTATCGACACCGCTGAATTCGACCAGGCTGATATCGATTGATCCCGACAGCTCGGTCACGAGCGCACGCACGCCATCGCTGACCTCTGCCAGTCGATCGCTCGCGGTCTGGACCCGCGATGGTGGCAGCGTCGCCAACAGGATCTTCACGCCCGGATTGGCAGCGTGGAGATCGGTGATGATCGACCTCAGCGCATCAATGGTCTGCGAGGTAGGGTTGCTGGCGAGCGCGTCATTGGTTCCCAGCATGACCAGCGCGATATCGTGCGGGTTGTCAGCGATGATTCCGTCGATCCGGTTGTTGGCCACATCATTGGCCCTGACACCGCCGATACCGTTGTGGTCGGAATCCAGCAGTTGCGGCGCACCATTCTCCGTCGATGAACCAACATAGTCGACCCAGATGCCCAGCTCTTCGGTCAGGCTTTGCCAGAGGGGCAGGCGATACCCCCCATCGGTTTGATTACCCTCGGTCAGGGAGTCGCCGATCGGAAGGATCCTGGCGGCCTCCGACCGGAAGCCCTGTTCGAGATCAACAATGTTGGCGGCGCTGGTGGCGGACAAATCAAGTGTCGTGCCCGGTTCTTCTGGTTCTGGCGGTGGCGGGCCGACTAGGGCTGCCAGCAGCGATGGTTCCCATGTGTCCGTGGTCTCGTCGTAAAGGTCGAATTCGGCGGCGAAGTCCCAATGCGCCCATGAGAAACCGGCATTTTCCAGTTCTTCGCGAACCGCGAGCGTCCACTCGACCCGTTCATCGAGAGGGGCATCATTGTTCACCCCGAACTCGCCAACGAAGACCGGGATGTTGCCATTGTCGGCCTGCCAGGCTTTCGCTTCCGCTATGCGGTCGGCCAGCGCTTGCCTGTCCGCTTCGCTGCCCCAATCGAAACCAGGTGGGGGCGCGCGATCGCCCAGGAAGGACGCGTCCTGATGGGTGAAGGCAAATGGCTCGTAGAAATGGAAGGTCGCCGCAAGATAAGGGTCATCGGGCAACTCTAGCCGCAAGAGGCCATCGATACTGCTGTAGTCATCGCCGCCGATGATCACCGTTCGCGTTGGATTGCTTTCCCGAACGATCGGCAACAGCCGCTCAATGATACCATTCAGCGTGTCCCCCGAAAGCTCGTTGTGGGGTTCATTGATCAGTTCGAAGTACACATTGTCCGGCTGATCGGCATAGTGCTCGCCCACCTGCTCCCAGATCGCCTGGAGCTTGGGCTCATTCCCGATCGGATCGTTCATCAGGGCAGCGAAATGGTGGACGTTGATGATGACATTCAGGTCCGCGGCGAGGGCCCATCCGATCACTTCATCTACCCGGTCGAACCAGTCAGGATCGATTGTGAAGTCAGGCGCCCCGCTCGTGTAGTTACTCCAGGCGATCGGTATCCGGACCGAATCGAACCCCTGGGCGGCGATGGCTGCGAAATGGTCTTCCTCAATCGTATAGCCCCAGGCGCCTTCGGACGGCGCTTCCAGACCGTTCCCGATATTGAGGGCCCGTTGCACGTCCAGCAAGGTGCCGTCGGGCCCGGGATCGGCTGGCGGCTCAGGAGATGGCTCCGGTGTGGTTTCGGCGCTGAGGCCGCTCAGTTCGATATTGTCAATCGTGAAGTTCTCGGTCCTGAACGTCGTCTTGGCTTCCAACTCCAGTGTTAGCGTGTCGCCCTCCGGCAGATCGCTGAACGTGAGCGACTGGGTCTGGTTGGCCTGTCCGCCAGTCTGGGTGAAAATTTCCGATCGATTGCCATCGACAACCACAAAGGCACGGAAGAAGTCCTGATAGGCGCCGGTGGTTTCAAGGCCTGACGAGCTGAACAGGTCGAAGGAAAGCACAAGCTCTGTCGCGCCTGAGATATCGATCGACTGGCTTTGCCATAAGGTGACGGCATCGTTGTCATCGGGTGTGTTCGTGGTTTCGGAGAAGACGAAAGCCTCGTCCCGGACCTCGAAAATCGCGTCGGGCTTGCTCGCGATCGACGTTGTGACCCAGGCGGTGTCGCCCGTATCTTCGGTGTCCCCGTCCGAAAGGCCGTTGAAATCCTCGTCCCACAAGACCTCTCTTTGGGGAGTAGGTGGCGGCGGAGGCGGAGGAGGTGGAGGCGGGGAATCCGACAGGGTCAGTTCGACATAGTCGATGGCCGCAGTTTCGCCGCCGTCGGCTGTACCCACGAATATCAGTGACGCGCCGGCCTGGAGTTCAAGATCGGGGATCGTGACTGTCCGCAGGCTATCTGCGCCCGGATCAGTCCCTCCGGTACCCAGGTCGAGCGCGATCAGGCCAACCTGAATATCGTTCTGGAAGATGGCGATGGACCCGTCGCCATCACTTTCATCGTAGACGGCAACCGTCAGGTCATAGGTTCCAGAGTCGTTGGAGAACCGCAGGGACGCCGTGCCGGTGCCAGACGCCTCACCCAATGCCAGGATCTGGCCATTGGATGCATCGGCGAGTGGCTCCACCGCGTATCCCTCGCTGATCGAGAAAACCTCAGCCTCGATGCGGTTTCCGTTTCCGCCGGGATTGCCGTTACCACCCGGTGAGCCAGGCCGTCCGGGGTCTACCGAAAGCGCGCCTTCCTCCGGGACGATGAGGAAGACCGAGCCATTTGCCGGATCGGACTGGCCATTTCCAAAGTTTGCCACGTAGATCCGCCCCGTATTGGGGTCTGTCACGATATCCAGTGGAGCCGAGAAGCTGATCGGCAGGCCATCGGTGCCCAACAGATCGCCCTGGTAAATGGGTGAATTGTTTTCATCGACCTCGAGGAGCAGGATTTCCCTGTCGCCGGAGAACGTCGTCTGAAGAATGGTGCCGTCGATATAGGTATCAACGCCGTTTGGGCTGTCTGCGCCAAACTGGTCGATCCCGAGGATCAGGCCTGGATCGAACCCATCCTCGGGCTGTGTGCCAACGGCATATTCAGTGATTTCAAAAGGATCGACCCCGCCCGTCGGATTGCCGCCATTGAGGATGTATTCGCCGCGGATCGGGTTTGGATGACCGTAGTAATTGCCTTCCTGAATAACCACGAATTGCTCTGAAGGCTTGATCCCGATGAGGTTCTCGTTCGCTGGCGTCGATGGATCGTCAGGTGTTTCGGCCTTGTTCAGCGAATTCGCGTTGACGCCAGCGACGGCGATCTGCTCTCCCGCTGTATTCAAGGTCCACTCGATGTCGTAGGCGTTTCGCAATCCGGTTGCATAGATCTGCACCGGCGCGTCGATGGCAAAGGGGTCGTACCCGGCGCCGGTTTCATCGGCCTGGACGTTTACCGGCCCGTTGGCAAAGCGGGGATCATTGTTGACGTCTGCAACCAGCAGCGCCGCGCTGAGGGGCACCTCGGGGTCGGCGAAAGCGCCCTGTGCGAACTCGCCGAGCGATGACAAGCCCCCGGCCTGGATGTACAGTCGGCCATCCGGTCCAAAGTCGAGCCCGTTGACCTGGTGATCGCCGTAGGGGAGGCCGGTAATGACCTGTTGCTCGATGGCGCTATCGGCTGTGATCGAGACCTCGGAGACAATCGACGAATACCGCTCCTGGGTGGTCGCGTAGGCGATCCAGAGGTCCATGTCCTCGGCTGGACTATCGGGATCAAATTTCAGGCCCGTGATCGGCCCACCCACATTGATGATCGTTTCCGCAGACGTGGCGAGGCCGGTTGCAGGATCGAGCGTATACCTGACGATGTTGCCGAAGATATCGCCCGAATAGAGATTGCCATCGGCGCCGATATCGACGGTTGTAACGCCTGTCCGGCTCTCGTTCTCCACAATCTGGAACGTCTCGAACTGCGTCTGGGTGATGTCCTCGTTCAGCGTCACAACCGGTGGTGTCTCCACCGTCAGCGTGAAGTCATCGAAGGTCTGCGCGCCCAGTGTATCGGTCGCGGTCACACGGATGGCCAGTGTACCTGCATCGTCTTCGCCCGGCGTGACCGTGAAGGTTTCGGTGTCGGGATCGAAAGCGACGACGTCGGCAGGCAGCGGGGTTCCATCGACGAGCGTTGCCGACAAGGTGAGTACATCGCCCGCATCGGCGTCTGCGAAGGTATCGGCCGGTAACACGAAGACTTCTGTCTCGCCCGTCGTGACCGCCCGGTCGGCGAGCGACGTCTGCAAGGTTGGCTGGTCGTTTACACCGGAAATGGTGAAGGTGATCGTTCCCGCGTCGCTTTTTTCGCCATCGGAAACCACGAAGTCGACCACAAGTACGGACTGCGCGCCATCGGGAAGCGCCACGAACTGGGGCACAAGGTCCGGATCAAGGGTGAGTAGTCCGGCATCGGGGTCGAGCGCGTCGGTGCCAGGATTGTAGGTAACGCCGGCAGCCTCCAGTGACGGGGTTGGAACACCGTCGATTGCGGCGCCGGTAAACGAGAAGCTGCCTGCTGCCAGGTTCGAATCCGCGTCGCTAGCGAGGTCGTCGATCGGAAACTCGAGTGTGCCCAGGGTCTCGACAAACGGCGTGTCTGCCGCGACGGGGTCGGCGATGACAGCATCTTCCGCGACTGGCGCATTGTTGAATGCCAACACAGTGAGTGTGAAGGTCTGATTAGCCGACAGACCGTCGGGATCAGTCGCGGTAACGCGGACCTCCAGCGGGGCCAGGTCGTCCTGCGTGGGCGCTCCCGTGAAGGTGCGCGTCCCGGGGTCGAATGCCAACCACGTGTCTTCGAGGGGCGTGCCGTCTGCCAGCGTCGCCGTGTAGGTGAGTTCGTCGCCCAGGTCGGGATCGCTGAACGCACCGGCCGGCACGACAAACGAGTAGTCTTGGCTTTCCTCTGCCTCCGGCGCGTCTATCGCTGCTCCAATGGCGGGCGGATCATTCAGGCCCGTCACCGAGAAGGTGAAAGTTCCGTCGTCGCTGGAAGAGCCGTCGGTGACGCTGAAGCTGATGACGACGTCAACGATATCGCCGTTGCCGAGCGCCGTTATGGCTGGAATGCCTGCGGCAGAGAATGTGAGCAGGCCGCTTTCAGGGGCGTAGGCGAGGCCACCCTCGGCCAGCGGCGTGGCGCTGGCGCCATTGATCGAGACCGTCTGGAAATCAAAGCTCTCGGGGGTCAGCGGCGTGTCTTCGTCGGTCGCAAGGCTTGCAACAGGTAGATCGGTACCGAGCGTGATTGAAAAACCAGTGGTGACCGGTTCGGTCGGTGCGAAGGTGAAGTCCGCCGCGACAGGGGTTGCGCTCGCTGCGCCGACGGTGATGAGAAGGTCGCCCGAACCGGACGCACCGAGCGTGTCGGTTGCCGTAATGACGACTGTGAGGTCCCCGATATCGCTGGTCGTCGGTGTCCCGCTGAGCGTGCGCGTATCGGCATCGAAACTGAGCCATGACGGTGTTCCGCCGTCTGGCAGGTCCGTTGAGAGGATGAGAACGGTGTCCTCGACATCGACAAACGCGTCTGACGGCAAGGTCAGACTGAAGGGCTGACCGTCTTGCGCTTCTGCGGTGGTCGGCAGGTTCACCGCGACAGGTGCGTCGTTTTCGGGAGAGATCGTCAGGGTAACGGTCGCCGAGCTGGATGATGTCCCATCGGAGATCGTATAGGTGAAGCTGTCAGTGCCGTTTGCGTTCGCGGCAGGCGTATAGACGAGCAACCCATCGGGATCGATCGCCACGGTCGCGCCGGAGCTGAGCAGGACGGGGTTCGCTGCGTTGATTAGCTGGCCGTCGATCGCCGTTATGGTGAGGGTATCGGTATCGGTGTCGTTCGCGATGACATCGATGGTCACACTGGTGTCTTCAACCAGGCTCGCGCTGTCGCCGGTTGCGACCGGTGGGGAATTGGTGGCTGACACCAGTGTCAACGCAACATTATCGAGCCGGGCCAGCTCTTCGCCACCCTTGATGCCGCGGAAGGTGATGACATCATCGGTGGCCAGGGCCAGCTCAACAGTGTGGATTTGCGCAACGCCGAGCCCGCCTTGCCCGCCGATACCCTGCCAGATATCGACGAGGACCCCGTTGATGAGCACTTCGAAGCGGGCAACGCCATCGACTTCGTTGAAGAACTGGATTTCGGCCCTGTAGACGCCGGATGCACCAGTGAAGGTTCCGCTGGCTTCGCCGGGATCCCCCAACGTCCGGATCAGTGCGCCTCCCGATGCTTCGGAGCGCTGATTGACGACATACCCTCCTGAAAGATTGAGGGTTTCCATCTCCACAACGCCTTCGGAGAGCGTGCCTGGCGGGGGCGGAGGAGGCGGTGGTGGAGGAGGAGGAGGCGGAGGCGGTGGTGGTGGAGGAGGAGGAGGAGGCGGTGGTGGAGGAGGAGACGGATCAGTGGACTGCAGCGTCAGGTCGATGAAATCGAGTCTCGCCTTTTCCACGCCGTCGGCATTGGCCTCAAAACGGATCACGTCGCCATTTTCGAGCGAAACACCACTGAAAACAGTATTCTGGATTTCCTTCGACCCGATACCACCTCGGTCGAATTCGATCTCTCCGATCTCCGTCCCGTTGACGAAAACCTTGACGATGCCGTCCGAGCTTTTCTCGTCGAAATGGCCGACCGCAATTTCGTAAACACCCGACTGGCCGGAAAACGTCGTCTCCGCGATACCCGTGCTTGCGCCGTTCAGGAGCCCGATTGCAAACTTGCCGGATGCAGGTCCGAGCCGATCCAGACTATAGCCCTCAATGACGGAGAAATCCTCCGCCTCAATGCGAATGTCCGGCATGTTCTAAGCCCCTGAATGTCAAGCGCAGCCCGCGCCAGCAGTCAAATCAAGGAGCCTTCCTCGACCCGACGAAACTTTTGCTACAGGCAGCCGGCATCGCTGCCAACAGTAGATTCGGCCGAAAACAGGTTCGGGCCGGATAACGCCATGTTGCACAACACTATTCTTGTGGCGTGCCCACTTCGAAGGCTGGGGAATTCCCCAGACGGGTTAGGAACCGCGACGGATGGTGTTCCTGACAATCACTGACGCACCATCGGGAATGCCGAGCTCCTGGAACGTGAAGCTGACATCAACACCCTCCGGCACCAGGGCCCGGCAATTGTCGGTTCGGATGCGATCGAGGGTAATCGCGAACGTCTGATCGCCGCGCCTGTCCACATCGACCGCGAAGAACGATGCGTCGGTACATCCATTGCTGCTGACGAGGAAAGTGATGCTGTCGGCGACGATCTCTGCGCCGAAGACCGTTCCGGGCGATGAGACTGCCGGGTCGAAAGTCGATGTGAACGCCGGCTTGTCATCCCCGTCGGCGACGATGACGCATCCGCCGAGCGCGGAAACCAGCACGAGTGAGATGGCAGCTGTTGGAAACTTCATGGTTCAGGTCCTTATTGAGAAACAGTAATTGACGTATTGAATATCAATATGTATCGGTCAAGCGGTATTCTGCTGACGGGTCCTTGCCCGACATTTTATGATGCAAAGGGAGACCAACGATGACGTCGAAAAAAACTGCCATCGCCTTTCTAGTGGCTGCTACGGTTGGTGCAGCCGCCTTTACGGCGATCGCTGAAACCCAATCATTTGCGGCTGAGGGTTTTACGGCGATCGACGTTGGAACGGGCCTCGAAGTCATCTACGTGGCCGGCGCCGATTATGGCGTTGAAGCGGATTTCAGCCGCGGGGGGCCGGACGATGTGCGGGTTGAGGTCAACGGCTCGACCCTCGAGATCAGACGGAAACGAACCGGGTGGGGTTGGACCGATGGTAGCAAGGTGAAAGCCATCTTCACCGTCACTTCTCCTGGCCTGGAGGCGGTCGATGTCTCCTCCGGGGCGAGTTTTTCAGGTAGCGGAATCGACGCTGACATGTTCGAACTGGATGTGTCCTCCGGCGGAAGCGTTTCCCTTGAAGGCCGCTGCCGGGCGTTGGTGCTGGACGTATCGTCGGGCGCCAGCGTTCGCGCCGATGGCCTGCGTTGCGCGGAGGGCACGATTGACGCTTCAAGTGGTGCGTCGGTGAGGGCCTATCTGTCCGATTCCGTCAGCGTGGACGCGTCATCAGGCTCCAGCGTTCGGGTCTCGGGCGGCCCCGCCGTGAAAGAGGTCGACCGATCAAGCGGTGCCTCCGTCCGGATTGAACAGGGGGAGCTTTAGGCCCCAAACCTCTCGGACGTTACCGCGGTACCTCGCCTGTCGTTTCGTCTGGACCCGCACAGGCGCCCGGCGTATCAGGGGGCATGAGTGAGTGGATAAATCCAGCCGTCGATCGCGCCCTGCACGCGGACCTGTATGCCCGATCCGGCCAGGTTCGCGTCTATGATGTTCTCACCTCCGACAGGGCCAGCGCCGTCGGCGCAGAGCTGGGTCAGTTGGATCCGTGGGTTCTCACCTGTGCCAACCGTGACGGGATGGCTGAAATCAGCCTCGCGCAGATGGAAACCTGGTCAGACCAGCAACGGGCAGACCTCCAGGCCACCCTGAACGCGTCGGCCCGGCAAGGCGTCGGCTTTGCCTATCTCGGTCACAGGCTTGACGCCGCGTGGCGCGCGCGGACGGCACCCTCCGCCCTCAGCATGTTCCACGATGCCCTGAATGGCCCTCAAATCGGCGACTTGATTGCAGAGATCACCGGTCGCCGTGACTTCAATGGAAGCTCGATCCAGGCGACGCGGTTCGGGCCGAACCATTATCTTACACGCCATCGCGATAACCCCGAGAGCGAACGACGGCGATTGGCCGTCGTCTGGGGCTTCACGCCGGAATGGCATCCTGACTGGGGCGGGTTGCTCCAGTTCTTTACCGATGGCGGAACCCCGACCCTGTCTTTCGCGCCGGGGTTCAATACGCTCGATATCTTCGACATCCAGATGGTCCATTCCGTGACCTATGTGACACCATTTGCGGGTGCGGTCCGCCAGGCCATATCGGGGTGGATGGTCGAGACCACCTGAACGCTGCGCCATTTCAGCGACACTCAGACGAGGCCGGGCCGCAGACAGGATCACGCTTCAGGGACGTCAAAGTCTCCCGGCCTGTGACCGGGGTCTGGCCAATCGAGGTCCATGTCTTCCAGGGCGCCGCGGACGAGCCGTGCGATCATCGCGTTGCGCCGTGTCCGGCTGTCCGCGGGCACGATGTACCACGGGGCGGCGCCGGTAGAGCACCGCGTCACAGTCGTCTCGTAGGCGTCCATGAAGTCTGGCCAGAGCTTGCGGTCTTCCAAGTCTGCGGGATTGAATTTCCAGCGTTTATGGGGCTCCTCAAGTCGTTCGTGGAGGCGCTTTCCCTGGGTTTCGTAACCCACGTTCAACATGCACTTGACCAGGACAACCCCGTTTTCTGCCAGGTGCCGTTCGAAGGCATTGATCTGGTCATACCGCTGCTCAACGGTGTCGGCCGGTGCAAGGCCCCTGACCTTGACCACCAGAACGTCTTCATAATGTGAGCGATCGAAAATGCCGATCCGACCCTTCCGCGGCACGGCCTTGTGGATCCGCCACAGGTAATCGTGGGCCCTCTCTGTGGCTGACGGGGCCTTGAAGGCCTCGACCTGCAAGCCGAGCGGCGAGGTCTGGGCGAAGACTTCCCGGATAACGCCGCTTTTTCCCGATGTGTCCATACCCTGCAGGATAACCAGAAGCGCTCGGTCCCGGTTGGCGTAGAGCTTGTCCTGAAGCTCGTTGATCGTCGCAGCGTCCTTTTCGAGACTGACCTGCGCTTCCTTCTTGTCCTCGAAGAGCGCCGGATGCCGGGTCGGTCTCTCGCGAAGATTGAAAGGCTCCCCCGGTTTGGCAATGAGCGCCTTCCGGACGGTTGCGATGGCGGGTTGGGTCATGTCCGCTCCAATTGAAAAAGCCGCCCCAGTCTGGAGCGGCTCATCGATAAGGACAAGAAAAACAATCCAATAGGATCAGGACGAATAGTATTCCACGACCTGGGATGGCTCCATCTGAACCGCGAAAGGCACGTCGGACAGCTCCGGGGTGCGGACATAGGTGGCCGTCATCGCCTTGGGATCGACCTCGATATAGTCGGGCAAGTCCCGTTCGGCCGACCCGAGTGCTTCGAGCACCAGCGCCATATTGCGGCTCTTCTCGCGAATTTCGACGACGTCGCCGGGCTTGAGCCTGACGGAGGCGACATTGGTCTTCACCCCGTTCACCTTCACATGGCCGTGGTTCACAAACTGGCGCGCTGCAAAAATGGTGGGCACGAACTTCGATCGGTATACGAATGCATCGAGCCGGCTCTCGAGCAGACCGATGAGATTTTCCGCCGTGTTGCCCTTCATACGGGCGGCGTCGTCATAGGTGCGGCGGAACTGCTTTTCCGTGATTTCCCCGTAGTGGACCTTCAGCTTCTGCTTCGCCATGAGCTGCAGCCCGAAATCGGACGTCTTGGAGCGACGGCCCTGGCCGTGCTGGCCCGGCTTGTACTGGCGCTTGTTTACGGGAGACTTTGGGCGGCCCCAGATGTTTTCACCAACCCGACGGTCGATCTTGTACTTCGCTTTCAGGCGTCGTGTCATGCATGCCTCAATTGTCTGACGCGGGCCGGCGGCGCGCCCATCGGCGCCGCGATTTCAACGGCGGCTCCGCACCGATCCGTCCTTGAACAAGCTGCGCACAAAGTCGACTGGGGCAAGAATGTCAAGCCTGCCTGGCGGCAGGCCGTCAACCAAGCGCTGCGATCAGCGCCCCAACCACAACGACCGTGTAGAGGAGGACGGCGCCCAGGATCACAAAGATCTGGTAGTTGCCGCGAACTGTGGATCGGGTCAGCGTCATGGCCTGGTTGATCAGGTCTGGCCAGGTGTAGGAAACGAAATCGCCCTGGGTCATGATTGAAACGAGCTTCCCGTTCTCGTCGACAATTGGAAGTCGGCGAAACCGTTCGTTCGACATCATGCGCAGCCAATCAATGAGGTCGTCATCGGCTTTCGCGACCCTGACGTCTGTCGTCATGATTTCGCTGATCTGGGTTGTATCGGGATTGCGCCCCTCATCCACTACGCGGCGCATGATATCGCGTTCGGTCACCATGCCGAGAACACTCTCACCGTCATCGACGACCACGACAGCGCCGTAGTTCTTTTCCGACATCCGCTTTACGGTTTCGCGTACATTGCTGTCTGCACGACAGGTCAGTGGTTTTGGTTTCGAGCGAAACTCCGCCCTGTCCATGATCCGCATGATAACGCCTTTCCTGGTGCCCGCCCGAAAGGTTTTCTCGGGCGGCGCGGTGTCCCCGCTCTTGAAATGGAGCCTTTTTCCGTGCCGTCAAAGACGGGACGGGCCGCTTGGGCGGGTCAGGACGAACGCCCCGGACACACTTAGCACAATGATTTGCAACAGGACGGTCCACAGGGGCGCGCCGACAAGGACGCTGACGAACGGCATCACGGCCATGAGCGACACGGAAAGGACCTTCGTCGAACGACTGATCGCGCCGTGGCGTTGCCAGTTCTCGATCAACGGACCGAACCGCTTGTGGCCAAGCAACCAATTGTGGAGCCGTTGGGATGACCGGGCAAAAGCAAATGCAGCCAGTAGAAGGAAGGGGGTGGTCGGAAGCAGGGGCAGGACGGCCCCGATCACGGCAAGCCCGACGCAAAGCAAGCCGAAGCTGGCCCACGCCAGCCGAATGGGAGCAGGCGCCTTGATCGTCGGCGACGGGGTTTTCGTCATGAAGACCACCAGAGAAAAAGGAGCGGGATCCAGATCAGGCTCAAGGTCAGAATGCCTTTCACGGACTGGTAGGCGATCCAAAGCCAGAATAGCTCCGCCCTGTGTTCCTTAAGGTAGGTTATTGACGACCGGATACGAGGGAGGGCGCGCATCATTTCGAGGTGTTTGGAGCGGGCCGCGTTGGCAATGTGACGTTTTGCAAGACCTCTTCGCGATCAGCGCACACCTCGCCGCGCGCCGGGACCTGGCGACGGAGCGCATAACGCGAAAATATGCGCGTATCGACGGCTGCGCGCGGCAACCGTTCAATCATCACCAGGCGCCACCCGTCCGCGCGAAGCGCCAACAGGCGCCGTGCCGTTTCGCGGCGGTACTTCCGTTGTTTCCACCAGCTTGAATTCCCGGTGACGAGTTTGACTGATCGCCGTTCCGTCTTCCGTACCACCTGCTCAAGCGGTGCCGGCCGGGTGATCGAGGGGGCGTTGCGCGGGCTGCTGGGCCGCTAGTGTTGTCAGAAACTTTGCCAGTTTCCCAGCGCTTTCGGCGCCTTGCACGGCGAGGCGACGATCGCCGATATAGGTCGGGACACCGGCGATCCCCATCTGGCGGAACAGTTCAGCCTCTTCACGGACGACCACAACGTCAGCGTCCGAACTGAGCAGCTTGGCGATGATATCGCGGTCAAGCCCGTTTTCCGTGGCAATTCGGGTCAGGACAGCCCCGTCGCCAATGTCTTCGCCGTGTTCGAAATAGGCAGAGAAGAGGGCTTCCTTCACGGCACTGCCCACGCCCTGGCCCTGGGCCCAGCGGACCAGCCTGTGGGCGTCGAAACTGTTGGGCCGCCGGGTGATTGCGCTGAAGTTGAACGGGATGCCCTCCTCAGCGCCATATTGTTCGAGAGCTTCTCTCATCGCGCGGAAACGGCTGGTTTCAGGGGCTCGCTTGGTGCGCCCGTACCGCCCATGCGGTGGCGCATATAGTCCTTGTAATCGACACCCTCTTTCGGGATCGTGGGGTCGAGTTCGTAGGGACGGAACAGGAGAGCGACCTCAACGTCGGGGACGCTTTCGATGGCGGACTGGATCCGCCGCATCCCCAGCCAGCACCAGGGACAAACCAGATCGGAAACCATTTCGACGGTAACAGGCATGATAGAAACGTAGCGCCGCGGGGCGGGCCTGTCACCCATGATTGCGCGCTACTGCAAGCCATGGGCCTTCAGGTCATCGAGCGAGACCAACCGCAGCGCGGCGGCATGGCAGGCTGCAAGATTGACGGGTGGGGCCACGCCGGCCTGTCGGGCTTCCTCCCATCGCGACGCACACAGGCACCAGCGGTCGCCGGGTTTCAGTCCCGGAAAGCGGAATTCGGGGCGCGGCGTCATGAGGTCGTTCCCCTGCTGTTTCGAGTATTCGAGGAACGCTGCCGTCACGATGGCGCAAACCGTGTGGCTACCGGTATCCATCGGCCCGGTCTGGCAACAGCCATCGCGAAAAAAGCCAGTCACGGGGTCTGTTCCGCAGGTGTGCAGCGGTTCGCCGAGTACGTTGAGAGCCTGGGTGTCGCCATCCGCCATGTCGGTCAGGCAGGTTGGAGTTTGGCGGGCTTGGCCGAAGCATCGCGCAGCACGCCGAGATAGCCCTGCCGGACCTCCATCCTGTCGGTTATGCTCTTCTCGCGGAGAAGACGGTGGGCAGCGCCCAGGCGGTAGCATGGGAGATACATGAACATGTGGTGTTCGCAGTGATAGTTCACCCAATAGGGTGCAATCAGGAGCGCTTCGATCGGGCTGGCCAGCGTGGTGCGGGCGTGGCGCATGGGGTCCGCGTTGTCAGGCACCACGGCGTGTTCGGCGATATTGCGAAGCCGCGTGATCAACTGGTTCCAGGTCGCCATCGGGAGGAGCCAGAGTACGAAATAGGCCCACCAGAAACCAAGCAGGGTCAACCCCGCCAGCAGGATGAAATTCGTCGCAACGAAGGGGACCACAGCCTCGCGCGCGCCATGCATTCGATTGGCGCTGCCCTGGCCGGGGCGAAGGCCGATCCCCATCGCATTGGCGAACTGATTGGCGCGCTGCTTTAGGAAGGTCTGGCCGGTCAGGTCCCTGAGGATTTTCCTGCGAAGGGATGAGCGGGTCACAGGAAACGGGGCGGACAGGTTGAGGTCTGGGTCCTCGGCTTGTTGCGCGTACTTATGGTGCTTGAGGTGATAGGGCCGGTAATTGCCCAGGTGGGCCCCAACCGGCGCTGCACACAGCCACTGGCCGACCCAGTCATTGATCCGCTTGTTGGAGTGCAGCCCGCCATGGGCCGCATCATGCATCAGGATTGCCATGCCCAATTGGCGCGCGCCGATGACCATGATGGCAATCGGGATCAGAAGCGGTTGCCAGATCGCTGCCGCCATCGCGAGTGCAACAATGGCCCATGCGTGGACCACAAGCCCCAGTCCGATCCAGTCGTTTCGCTTGGACAGCGTGGCCCACTCGCTGGCGGTAAAGAGGTCTGTCGGGCGGATGCGGTGCGCGGCTGGCATAGCCCTACTCTACACCATTCCGGCAACCAGAAAACCTGCCGCAAGGAGACCTCCCGCCCAGACATTGGACCGAAACACGGTCAAGGCGGCCTCGTCGCCATCGCGCGCCATGCGTGATGCTTGCCATATGCCATGGCCGAGGAAGGCCAGGCTGGTCACGGCGCCGATTTGTGGCGCTCCAGCGAAGAAAGCGGCCAGGGCGATCAGGCTGGCGGCAATCAGATGGAAGATGAAGGCGCCCATGACCGCCTGGTCGCCGAACAAGCGCGCCGTCGATTTGATACCGGCCAGTTCGTCGTCTTCCTTGTCCTGCAGGGCATAAATCGTGTCGTAGGCGACGGTCCAGCAGGCAAGGCCGAGCCAGAGAATGATCGTGGTGAGGCTGATGCTGGCGGTTGTCGCCGCTGCGATAAGCACGCCGAAATTGAACGTTGCACCCAGCCACGCCTGGGGCCACCAGGTGTAGCGCTTCATGAAGGGATAGGCGCCGACCAAGGGGAGGGCGATCAGGGCGACGATCTTGGCGTCGAGCGGCAGCATGAACCAGATCAGCAAGGCCACGCCCAGCTGCAGGCCGAGCCATAGGCTTGCCTGCGGAACCGAAACCCGGCCCGAGGCAAGGGGCCGACCAGCGGTCCGGTCGACCTCGGCGTCGAGTTTGCGATCCGCAATGTCGTTCCATGTGCAGCCTGCCCCGCGCATGGCGATGGCACCGATGAAGAACAGTCCGGCCCACAAGACCGTTGCAGGGCCGAAACCGGCTGAGATCGCGGTGAAACCGAATCCGATCCAGCATGGAAGGACCAGCAGCCAGATGCCCACCGGCCTGTCCCAGCGTGAGAGGTAAATGTAAGGTTCCGTCCAATCGGGCAGGTTATCCCGCATCCACTGGGGCAAATGCCCATCCGACGGTGTCATCCAGTCCCCGGAATTGCGTGCCGGGATGGCGTCCGTCTCGGAGGCAGCGTCCACCGCGCCCGCACCGACATCTTTCGCCGCCGGCGCCTCGTTCGGCTCAGGGGCGGAAGGTGCAGGTTTTGGCGACTCGCTCATGACAGCCATATATCCCAGACGGTGCTTTGCGTCACCTTCTTGAAGGGGCAACGCGGCGGTGCGAACAACCGGCCCGGTTGGGGTGGGATTGTGCGTTTCGGCCGCGGGGCTATATCGCCAGTATGGGGAACGTTCCGCGCCTTTTTGTGACATCCGATATTGCCAGGGACGGCTTTGTTGCCCTGGACGAGGGACAGGCAAAATACCTGTCACGGGTCATGCGCCTGAAAAAGGGCGATGCGGTGCGTGTCTTTAATGGGCGGGATGGCGAGTGGCGGTCCGAGATTGACATGATTGAAGGCCGCTCGGTTCTGGTGAAGGCGCGCGAGCGTCTCAAGGATCAGGCGGTGACCATGCCGCTGACATTACTTTTTGCGCCGCTGAAGAAGACCCGGACAGATTTCGTGGTGGAGAAAGCCACGGAAATGGGGGTGGCACGGATCATTCCCGTGATGACGGACTACACCCAGGCGTCGCGGGTGCGGGAAGACAGATTGGAAAAGATCGCTCTGGAGGCAGCCGAGCAGACCGAACGCATGGACATTCCACGCGTTGATCGGGCGCAATCGCTGTTTGCAGCCATTGCAGATCTTGAGGATCACACGACCGTTCTGTTCTGCGATGAAGCCGGCGATGACGCGTCGAGGGCCTGGGGCGGCGACAGCGGGCGAGCCTCGCCCATGGTCGACGTCCTGACCCGCCTCGGCCATGGCGCCGGCGCTATCCTCGTAGGGCCGGAAGGGGGCTTCTCGCCCGCCGAGCGCGAGCACTTGCGGGCGCTCCCACACGTGGAACCTGTAACGCTTGGTCCCAGGATCCTGCGGGCGGAAACAGCCGTTGTCGCGGCGCTTGCCCTGTGGCAGGCGATCAGGGGTGACTGGACGGGCACGTTGCCCGATCCGGCGGAGGACAAGACGCCATGACAACGCCGACGACGGATATCGACGAAAGCGCACCGCGGATCAGCGGCAAGGACGAACTGGTCGCCTGGCTTGAGGCAGGGGCAAAGCCAAAGACAGACTGGCGTATTGGCACCGAGCACGAAAAGTTCGGCTTTCTGAAAGCGGGCAACCGTCCGCTGCCCTATGCGGGCGAAGCCTCGGTGGAAGCTATGCTGGCCGGCTTGCGCGACCGGTTTGGATGGACACCCGTCGTTGAAGCGGGGCACCTCATCGGCCTGAAGCGCGATGGCGCCAGCGTGAGCCTGGAACCGGGCGGTCAGTTCGAGCTCTCAGGCGCACCGCTGGAGCATATCCACCAGACCTGCAACGAGGTCGGTCAACATCTCAACGAGGTACGGGAGATCGCTGATCCCCTGGGGATCGGCTTTCTCGGTCTTGGGACATCCCCGCTCTGGTCGATGGACGAGACGCCGATGATGCCGAAGGGTCGTTACAAGATCATGCGGGACTACATGGAGCGGGTCGGACGGCTTGGGCGGCAGATGATGTTCCGGTCCTGCACGGTGCAGACCAATCTCGACTTCGGCTCCGAAGCGGACATGGTCAAGAAATTCCGGGTGTCGCTCGCCTTACAACCCCTGGGTACGGCCCTTTTTGCGAACTCGCCCTTCATGGAGGGCCGCGCAAACGGGTTCTTGTCCTATCGTTCGCATATCTGGACCGACACCGACCCCGACAGGACAGGGATGTTGCCATTCGTCTTCGACCCTGGGTTCGGCTTCGAACGCTATGCCGATTATGCCCTTGATGTCCCGATGTATTTCGTGCGCCGCAAGGGCATGTACATGGACGCCGCGGGGCTCAGCTTCCGTGATTTCATGGACGGTAAACTGGCGATCCTGCCCGGTGAGCGGCCCGCGATCGATGATTGGGAAGACCATCTATCGACCATCTTTCCGGAGGTTCGGCTCAAGCGGTTCCTCGAGATGCGGGGATCCGATTCGGGGCCCTGGAGCCGGCTCTGCGCCTTCTCGGCATTCTGGACCGGCATCCTCTACGATGATGCAGCGCTTGAGGCAGCCTGGCAGCGGGTGCGCGGCTGGTCGGCGGGCGAGCGGGAAGCCATGCGCCAGTCCGTTGGTACGCTGGGGCTTGCGACACCGCTTCCCGGCGGTGGCACCCTGCAGGATCTCGCAAAGGAGGTCCTCGCCATGGCACGGGGTGGTCTCAAGGCGCGGAAGTACCTGTCGACCTCGGGCGATGACGAGACGGGGTTCCTTATGGAACTCGACGAGATCGCCACGTCAGGGGTTACGCCGGCGGAACGCCTGCTGGAGCGTTACCATGGCGAATGGGGTGGCCGCGTCGATCCCGCCTTCGAGGTCTGCGCGTACTAGGGCCGCCAACCATTACCAGGTCATTCCCGGCGCCGGCGTCGATGATGTTATCGCCGGAGATGTCGAAGATCACGTCCGTTCCGGATGTTCCCTCGATGCCGTTGTCAATACAATGGGTGGTGGTCGGTTGTCCTTGCCGTCGACCTGGGTCACTGCGTGGTTCTGGCCTTCATGGAAGGTCGCGCCGAGGCACTTCGCGTCGAAAGCAAGGAAGTCTGTAATGTAGCCACCCTGATAGAGGCCACTGCCCAGACATGACAGCGCCCAGGCGGGGGTGTCGCCATTGTTTGCGGGATTGCCATTGCAGGGGAATGTCGATGAGAAGATGCCGTTTTGGTCAAAGACGATCATGTTGTCGATGCCTCGGCCTGTATCAAAAGTTGTTGCGTTGAACATCGAGTTTCTCCCAGCAAATATCGGCTGGCCGGAAACTGAGGAAATTACAGGTTGGTCTCAACCAACCTGAATTATCGGTGGCGAAGTATAAAACACGCGAAAACCGCCCCGAAGGCCTGTGTAATATTTGGTTATTCGTTTTGCATTCGCGCGATAGCAAGCGATCGACGATCGCAGGGTGCGCTCATCACTGGAGAGGGGAATCCGATTGGTCGCCGGTGGTCCGTTGCGATTTTCCGAGGGTCTGGATCGCAAGGGACAGGAGAAGCAGGATCCCGAAGCTGAGGAACGTTTTCCAGTAAGCCGCCGTGATTTCGTCCGCCCAAAGGGCGTATATCCCCATGAGAGCAATAAATGTCAGCGACAGGGTCATAAGCCCTCTGGTAAAGCCGGTTGCTCCCATGACGACGTACTCCTGCTCAACGCTTGGAATGCAGATTAACACGTTCGCGCGTTCGATTTGTGAACTCCATGCGAAAAAGGGTTGCACTTTTCGTGACGATCCATCGCGCGTATGACTACGCGATGGCTGACGATCAATCACCGACTGACAGTGCATTTCAGACCTTCGCAGCCGAGGCGAAGGACCTGCTTGGTCCAAGCGGCTGGAGTGAGGATCCGGGGGTGCTTGACGCTTTGGCAATGCCGTGGCGGGGCACCTATCGCGGGCATACGCCGTTTCTCGCAAAACCTGCCTCGACCGGTGAAGTCGCAGCCCTCGTTCAACTCTGCGCCAGGACGGGTGTCGCAATCTGTCCCCAGGGTGGGAATACGGGCCTGGTCGATGCTGGAACCCCCCATGGGGAAATCACGCTTTCGCTATCACGGATGAACGCAGTGCGCGCCGTCGATCCGTTGAACAACGCTATGACGATAGAGGCTGGCGCGACGCTGGTCGCTGCGCAGCAGGCTGCAGATGAGGTGGAGCGGTTTTTCCCGCTCTCGCTCGGCTCGGAAGGAACAGCGACCCTGGGCGGTTTGATCTCCACCAATGCGGGTGGGGTTGCGGTGCTCCGCTACGGCATGATGCGGGACTTGCTGTTGGGGCTGGAAGTCGTTTTGCCCAGTGGGGACGTTTGGAGCGGGCTTTCGGGATTGCGGAAGAACAATACCGGCTACGATCTCAAACATCTCTTTGCCGGCGCGGAAGGGACACTCGGGGTCATCACCGCAGCGACGTTGAAGCTCTTCCCGAAAACCGCGCGCGCTACGGCATGGATTACCTGCGCCAGCGCGGAAGACGTGATCAGCCTCCTCGCCCTTGTGCGCGATGCGGCCGGCGACACGGTCACGAGTTTCGAGATCATTCCTGCCAATGCGATCGCCATGGTTCAGGCTGACATGCCCGATATCCGCGACCCCAACCCGTCGACGGCGCCCTGGCGCGTCTTGTGCGAGATTTCCATGTCCCGCGAGGCCCACGCTCGGGACGTGCTGGTTTCGGCGCTGGAACAGGCGTTCGAAACGGGGCTCGCCAGTGATGCCGTGCTTGCAGAGAGCCTGTCCCAGGCGCAGGTGTTCTGGACGATCAGGGAGTCGATTCCGCTGTCGAAGCGCGCGTTTGGCACGTCCGTCAACCACGATGTGTCGGTTCCGGTTTCGAAGATTGCGGTGTTTCTCGACCGCGCGGAGGCCGCCGTTCGAGCGGTTGCGCCTAACGCAGAGGCCATGGCCTTCGGGCATGTGGGTGACGGCAACCTCCACTATTCCGCCTGCGAACCGAAGGATGCAGCCAATCCCATACTTGCCGATCACGCTGCGGCGATTACGGCGGCGGTCCATCGGGAGGCCATGGCCCTTGGCGGGTCGATTTCGGCTGAGCACGGGGTTGGCCGGCTCAAGCGGGACGAACTCGAAGCGACCCGTTCACCCGCAGCAACAGCAGCGATGCGGGCCATCAAGGCCGCCCTCGATCCGCAGAACATCATGAACCCGGGCCGGGTTGTCTCGGTGTAGTCCACCGCAGGTCCTGCCCCCGCCATGACAACCGTGCTTCGCTTCAACAAGCCGTTCGACGTCCTGTCGCAATTTACCGACAAGGGCATTGAGGGGTCTCGGCGGCGTACCCTATCGGACTTCATCACCGTGCCTTCTGTTTATCCCGCCGGTCGGCTCGACCGGGACAGCGAGGGCCTGTTGATCCTGACCGATGACGGCAAACTCCAGGCTCGGATCACAGACCCGCGCCGGCGTACCGAGAAAACGTACTGGGCGCAGGTAGAAGGCATTCCCGATAGCGCCGCGCTTGCCCGCCTGAGCGCGGGTATCGATTTGAAGGATGGCCGTACGGCACCAGCGGTCGTCGAGGCCATGGCGCCCCCGACCGACTTATGGCCGCGCGATCCGCCGATCCGCATTCGCAAGTCAGTGCCCGACAGTTGGGTGTCGATTACCCTGACCGAAGGGCGTAACCGCCAGGTGCGCAGGATGACAGCCGCCATAGGCCATCCGACGTTGAGGTTGATCCGCTACCGTGTTGGCCGCTGGACCCTCGACGGGCTCGAACCGGGAGCCTGGGCGCGCGTTGTTCCGGTCGAATAGGGCCCGGCCCTCGAAGATGGACAACAGTGACGCTAGCGTCACGGAACCTTGACTGGTACGGTTGACTCGGGAGGCGCCGGTTCCAGACCGCCGGCGAGACAGAGAACCATGAACGAGAACCATGTCGATGTGATCATTGTCGGAGCGGGCCTCTCCGGTGTTGGGGCGGCCGTTCACTTGCAACGCTCTTGTCCGGAAAAGTCGTACGTTATCCTCGAAGGCCGGAAGGACATGGGGGGCACCTGGGACCTCTTCCGCTATCCCGGGATCCGGTCAGACAGTGACATGCATACGCTGGGTTACAACTTCAAACCATGGCGGGCGGAGAAATCGATCGCCGACGGGCCGGCAATCCTCAGCTATATCAAGGAGACCGCGGCCGAGTATAAGGTGGAGGATCAGATCCGCTTTGGCCACATGGTGACGGCTGCCGACTGGGACAGTGAGACAGCCACGTGGACGGTCACAGCAGAAAGGGTCGATACGGGTGAAACCGTCGCCCACACCGCGAATGTCCTTCTCATGTGCGCCGGGTACTACAAGTACAATCAGGCCCACGCGCCCCATTTCAAGGGGCAGGAGCGCTTCGCAGGGCCCATTATCCACCCTCAGTTCTGGCCTGAAGACCTCGATTACACGGGCAAGAAGGTGGTGGTGATCGGATCAGGGGCCACGGCCATGACGGTGGTGCCAGCCATGACCGACAAGGCTGCCAAGGTTACCATGCTCCAGCGCACGCCGACCTACGTGGTTTCCCGGCCTGCCAAGGACGGCATCGCCAACACCCTCAGAGCTGTGCTTCCCGAGGCGTGGGCCTATGGGCTGACCCGTTGGAAGAACATCACGATGCAACAGTTTTTCTATAACCGCACGCGCAAGAAACCGGAGAAGGTCAAGGACACCCTGGTCAGGATGGTGAGGGAGGAACTGGGATCCCGATTTGACGTGGAGAAGCACTTCACGCCTAGCTACAACCCCTGGGACCAAAGGCTTTGCCTGGTGCCCGACAGCGACCTGTTCCGGGCCCTGCGCACCGGGAAGGCCGACGTCTACACTGACCATATCGACCATGTGGATGAGACCGGGATCGTCTTGAAATCCGGCGACCGGATCGATGCGGATATCATTGTGTCAGCGACCGGGCTCGAACTGGAAGTGATGGGCGGGACGCAGTTTGCCGTCGATGGGACGCCGATCGATTTCTCCCAGACATGGAGCTACAAGGGTTGCGCATATTCCGATGTGCCCAATCTCATCTCCACATTCGGGTACATCAATGCATCGTGGACGCTGCGGTCCGATCTCATTGCCGAGTTCGCATGCCGCCTTATCGGCGAAATGGACCGGACGGGCACCCGGCAGTTCACACCCAGGTTGCGCGCCGCCGAAATGGATATGCCAGCCATGCCATGGATCACGGGGTTCGACGCCGGGTACATGGCGCGATCAATGCACCTGTTCCCGAAACAGGGTGACAGGGAGCCATGGATCAACCCCCAGAGCTTTTCCAAGGATCGGAAGATGTTTCGCGAAGGCGAGCTGCAGGACGGAGCGATGCAGTTCGACAATCCAGTGGCCCCTGCAAACGACCGGAAAGAGACGCCGGTTACCGTGGCCGCTGAATAGACGGCGAGGCGGACGTGGGTTGAGCCCTTGGCGGCTGCCCGCTGGGGCGGGTGTCAAGGAACCAGACGGAGCCGACGCGACCGATTCGCCCTTTATCGCGGTACAATCGGGCATGGCCTTTCTGATTTTAAGGCGAAACACGCCACATTTGCCCGCAGTGAGGCGAGAAGTATGGCCGAATTAACACACCGCTGGCGATTCTGTGAAGGAAATGTCACCGGACGTTGACGGTTTTGTGCCGCGTCTCCTACCCATGTCGGCAACCCTGGGGTGAGGCCTGGGTGAAGTGACACAAATCGGAGGTTCACACGTGAACGGGAATACTTGGAAGACGCGCCTGTTGGCGACGTCCGTTTTTGCTGGCGCCGCGATCGCCATGGCCGGATACTCGGTCGCCCAGGATGCAGCCGAAGATGATGATGCTGTCCAGCAGACCATCACGGTCACCGGCTCGCGTATTCAGCGGCTCGACTTTGTTTCAAACAGCCCCATATCGACGGTGGACTCAGAGCAGTTCGAACTCACGGGCACGGTGAACACCGAAAGCCTGCTGAACACGCTGCCGCAGACCATTCCCGGCTTTGACCGGACGTCGAACAACCCAGGTAACGGTACCGCGACCGTTGACCTCCGTGGCCTCGGCGCCAACCGGACGCTGGTTCTGGTGAATGGCCGTCGCTTCGTGCCATCGGGCGGCGACGGTGTCGTTGACCTCAACAACATTCCACCGGCCCTTATCGAGCGCGTGGAAGTGGTGACCGGCGGTGCATCGGCCGTTTATGGTGCAGACGCAGTTGCCGGCGTTGTGAACTTCATCCTCAAGGACGATTTCGAAGGCGTCCAGGTCGACGCTGGCTATGAAGCCACGCAGGACGGTGACGCAGAAATCTTCTCGACGGCCTTCACCGTCGGCGGCAACTTCGACGATGGCCGCGGCAATGCTGTGCTGTCGCTCTCCTATGCCGACCGGAAGGAATTGTTCCAGGGCGACCGGGATTTCTCGAACACCGCGCTTTTCGACGCCGCTGATAGCGACGGCGACGGCCGTCCAGACGGCTTGGAACCAGGCGGCTCGTCCGGTGTGCCGGACACCTCGATCTTCGCGGGTGGTTTTTCCGACTTCTCCGAGTCGGCTGGTATCATCTTCAACCAGGATGGGTCGGTTCGGCCGTTCATCGCCGGTGGTGATCCGAACGATTTCTACAACTACGCGCCTGTGAACTATATCCAGCTGCCTCAGGAACGATTCACGGCCACGGGTCTCGCAAGCTACGAGATCAACGAGAACTTCGAAGCCTACACCCAGTTCTCGTTTGCCAATAACCGCGTGCCTCAGCAGTTGGCGCCAACGCCAATTTTCGAATCCACCACATTCTCGCTGGACGGCAACCCGTTCATCACCCCCGAAGCCCAGCAGATTATCTCCGATGGCATTGGTGATGGCGTGGATACCGACGGCGACGGGATTGATGACACGGCCAGCGCGCTATTGCGTCGTCGGTTGGAGGAAACCGGCCCCCGCATCAATACCGACACTTTCAACAACTTCCAGTTTACGACTGGTCTTCGCGGCGACATCTCGGAAAACATCGCTTACGATGTTTATTTCCAGGAAGGCCGTGTTGAAGCGTCCTTTAGTCAGGCGGGTAACGTATCCCGGAATAGCTTCAATCAAGGCCTTCTGCTTGCCGACGCCGATGGCGACGGCAACGTTGACCTGGATGCCTCCGGCACTCCGACCTGTGCTGACACGAGCGGTGGCTGCGTGCCGATCAACCTTTATGGTCAAGGCAACATTTCGCCAGAGGCAGCCCAATTCCTGCAGATCCGTACCAATGCCGACGCCGACTACATCCAGACCCTCTTCGTAGCCACTCTGAGCGGTGACACGGATGGTCTCGTGTCGCTTCCAGGCGGTGCAATCGGCTGGGCTGGCGGTGTTGAGTACCGGGAGGAAAGCTTCGATTTCCGACCATCGCAAGCGCTGGCGACTGGCGAGATCGCGGGCTTCAACGGCCAGCCAGCACAGAGCGGTGGTTTCGACGTCTACGAAGCCTACGCTGAGGTCTATCTTCCGATCCTGGCTGACGTCCAGTTCGCCGACATCCTGGCGATGGAACTTGCCTTCCGGACTGGCGAGTACTCAACGGTTGGTCAGGTCGAGACCTACAAGATCGCCGGTGAGTGGGCGCCGATCGAAGATGTTCGGTTCCGCGGTTCGTTCAATACCGCCGTCCGTGCACCAAACATCGGCGAGCTTTTCGCACCGTCGGGTGAAGGCTTCCCAGGCGCGGCTGACCCTTGTGCGGCCAATGGCGGCGCTGTCGGTACAGCTGATGAGGCCCGGGTCCGTGGCATCTGCGAGGCGCAAGGTGTTCCAACCGGAACGGTCTTCTCGCCCGCGATCAACCCTGCTGCGGGTCAGGTTCGTGGCTTGTTCGGTGGCAACCCGGAGCTCGATGTTGAAGAAGCTGACACCTACACAGTCGGTGTTGTCTATTCCCCATCGTTCGTCGATGACCTGACGATCACCTTCGATTACTTCGACATTGAAATCGATGGTGCAATCGCGTCCTTCGGCGGTGGTGTGAACAACATCCTCGACAACTGCTTCAACAACACCGAAACCGGTGGCCTTGGATCTCTGTTCTGTGATGTCATCCAGCGCCGTCCAGACGGGACCATCGACTTCGTCGCTGTGCAGTAGTGCACAG
>JBCBKE010000024.1:0-38721 GCA_038522375.1 Pseudomonadota bacterium
CCAGGCGAAGTGGGCACCGGTTCGCCGTCCGGAAGCGCGTCGAAACAAGGACTTGAAGCGGCGCGCTGAGTCCATTTCAGAATGCGCCGCTTCAGGCTGGCACGGGCTTTCGCCGCCCAAGCCGTACCCGTTGCCAGAACCGCTTTCGGTCGGGCGGGGGGAGTGGCTGTAGATTGGCGACGAACTCCTCTGCGCAACGGCGCCAGCTATAGGTCTCGGCATAGGTCCGGCAACGCTCCCGGCTGAGGTCGAGGCAAGCGATGGCCGCCTCCGTCAGGTCACCGCCGTCCTGGGACACAATCGCGCCGGCGCCCGAGCCCGGGATAACATCGCGGGGACCCGTGGCATCATAGGCGGCGACGGGAATGCCGGCCGCCATCGCTTCAAGCACCACAAGGCCGAACGTATCGGTCAGGCTGGGGAAAACGAAGACGTCTGCACTGGCATAATGGGTCGTCAGTTCATCGCCGAACTTGGCGCCGAGGAAGTGGGCGTTGGGGAATCTGGTCTCGAGATCGGCCCGTGCCGGACCGTCGCCAATAACGACCTTCGAGCCCGGCAGGTCGAGCGACAGGAACGTCTCTATGTTCTTCTCGACCGCTACCCGGCCCACATTGATGAAAATCGGCCGCGGAAGGCCCCCATAGGGATCGCCCTCCGCGCCCTCCTCAACGCGAAATCGTGGATGAAAGACCTCGGTGTCCACACCCCGGCTCCAGGAAATGGTATTCCTGAACCCCTTCTGCTGAAGTTCGGCCTCCATGCTCGGCGTGGGCACCATGATCTTGCCCGAGAATTTGTGGAACCATCGCACAAACCGGTATCCCCAGGTCGTGGGGATCGGAATCCGGGCCGAGACATATTCGGGAAACCGGGTGTGGTAGGCGGTCGAAAACGGGTGCTTCAGCTTCACGCACATGGCCCGGGCTGCCGCGCCGAGTGGGCCCTCCGTGGCAATGTGCACGGCATCGGGTTCGAACCTGTTGAAGATCTTCTCGACCTTCCGTCGAGCAAAAAGCGCCAGTTTGATCTCTGAATAGGTGGGTAACGGCACCGTCATGAAACCAAGGCCGGGGTGAATGACTTCCACCTCGTGGCCCATACCCTGCGCTTCCTGTACAACCCGCGTCATGGTCCGCACAACGCCATTGACCTGAGGTTGCCAGGCGTCAGTAACGATCATGATCTTCATCGACACATCCCTCGGCGAATTGGCCACGGGCATACGCGATCAGGTGGCAGTGTAAACGGAAGAATGCTGTTAGAGAGAGTGCCCGGCAGAGGAGGTTTACACCATGGCAGACACGGTTTTCGAGCATGATGTCGCTCTTGATGGTCTGGACGCCGTGAAATTTGCCGACGAAGAGGGCTGTATCGCGGACGTCCTGTCTTCGCCGCCATTGGACGTCGAACAGCGGCAGGTCACCCTGCGCCGCGCCACTCAGATTGTTGAAACCGCGAGGGCGGCGGGCCGAAAAAAGGGATTGATGGAGAGCTTCCTGGAGGAATTCGGGCTCTCCAATTCCGAAGGCCTTGCGCTGATGTGCCTGGCCGAGGCCCTGTTGCGGGTCCCCGACCAGGAAACGCGCGATGACCTGATTGCCGAGAAGATCCGGTCCGGCGACTGGCGCGCCCACCACGGCCAGTCCGATAGTTGGCTGGTCAACGCCTCAACCCTGGGCCTGATGCTCACCGGCCGTGTCATTGGTCCGCCCCGGGCGGCCATGAGCGGGCCCGGCAAGTTTGTTCAGGGACTGGTTCGCGAAAGCGGTGAGCCGGTGGTGCGCGCGGCGATGATGCAGGCCATGCGGATCATGGGCGAACAGTTCGTCCTGGGCCGAACGGTGGCTGGCGCGTTGAAGCGGGGCGAGCGTCTGGTTCGGCGCGGAGAAGCCGCCCACTTCAGTGTCGACATGCTGGGCGAAGGCGCCCGGACGGCAGCCGACGCCGCGCGCTATCTGAACGCCTATGAGAGCGCTATCGGCGCGGTTTCGGACATAACGGCAGCATCTGCGCCCCCTGAGCAGAAGTCAGGTGTTTCGGTCAAGCTGTCGGCGCTCCATCCGCGCTACGACGCGATCCAATCAGGGCGCGTATTCGCCGAACTCTACCCCCGCCTGCTGTCGCTTTGCCAGAAGGCGGCCGCGGCAAACATAAACCTGTGCCTTGATGCCGAGGAAGCCGACCGGCTCGTCATCAGCCTCAGTCTCCTGGAGCGACTGTGCAAGGAGCCAGATCTTGCGGGTTGGACCGGGCTGGGCCTTGCGGTGCAGGCCTATCAGAAGCGCAGTGCCGCTGTCATCGATACCGTTGTCCAGATGGCAGAGCGCCATGGCCGGCGCCTCATGGTTCGACTGGTCAAGGGGGCCTACTGGGACAGTGAGATCAAGCATGCCCAGGAGGAAGGGTTTCCCAACTTCCCCGTCTTCACCACGAAGTACGGTACCGACGTATCCTATCTCGTTTGTGCGCAGCGGATGTTCGCCGCTGGCCCCGCCATCTACCCCCAGTTCGCCACCCATAATGCCCATTCGGTGGCGGCAATCGAAGCGCTCGCCAGCGCCGCCGGGGTCGAGGCCTATGAGTTCCAGCGCCTCCATGGCATGGGCGAAGCGCTCTATTCTGCGGCGGGCATCGCAGACCGTGTTCGCATCTATGCACCAGTCGGCGCCCACAAGGACCTGCTGCCCTATCTCGTTCGTCGGCTCCTCGAGAATGGGGCCAATACCAGCTTCGTGCACAGTTTCCTCGACCCCGACGTGCCGGTGGAAATCGTGGTGACCGACCCGATCGCCCAGGCCGAAGCCGGTCCCCGCCGCCATCCGGGAATTCCGACGCCGCCCCGCCTTTATGGTCCGGAACGCGCGAATGCCGCGGGCCTCGACCTCACCCAGGCTGTCACCCGTGCCGAACTCTCGGCCGCCGTGGAAACCCTCGATGGCAAGGCGCCGCTTGCCGCCGGTCCCATCGTGGACGGAAAAGCGCAGACCGAAAGCGCCGCCCAGCTCATCTCTCCGGTGGGTCTCCCAGCACCCCTTGGTACGGTTCGCAACGCCGCCCCATCAGATATCGGACGCGCCCTGGCTGTCGCGCGGAAGGCCCAGCCGGACTGGGATGCGAGGGGAGGCCCGGCCCGCGCCGCAATCCTGCGGGCCATGGGCGATGCACTGGAAAAAGACGCGAGGCGAATGATCGCGCTCATGGCGCGCGAAACCGGCAAAACCCTTGCCGACGGGATCGCCGAAGTCCGTGAAGCGGTCGATTTCTGCCGGTACTACGCTGCCGAGGCCGAGGTGAAGTTTGCCGCGGGCGAGCGTCTTCCCGGCCCGTCCGGTGAGACAAACCACCTGTCGCTCCATGGGCGGGGTGTGTTCGCCTGTATCTCGCCATGGAATTTCCCGCTCGCCATCTTTACCGGGCAAGTCGCTGCGGCCCTCGCGGCGGGCAACACCGTTGTTGCCAAGCCCGCAGAGCAGAGCCCCCTGACAGCGTTCGAGGCGGTCCGCGCTTTCCAGGCAGCGGGCCTGCCGACCGAAGTCCTCCACCTGCTGCCGGGTACGGGGGAAGACGTCGGCGCAACGCTCGTGGCCGATCCGTCCGTCGCGGGGGTCTGTTTCACCGGCGGAACCGCGACGGCAAAAGCGATCAACCAGGCGTTGGCGAGCCGGGAAGGACCGATCATTCCGCTGATTGCGGAAACCGGCGGCCTCAATGCCGTGTTTGTCGACACCACAGCGCTCCGCGAGCAGGTCATCGACGATGTGATCCATTCGGCGTTCGGCTCCGCGGGCCAGCGTTGCTCCGCCCTGCGCCTCGTCTTCCTGCCCCATGACACGGCAGATACGCTGATCGAGGGGCTCAGGGGCGCCATGGACGAGCTGGCCCTTGGCGATCCCGCCCAACCGCATGTGGATATCGGCCCCGTCATCGACGCTGACGCGAAAGCGATGCTCACGGTGCACCTGGACCGCATCTGCCAACAGGCGACGCTGCTGAAACAGGTCCACGCGCCCAAAGGCGGCTGTTTTTTCGGCCCGGCCCTGGTGGAGCTGCAATCGCTTGACCAGCTGAGCGACGAAGTGTTCGGCCCGGTCCTGCATGTGCTGCGCTACGATCCCGATGATATCGCGCGTGTGGGCGCGGCCCTCGACGCCAAGGGCTTTGGGCTCACCCTCGGCATCCATTCCCGGTTGGAGCGGTTCTGGACCGCCGTTCGCGCCGTCGTGAAGACGGGGAACACCTATATCAATCGCGGCACCACCGGCGCCGTGGTCGGCGTCCAGCCCTTTGGCGGGGAACGGCTTTCCGGTACTGGCCCAAAGGCGGGGGGGCCAAACTACCTGCACCGTTTCGCAACCGAGCGGGTCACAACCGTCAATATCACAGCCCAGGGCGGAGACCCGGAACTGCTAAGCCTGTAGGCGGTGAGACCGCCCCCACGTCACGGCTCGCCGGGCCGTTCATAGCTGCGCAAGGATCGCATCCGTCATCTCCGATGTCGTCAGCGTCCCGCCAAGGTCTCGTGTCCGCGCGCCGGTTTCCAGCGCAGCGCCGACAGCAGCGAACAGTCGATCTGCCAGTTCTGGCGCGCCCAGTGACCACCGCAGGGCCATTTCCAGCGAAAGGATCGCTGCGCAGGGGTTCGCAACGCCTTGCCCGGCAATATCGGGCGCTGATCCGTGGACGGGCTCAAACAGTCCCGGCGTGCCCGGAGCGCCGAGCGCTGCTGAGGGCAACATGCCGATGGAGCCAGTCAGCATGGCCGCTTCATCGGACAGGATATCGCCGAACAGGTTGCCCGCCAGGATCACGTCGAATTGCTTCGGTTCGCGCACCAACTCCATGGCGCACGCGTCGGCATACATATGGCTGAGCGCCACTTCGCCCCGATCATTTGCTGCCCACCACTCGGTCACGGTCTCCCGCCAGAACAGGCCGGTTTCCATCACGTTCGACTTTTCCACCGAACACACCCGGCCATCGCGGCCCTTGGCGATCTGGTGGGCCACCGCCGCCACACGCTGGATCTCGGATGCCGTGTAAACGGAGGTATCGAACCCCCGTCGCTCGCCGTTCGGCGTGTTGGAGTCCCGGCCCCGCGGTGCCCCGAAATAGACCCCGCTCGTCAGTTCCCGGACGATCAGGATGTCCAACCCGTCGACCTTTTCCGGTTTCAACGAAGAGGCGCTGACCAAAGCGGGAAAACAGAAGGCTGGCCGCAGATTGGCAAAGACGTCCAACCCGGTTCGCAAGGACAACAGTCCCGCCTCCGGCCGCAGGTGCCGGGCCACGCCCGCCCATGCCGGCCCTCCGACGGCGCCTAGCAAGACCGCATCGGCGGCTTTCGCTCGGGTGAGCGTCTCATCGGTTAGCGGTGTCCCATGGGCATCATGGGAGGCGCCGCCGACGAGGCCCGTTTCAACGGTCAAATCCGGCATGAGGGCTGCGGCCACCCGCGCCGCCTGGTGGGTGACTTCCGGCCCGATCCCGTCACCGGGCAACAATAGCAGTGTCTTGGACATCGGTTCAGCGCTCTCGGGTTTCGCTGACGGCGTGCGCGCGAATCTCGCGCTCCAGGAAATTCACGTCCCTCAGAGCCTGGCGCCAGTCCGCCATGTGAGGCATCTGGAAATGCGCATCCAGCGCGTCCCAACTCTCCCAGCGTTCCAGGACGCGCATGATGTGCGGGTCCAGCACGTCGATCGCATAGGTGTAATCGATACAGCCGCCTTCGGCGCGGCTAGCCTCGATCTGTGCGCGCGCAGCCTCCCGAACCCGCTCGAAATCATCTGCGTTTTCCATGCGGACATAGCCTTCAACAACGACCATGGGACCGGTCCTTCCTATTGGGGGTGCGTGAACCCGGAGAACAAACCGAAGATCTCGCCGGGCTGGATCAACGCGACAGCCACCACATACCCCATGGCCAGCAGTGTCGAAAGGATGTTGCCGATGATGAAATAGTTCCTGGCCAAGTCGTGATCTTCGCGTTTCAGAACGATACTGACCAGTTTGAAGCCCGCAAACGCCGTCAGGATCTGTGGAAACCCGGCCCATAGTCCCAGGGCAAGCGCGGCGCGCTCCAGCCAGCCCTTGACGGTTTCCAGGCTCAGAAGCCGCGGATTGCGCGCTTCTTCCACCTCCCGGCGGATGAGGAAGAAGACAGGGATCATGACAAGTTCGGCCACCACGAAGACCAGCATGAGCGACAGGAGGCCTTCGACTGTCATCGCGATGCCCTTTCCCCATCGATAAGCCGCGCGAGCCCTTTGGCGGCCGTCTCCAGCGCGATGATATCATCGATCATCAGCGTTCGCCGCCGCTTGTAGATCTGCGACCGGGTTTTCCCAACTTCTTTGCCCACCGCCGCATCGCTGCCCTCGCGCAAGAGGTGAGCGATCAGGGGATAATCGCGCCGCTTCCAGCGCGCCAGGATACTGTCGGCCACCGCCATGACATGTCCGAGTATCGACATCTCCGCACTGGCTGCCCGATCGAGTTCGACCCAGGCCCTGCCGCGCCGCCGCGCCGTCAGCCGCCGGCGTGCCTCCGTCAGTCCGGCTCCCAGCATGCCGTGGGCGATTTCGGGGTTGATCGCCGTATCGATGGGCCCGATCACCGCCGCATAATGCAGGCGAAACGGGCTCATCTTGTCGATGCGGGCGCGCTCGAATGCGAAGATGATCTCGATCACGCTTTCAAACGATCGGCAAACCCCCTGGAATTCGTCGCCGAGGGTAATGGTGAGGGGTGACAGGATTTGCGGCGCATGGGCCGTGTTTACGCCATCGACGAGCGACCGAAGGGCGTCCTGGGCATCCCGGGCGTCCAGCTTGCCGCTGCCCGTGATGTCTCCCATGAGAATTGGGCGGTCAATTTGCTTCAAATAATTTGACACAACAAATCATGTATCAGAAATATTGATGCAACACCATATCAGCCCCTGCCGTCGAGCCATGGCGTCATCAGCCGGCGCTGGGCCTCATAGCTGGCAATCGTCTGCTCCGCTTCGAGTGAAAGGCCAATGTCATCCAGTCCTGCGAGCAGGTTGGCCTTCCGCCCGCCATCGATATCAAAGTGGTACTCGGTACCGTCGGGCGCGCTCACGGTCTGACGGGCGAGATCGACGGTGAATACACTGTTTGCTCCTCCGGCCTGGCCAGCCAGGGTCGCACACACATCGGCTGGAAGGATCACCGGCAGGATGCCGTTCTTGAAACAGTTGTTGAAGAAGATATCGGCAAAGCCCGGGGCAATCACGCAGCTGATGCCCTGGTCGAGCAGGGCCCAGGGCGCGTGTTCCCGTGAGGATCCACACCCGAAATTCTCGCCGGCAATCAGGACTTCGGCGCTGTGATAGGCTGGTTGGTTCAGCACGAAATCCGGATTGGCGCTTCCATCTTCCCGGGTTTTCAACTCGTGGAAAAGGCCTTCCGACAGCCCGGTCCGCTCCGTGGTCTTCAGGAACTGCTTCGGAATGATCATGTCGGTATCGACATTGACCATCAGCTTGCCCTGGTCGGTCAGGGGGGCGGCTGTACCGCGGAGAGTCGTAAACGGTTTCATCGCTGTCGCTTACCCCGGCCCATGGGCGATGAACAGGGTCGGCACGCCGAGATGGCCATCCCTGAGCGTGAAGACTTCGCTCCCCGGCTTGCGGCCCGTTCGCACCGCCGAAACGTCAAGCCCGTGTGCTGCCAGCCGTTCCCGGGCCACCTGAATATCGTCTACGGCCCAGGTCAGTCCGAAAAACCGGTCTGCGCCGGCTGGATCACCGCTCGCATCGAGCCGCGAGACGACTTCGACCGTCAGCCCGCCAACCCGGAAAAACAGGAAGCGGGTGTTCCACTGCTCTGCTTGCCGGTCGAGCGCGAAGCGGAGGCCAAGACGGGCACCATAGAGGGCGGCGGCGCGGTCGGGGTTGGGGGTGCTGATCACGAGATGGTCGAGGCTGGTGACCGCCCCCGGTCCGGCCTCGACAACGGGCATGACGCTGGACCGGTCCGTGATCACGAAGGTGCGGATCTTCGCTGTTGCGCCATCATCGCAGCGGAACCGCCTCCAGTCGAGCCGCCGTCCCGCGCGGTTTTCGCTGGTGCCGCTTGTGATCTCGGACGGCGCCAGTCCGCGGCGGCCAAGGAGCCGGTGTGCCTCATCGAGATCGCCCGTGGCGAACGCAAGCGAGGCAAGGCCGGGGCCGGTGTCCGCAAGGATCACGCGCAGCCGGTCACCGATGGGGCCATCGCCGTGGGGCGCCATGATCTCGAGGGTCGTGTTGGCGGTCCGAAACAGCGCCGTGGCTGTACCGTTCGTGCCATCTTCGCTGCGCCAATCGGACCGCCGGCCAAGCAGGTTTTCATAGGCTGTCACCCCGGCGTCGATATCGGGGCAGATCAGCGTGAAATGGTCCAGTGCGGTGATCATCGGACGACCCTCGGCCTTTCAAACAGGCGCGGGACAAGAAGACCCCATGCGCCGAGCAGGACAAAGAGGGCAATAAGCCCCAAATAGATGCCGAGCTCCAGCTGCCATCCGAACAAGGTCGCCGATGGGGCGATCAACACCGCGCCATCCTGCGCGATCACTGACCGCAGCGTCAAAGGGGACGTCTGCCAGACTGTCATCCCCAACGGATCTGCGCCCTGGCGCTTCAGCATGGCCTGCATCTCCTCGAACCGTCCGGTCCAGCCCTCCTTCTGGAGGCGGACAAGCACCGGTTCGCCGTTCCGGTCGACGCTGATCCGAAGCGTTGTGTGGACGGCCCCGCCCCGTGCCCGTGTGGTCCCCACCGAGGCCCGCCGAACAATTTCGGCGCTGGTCAGTTGGCCTTCAAAGGTGTCGATCGGCGCATCGGTTATCGCCCTGTAGGCCTCCCACCGATTGGTCAGACCAATCGACAGCGCGATGACCAGGATGAACGGCAACGCCCGCCAGAGCTTGGGGACCCGTCTCACCCGGCCCGCCCCGCCCGAAAAGCTGCAAGTGATTGGCGCTGGTATCCGTCCGGTTCGAAGTTCTCCGCCCGCAACCAGGCTTCTAGGGCCGCTTTCACCGCGGGCCATTGTCGGTCCGTGATGGAATACCACGCCGTATCCCTGTTCTTGCCCTTCACCACCATGTCGTTCCGGAAGGTGCCCTCGTAAACAAAGCCAAGCCGTGCTGCCGCCCGGTGCGACGCCCGATTGTCGTCGTTGCACTTCCACTCATAGCGGCGGTAGCCCAGGTCTTCGAAAACGTGCCAGGCCATCAGAAACATCGCTTCGGTTGCCGCCGCCGTCCGCTTCAACGTCTCTCCGAACGCAACAACACCGACTTCGCAGCTGCCATGCGCTTCCCGAATACGCATGAAAGACGCCATGCCCATGATCTCACCGGAGCCGGCGGCCCGAATGACCAGCGTCTCCCAGCCGCCCCCCGTCCGCCAGGCTTCGAAATCCTCGCGAAAGACACTAAACGCCGGATAGGGCCCCCTCGGCATCCACCGCCACAAATCGAGGTTCCGCGGCCCCGCGACCGCATCGAACAGCCCCGCTCCATGGCGCTTCCAATCCAGCGGTTCGAGCCCAACACGCGCGCCTTCCAGGACTTTCAGCCCCGGTCGTGCCCGCGGTGTCCAATTTGCCAGATCAGTCATCTTGATCGTCTTCCGCAAGCTTCATCACGGCTGTGTTGGGCCATGGTCAGCCATGGCCGCATCATCCAGTGCGGTCGCCCGCGTGTACGCCTCACGCCCGTAGACCCGGTCCCGGTAAGCCTCCAGCGCCGGACTCCCGGGCAACGTGCCGAACTGCAATCCCCAGCCCACCTGGGAGCCCAGATACACATCGGCCGCAGAAAACGTATCGCCACAGACGAACGGGCCTGTCGAAACCGCATGGTTCAGCCCCGCCATCATCGTATCGAAATCCCCATATCCCATCATGGCGCGTTTATCGGCTGGCGGTTCGAACCCGGACGCCTTGTTGGACGTGGCCGCTTCCACCGGTCCCGCTGCGAAAAACAGCCAACGATAATAGGCCGCGCGCTGATCGGGCGGCGGGGCAAGGCCTGCCTCGGGAAAGGCATCGGCGAGATAAGCGCAAATGGCGGCGCATTCGGTGACCACGCGACCCTTGTGGACCAGGGCCGGAACCTTCCCGAGGGGATTGATGGCCCGGTAAGTCGTCCCTTGCATCTCGTCGCCATACTGGATGTACCGGGTCTCGTAGGGCGCACCCACCTCTTCCAGCATCCAGCGGGCAATCCGTCCCCGCGACATGGGATTTGTGTAGAAGACGAGATCGGTCATGGCAGCCTCCGGGGCGAACATCGTTCCCGTTTTGATCCAGCCATGTGGATCGCCCAGAGTCAATCCGGCACCGCAAAAAAAACTAACCGATCACGCCGGTCACGGCCGCGCGGGCCGCCAGGGCCGGGCTCATCAGGTGGGTGCGGCCGCCCCGGCCCTGGCGCCCCTCGAAATTCCGGTTCGACGTCGAAGCACAGCGCTCGCCCGGTTGCAGGATGTCCGGGTTCATCCCCAGGCACATGGAACAGCCCGGTTCCCGCCATTCGAATCCTGCGTCCAGGAAGACCTGGTCGAGCCCTTCTTCCTCCGCCTCCGCGCGCACAAGCCCCGATCCTGGCACCACCATCGCCCGCACGCCGTCCACCACACGGGCGCCGCGAGCAATCTCTGCGGCCGCCCGCAGATCCTCGATCCGGGAATTGGTGCAACTGCCGATGAAAACGCGCTGCACCGGTGTTCCGGCAATCGGCGCCCCACCTTCCAGCCCCATATACCGCAGGGCCCGTTCGGCTGCGGTGCGCTTGGTCGGATCGGCGAAGTCTTCCGGACGCGGTATGGCGCCCGAAAGCGGTATGGCCTGCTCGGGGCTGGTGCCCCAGGTGACGGTCGGCTGGACCCGGGTCGCATCGACTTCGATCACGGCATCCCATGCCGCGTCGGGGTCGGAATAGAGGGTCTCCCAGTGGCGCCTTGCCGTTTCCCAGGCCCCCGCCTTCGGCATGGCGGGACGGCCCTGCATATAGCTGAACGTTGTCTCGTCGGGCGCGATGAGGCCGGCCCTCGCGCCCCCCTCGATCGACAGGTTGCAGAGCGTCATCCGCCCTTCCATCGAGAGGGCTTCAATCGCTGCGCCCCGGTATTCCATCACATGGCCGGTGCCGCCCGCCGTCCCGATCGCCGCGATCAGGTGCAACGCCAGGTCCTTCGCCGTCACACCGGCGGCAAGGTGCCCGGTAACGTCAACCGCCATGTTCTGCATCTTCCGCGCGCGCAGCGTCTGGGTCGCGAGCACATGTTCGACTTCGGACGTGCCGATCCCGTGGGACAGCGCCCCGAAGGCGCCATGGGTCGACGTGTGGCTGTCACCACAGACAATCGTCATGCCCGGCTGGGTCCGCCCCTGTTCGGGGCCAACCACGTGCACGATGCCATTGCGCAGATCGCCCATGGGGAAAAAGGCGATGCCATGCTCGGCCACGTTCCGGCTGAGCGCTTCGAGCTGGGCCCGCGCGGCACCGTCGCTCACGCCCGCCAGCCCAAGGGCCTGGCCCTCGGTGGGCGTGTTGTGGTCTGCCACGGCGAGTGTGAGATCGGGCCGGCGAACGGGGCGCCCCGCCGCTTTCAGGCCGGCAAACGCCTGGGGCGTCGTCACCTCATGGATGAGGTGCAAGTCGATATAAAGCAGGGCTTCCCCGCTACGGGTATCGGTATGGACGCAATGGGCATCCCAGATCTTGTCGTAAAGGGTCTTGCCAGTCATGTCCGCCGCGCGCTCCTTGGCTAGACATGACCAGCCTTGTCAGCGATTGGCAAGCGCTGTGGGTGCGGCCGACAAGCGCCGCGGCAGGCGGGCTGCGGCGCGGTGATGCATATTTACACAGGCACCGGTGAAAGCACCTTCGACTAATCTCCGATATCGGGGGGTTGCGATTGCGTAACCCACTGTCATCGCAGCATTCTTGTGCCCGAGGTGCAGGCGGCGCGCAATTTTTCGGGCTGAAACTGCAGTCAGGGGTGTCTTGCGCCTTGGCTTGGCGTGATCTTCTATCCATCTTGACCTTAGGAAAAGGTTTCGGGGGCCGTACGGAGCCGACGCAGGGATAGGAAGGTTTCGAACGGAAGGGGCGCACAGAAAGGAAGCTGGCCATGGATCTGTTCACCAAATACGCTGAAGACTACAGCCGAACGAAAGTCGAGGAGTTCTCCCTCCAGGACTATCTTCTCGGCTGCCGCGAGGACGCATTGATGCGTGCCACTGCGGCCGAGCGAATGGTGAAGGCGATCGGCGAGCCGGAACTGATCGATACGTCTCGGGACCAACGCCTCGCGCGGATCTACCTCAACCGCACCATCAAGCTCTACCCCGCCTTCCGTGAAATGTATGGGATGGAAGAGACGATCGAGCGGATCGTCGGCTTTTTCCGCCATGCCGCCCAGGGATTGGAAGAACGCAAGCAGGTGCTCTACCTGCTGGGCCCCGTCGGTGGGGGAAAATCGACCCTGGCTGAAAAGCTCAAGGCCCTCATGACGGAAGAGCCGATCTACGTGCTCAAGGCCGGCGATGAGGTCTCACCCCTGTTCGAGAGCCCCCTGGGCCTGTTCGATGCAGACCGGATCGGCGATGTCCTCGAAGACAAGTACAACATTCCCAAGCGGCTCTTGCGGGGGCCGGCATCGCCATGGGCGGTCAAGCGCCTCGACGAATTCGACGGCGACATCCGCAAGTTCTCCGTGGTGAAGATGTTTCCCTCCCGCCTCCGCCAGATCGGCATCTCCAAGACCGAACCGGGCGACGAGAACAACCAGGATGTCAGTTCCCTCGTCGGCAAGCTCGATATCCGGAAGCTCGAACACCTCTCCCAGAACGACCCCGATGCCTACAGCTTCTCGGGCGGCCTGAACCGTTCGACCCAGGGGCTCCTCGAGTTTGTCGAGATGTTCAAGGCACCGATCAAGGTGCTGCACCCGTTGCTCACCGCCACCCAGGAAGGCAGCTATGTGGGCACCGAAAACATCGGTGCCATGCCCTATAATGGCGTGATCCTGGCCCACTCCAACGAAAGCGAATGGCGCCAGTTCAAGCACAACAAGAACAATGAGGCCTTCCTCGACCGGATCTCCGTGATCAAGGTCCCCTACTGCCTCCGGGTGACGGAAGAGGCGGAGATCTACAAGAAGCTGCTCACCCAGTCAGACCTTGCCGAGGCCCCTTGCGCGCCCGAAACCCTGGAAATCATGTCCCGCTTCTCGGTGCTGACCCGGATGAAGGAACACGAGAATTCCAGCCAGTACTCGAAGATGCGGGTCTATGATGGCGAAAGCCTGAAGGATACCGATCCCAAGGCCAAATCCATGCAGGAATACCGGGATGAGGCCGGCCCCGATGAGGGCATGGAGGGCATCTCCACCCGGTTTGCCTACAAGGTTCTGTCTGAAACCTTCAACCATGATGTGGACGAAGTCGCGGCCGATCCGGTGCACCTCTTTTACGTCCTGGACCGCGCGATCCGGCGGGAACAGTTCCCTGAAGACGTCGAAGACACCTATCTCGACTACATCAAGGGCGACCTGACCAAGCGCTATGTCGAATTCATCGGGTATGAGATCCAGAAAGCCTATCTCGAAAGCTATTCCGACTACGGCCAGAACCTGTTCGACCGCTACATCGCCTATGCCGATGCGTGGATCGAGGATCAGGACTACAAGGATCCTGACACCGGCCAGATGTTCGACCGGGACGTGCTGGAACAGGAGCTTTCAAAGCTTGAAAAACCCGCCGGCGTCGCCAATCCGAAGGATTTTCGCAACGAGGTCGTGAAATTCGTCCTCCGCGCCAGGGCCGAAAACGAGGGCCGCAACCCCGACTGGAAGGAGTATGAAAAGCTCCGCCGCGTGATCGAGAAGCGCATGTTCGGACAGGTCGAAGACCTGCTGCCCGTGATTTCCTTCGGGGCCAAGCGCGACAAGGAAAGCGACGCCAAGCACCACGAATTCGTCGAGCGCATGACGGCCCGCGGTTACACCGAACGCCAGGTTCGCCGCCTCGTGGAATGGTACATGCGCGTCAACAAGGCGGGCTGATCCCTGTCCTCACCCCCCGGCCCTCGCGCGGGTCGCGCGCACGCTAACCCATCCCCGCACGGCAGATGACAGTGCGGGGGTGCGGGACCCTGCAATTCTGCTAGAAAGACATCCATGAGCCAATTCATCGACCGGCGCCTCAACCCAAAGGACAAGAGCCTCGGCAACCGCCGACGGTTCATCAAGCGGGTGCGCAAACAGGTGAAGGCCGCGGTCAACCAGGCCGTCCGGGAGCGTTCGATCACCGATATCAGCCGCGGTGACAAGATCGGTGTGCCCGGTGACGGCATCCATGAACCCCAGTTCCATTTCCAGTCCGGCACCGGCAACAGCGACCGTGTCCTGCCCGGCAACAAGGATTTTGCCGTGGGAGACCGGCTCCGGAAGCCGCCCCGCGGTGGCCAGGGCGGGCGAGGCCGGAAAGGGTCAGACCAGGGCGACGGCGAGGATGATTTCCTTTTCGTGCTCTCGAAGGACGAGTTCCTGGACATCTTTTTCGAGGATCTGGAGCTGCCGGACCTGATCAAGCATACGCTGAAGGAAGTCGATACATTCAGGCCGAAACGGGCGGGTTTCTCTTCCTCCGGTAACCCCTCCAACCTCGCTGTCGTACGCACCATGCGGAATGCCCTGGGCCGCCGCATCGCCCTCAACAGGCCGAACAAGGAAGAGGTCCGCGCCCTCCAGGCCGAGCTGTTCGACCTGGAACGCATCAGCGATCCGAAGCCTGAACAGAAGGCCCGGATGAAAGCCCTGCGTGGGGAGATCGCCGACCTCACCCGCCGGCAGAACGCGATCCCCTACATCGATCCGCTGGATGTCCGCTACAAGACCTTCGAACACCAGCCAGAGCCCAACGCCAATGCGGTGATGTTCTGCCTGATGGATGTGTCCGCCTCCATGGGCGAGCGTGAAAAGGACCTCGCAAAGCGCTTCTTCGTCCTGCTTCACCTGTTCCTGCAACGGCGCTATGACCGGATCGATGTGGTTTTCATCCGCCACACCCACAATGCCGAGGAGGTGGACGAGGAAACCTTCTTCTATGGCCGCGACAGCGGCGGCACGGTTGTGTCCACCGCCCTTGATGAAATGCGCCGCATCGCCGCCCAGCGCTATCCCAGCTCCGACTGGAACATCTATGCCGCCCAGGCCTCGGACGGCGACAATTTTTCGTCCGACTGCAACCGCTGTCTCCAGATGATGCACGACGAAATCATGCCCATCGTGCAGTATTTTGCCTATATCGAGATCATTGACGAAGCCGAGGCGGCCTTCCTCTCCAGCGACGAGACCGGAGTCGAGCTCTGGGAAACCTACAAGAAGGTGTCCCAGGTCTGGGGCAATTTCGCCATGAAGCGGATCGCCAGTCCCGGCGATATCTACCCGGTTTTCCGGGAATTGTTCGCCCCCGCCGATTCCCGGGAGCTTGCCCATGGCTAGTGCCGCCCCCGCCGCCCGACCGGCAAAGAAACGCAAGACCGCCCCCAAACGCCCGCGGAAAACCGCGCCCAAAAAGGGCCCCTTGCTTTTCGATGGCCCCGATTGGAGCTTTGACGCGCTCAACCGGACCTATGACGCCATCGAGGATATCGCACTCAAGGACCTCAAGCTCGACATCTACCCCAACCAGCTTGAAGTGATCTCCTCGGAGCAGATGCTCGACGCCTATTCCTCCATCGGCATGCCGCTGATGTACCGGCACTGGTCCTACGGCAAATCTTTCCTTCGCGAAGAGCGCCAGTACCGGAAGGGCCTGCGCGGGCTCGCCTATGAGATCGTGATCAATTCCAACCCCTGCATCAGCTACAACATGGAAGAGAACACCATGGCGATGCAGACGCTCGTCATGGCCCATGCCGCCTTTGGCCATAACCATTTCTTCAAGAACAATCACCTGTTCCAGATGTGGACCGACGCGGAGGGCATTCTCGACTATCTCGAATATGCCCGGAACTTCGTCGCCGACTGCGAGAGCCGCCATGGCGAGTTTGAGGTCGAACGCATTCTCGACAGTGCCCACGCCCTCATGAGCCATGGCGTGTTCCGGTATGAAAGACCGGCTCGACCGTCCCTCAAGGAAGAGAAAGCCCGCCATGAAGAACGCCTGGCCCAGGAAGAAGCCGATGTGAACTATCTCTGGGTTGCGCTGGAGCGCAATGGCAAGGGTGGCGGCCGGTCGACGTCAAACGATGACCACGCCTCCGACCTCAGGCTGCCCGAGGAAAACCTCCTCTACTTCCTTGAACAGTACAGCCCCATCCTGCCCAATTGGCAGCGCGAACTGCTCCGCATCGTTCGCAACATTTCCCAGTATTTCTACCCCCAGCGCCAGACCAAGGTGATGAACGAGGGCTGCGCCACCTTCTGTCACTACTACATCTGCAACGAGCTTCACCGTCGCGGCCAGATCAGTGATGGCGCGTTGCTGGAAATCCTCCATAGCCACACCAGTGTCGTGACCCAGCCGGAGTTCGACGATCCCCGCTATTCCGGGATCAACCCCTACGCCCTCGGCTATGCCATGATGGACGATATCAAGCGCATGGTCACCGACCCCACCGACGAAGACCGGGAGTGGTTTCCCTCCCTCGCCGGCAAGGAAGACTGGCGCGCCGTCCTGAAGGATGTCTGGGCGAACTACCGCGATGAGAGCTTCATCCAGCAATTCCTCTCCCCGCGCCTCATACGCTCGTTCGGCTTCTTCAATATCGCCGACAAGGAAACCTCCAGCCACTACCGTGTCACCGATATCCAGGACGAACGCGGTTATCGGTCGATCCGCGAAGCCCTGGCCCAGTCCTACGACCCCTCCGTCATGGACCCCGATATCCAGGTGGTGGATGTCGACCTGTTGGGCGACCGCACCTTGCGCCTGGCGTGCAACAGCGTTCGCGGCGCCCGCCTCAATGAACGCGATGCCGACGAGGTGCTGACTCATGTGGCCCGGCTCTGGGGCTATGACGTGACCCTTGAGGAGCCCGGCGCCAGCACGCCCGTGCGCCGCGCGGCCCCCGTTGCGCGCTGAGTCCCATCCTTAACAAATCCTTACCGTGACGCGCGAGCGCCGGCGGCACACTTCTTGCGACGAGCGAGCCGTGATGGGTGACGGCCACTCAAGGGCTGTCCATTTTGGAACATGAAGAAAGGAAATCAGGGATGCTGTTCGGCTCGCTGTTCAAATCGGGCAAGTCCGGAAACAAGCCGGGTGCCGAAATCGTTCTGTCCCCGGCAGCGGAGAAAGCCATCCGCAAGCGGCGGTGGGAGCGTAGCAATACCTATAAACCCTGCACCGTGATTTATCCGTCCGGCTTCAAGCGCCGCGGCGTTGTCATGGACCTGTCGAACCGAGGCGTCCGTATCCGGTTCACTGAGCGCGCCGGATTGCCAGACAACGTCCAGGTCTCCGTGGACGGCGCAAACGGCCCCCGCAACGCAACCGTGGCATGGACCGACCACATCGATGCGGGCCTTCGTTTCCAGGCGTGATCGTGACCCTTGACGTCTGACGCCCTTTCCCGTCGGCGCTGAACCCGATATCGATCCCCCATGGCTGAAGCGATAACACGCGGATTTCTCGTGGCGCTGACCGGTGGGTCCGGGTCCGGCAAGTCCACAGTCGTCGATGCCCTGCTTGACAGGCTCGGACCGGGCCGCGCTGTGGTCATTGCCGAGGACGACTATTACTGGCCCATCGCCCACTTCGACAGCGCCAGCGGGCCCATCGACTATGATGCGCCCACCGCCAAGGATGTCACCCGCCTCGGCTCGGACCTCTCCCGCCTGAAAGCCGGCGAAACCGTCGATCTCCCCATCTACGACTATGCCCGCCACGACCGATCGGGCCGCACGCGCCGGGTGTCCCCCGCGCCGGTGATCCTCCTGGAAGGCATCCACGCCCTCTCCATGCCGGACCTCGCCCCCCTGATCGACCTCAGCATCTATGTGGACACCCCCGACGACCTGCGCCTCGCGCGCCGCCTCCGCCGGGACGTGCTGGAACGGGGCCGCAGTGTCGAAAGCGTGCTGGAGCAATACTTGGCCACCGTCCGCCCGGCCCATTACCGCTACACCTTCCCGGCCAAGTTCCAGGCCGACCTGGTCATCGCCGATGAGGGCCTGCCGGCCTATGGTGACGTGAAGCCCTCAAAGGGCGCCATCGAACGCATGCTCGCCCCCATCATGGAACGCCTCTGGCACGAAGGGCTGATGGGCGCCTGAACCACCCCCGCCCTAAAGCTCGATCCCCAGATACCGGAACAGGGCGATCCACCCGGCATAGGCGGCCATGGTCACCCCCGTCGCCAGGGCGAACGCGCTCCAGAAGGGCAGCCCCCACCGCTGGCCCAGCGGCAGCAGGATAAAGAACACCAGCCCCGGCAGCACCAGGTAGAAGGTGGATGTGGCAAACTTCGTCGCCAGCGCCGCATCGCGGGTCGAATAATACGTCATCGCCACGGTCATCATCGTCGCCAGCGGCAGGGCCACCAACAGCGCGGCCAGCAGGGTAGACCGTTTGGCGATCTCCGAGACGAACACGATGAACACCGCCGTCACCAGCGCCTTCAGTGCGGTTTCAACCACGGCGCCAGAACCCCTTCGCTCGCCCCTTCCGCCGCCAGTCTTTGGGTCGGCCCTTGACGTCGTCCACATGATCCACCGGCGACCAGTCGGTGACTTGCGTGTCGCGGCAGTTCAGTGTCTGCAGGTTGGCGAGGCCCTGCAGGGGGGAGAGGTCGGAGACCTGCGTGCTGTCGCAGTCCAGTTGCTGCAGGTTTGCGAGGCCCTGCAGGGGCGAGAGGTCTGCGACCGGCGTTCCAAAGCAGTTCAGTGTCTGCAGGTTTGCGAGGCCCTGCAGGGGGGAAAGGTCGGAGACCTGCGTGCCCCAGCAGTTCAGTGTCTGCAGATTTGCGAGGCCCTGCAGCGGCGAGAGGTCGGACACCTGGGTGTCGCTGCAGTGCAGTTCCTGCAGGTTTGCGAGGCCCTGCAGGGGGGAAAGGTCGGAGACCTGCGTGCCCCAGCAGTTCAGTGTCTGCAGGTTTGCGAGGTCCTGAAGGGGGGCGAGGTCCGCGACCCCCGTGCCGTAGCAGGACAGGCTCTGCAAGTTTGCGAGGCCCTTGAGGGGGGCGAGGTCAGCGACCTGCGTGTTGCTGCAGACCAGTGTCTGCAGGTTTGTGAGGTCCTGAAGAGGCGAGAGGTCGGCGACCTGCGTGCCGTGGCAGAGCAGTGTCTGGAGGTTTGCGAGGCCCTTGAGGAGCGAGAGGTCGGCATGTTTGAGACGCCGCTCATAGAACTCCGCCTCAGGATCATCATAGAGGTCACCGAGCGGCGCCCCAGCCGATGTCAGCGCCCCGAACAGAGCATCGTCCCATCCTGCCAGTGACAAGTCCCGCAATTGCGGCTGCCGCGCCGACGGGATGGGCTTGCCCGTCAGCACCGCCACCGCCGCCTCCAACTCCCACTGCTTACGCGTCTCGTCGTCAGGGGGCGGTGGAGTGAGAGATGCGAGTTCCGCCGTTGGGCCGCGAACGGCTTCTGTTTCGGCAGCCAACTTCTCAATGTTGGCCAGGTCCACTGGTCCGCCTTCCAGGTTTTCGGCGGCCTGCAATTCTGTCTTGCCAGAGCGAACGATTCGGTCGGCCTCAGACAGCGTTTCTACCACGCCCTCTCCATCAATCGCTTCGCCATCTGCCAGAGCGCGGGCGACAGCGGTTTTATCGGAGACCGTATCAGCGATCGTTTTCGCAGGCTCCCTTCCCGGTTGGGCAAGATATCGAGTTTCCAGATCAATTCCCCCCATGCCGCTTTCCAAGTCTTCAATCACAGCGATTACCTGTGTTCGCGCGACAAGACCCCTTTGCTCAGCCCGCTGCTTGTCCGGTGGCCATTCATAATCTGCCTCTGAAGCAGTCGCGTCGAGGTCTGTCAGCGCGCCATAGACTTGTCTCGCATGGCCCGACAGCGGGTGTATGGCGCCCAGCCGGGTGACGACTTTCTGTCTCCATGATGCCGCGATGGCATTCACGGTGTAGGCGAAATCAGCGCGGGGCGATCGTACAGCTGCCTTAGTCCCGGTAATCTGACGTTCGATATCGTTCGACAATCCATCTTCGACCGCATCAAACTCATCCGACGCTTCAAGCGCAGAAAGCGCTGATCTGACAGTTTCGATCGCCCTTGATACCCGATCATCATGCTCCTGCAACTCCGGGAGACTCTCCAGAAGCTGACGCAACCCGTCGACAACCGCAGCGCACCAATCATCGGTTTCCGATTGAGTGGCTTCGGGACCTAGAATGTAGAACCCGCTGGAATTCGCCTTGGGCAGGAAATTCCTTTCTGCGATTTCGTCGAACTCAAGGAAATCGGCATTGCGGGCTGTGATCGGTACTAACACGGCCTGCTTTCTCGTCGCTCGACGCTTTAATTTCGGTAGTTCGATATCCGTCACGAAGCCGCCCGTCCGAAGTGAGTCCGGCGACAGCAGGATAAGTCCGATGTGACACCGGTTGAGGTGCCAGCCGATGGTGGGGTTCCATTCGGTCCCCCCTTTCATTTCCCGATCGTACCAGAATGAACAGAGCGAACGGCTGATTGGGCCTAGCTGCTTGAACAGGGCCTCACATATCGCCTTGTCGGGATGGCTGTAGCTGATGAAGCCCTTTCGCATGGCGGGACCGTAATGCGCGAATCGCCAGCAAGTCTACACGTGGCGGAGCATCCGCACGTTTCTCTCCCCGCCCGCTCGGCGCGTACTTCCCAATCGCCACGCCGCCGCAGGCCAAATCTCACCGCACTTATCCGACCGGGTTTGCGTCCATGGCATACTCCTCGCCCATGTCCGCTGATGCCAATACCTGCCGGCTCTATGCCCTGTGCCCGCTTTGGCTGTGGCCCGTCCTTGCGATCTCCCTGGTCGCCTTGCGGGAGAGCGTGCGCCTTCTGGAGGCGTTGGGGTGTACCGGTGTCGAGATCCGGCTGACGCCTTGGGGGCGGGCCTACGTGGCGCGGGCCCACTGGCCCGATGAGCCGCCGGGCTGGAAGGATACGCTGTATCGCACCGCCATGGGCGAGCCCGTGGCCGCGCCCGAAGGGTGCCCGCCTGCGCTGGGTGTCTGGTCCGACGACACGTCCGCAGACTGGGTGCGCGGCGCCGGCTGGTATGCGCGCGTCGCCGCCGGGCGGGGTGCCATCCCGTCAGCGGTGGTCGCCGTGCCTGTGCCGGGGCCCTTGGCGCGGTCCGGCGGCGGGATTGCATCCTGCCGGGCGCATCCGATCCGTCCGCCCTAGCGCCGCGCCTGCCCCAAAATCACCCCGATCACCGCCCCGGCCCCGCCTCGGCGGCCAAACGTGCTGGATGAAGCGGGCTTATTCGTCCAGCTGCGGCACGCCCACGGCGTGGAAACCCGCATCCACATGCATCACTTCACCGGCGATGGACTGGCCCAGGTCTGACAGCAGGTAAAGCGCCGCGCCCGCGACACCCTCCATCTTCGTGTCTTCCTTGAGCAGGGACCAGTCCCGCCCCGTGCCCATCAGGGACTTGCCGCCCCGGATGCCCGCCAGGCTCAGGGTCCGCATGGCCCCGGCGCTGATGGCATTCACGCGGATGCCCTGGGGCCCCAGGTCCCGGGCGGCATAGCGGGTGGACGCTTCCAGCGCCGCCTTGGCCACGCCCATGACATTATAGGAGGGGACCGTCCGCTCGCTGCCCAGATAGGTCATGCAGATGATCGCCCCGCCATCGGGCATCAGGGCGGCCCCCCGGCGGCAGACATCGATGAAGCTGAATACCGAAATGTCCATCGCGCGCAGGAAACCGTCACGGGTGGTATTGGCCACCATCGAGCCCTGGAGTTCATCCTTGCCGGCAAAGGCGATGGAGTGGACGAGGAAATCGATGGTGCCGAACTTGTCCTTGATGGCCGCAAAGGCCGCATCCATCGAACTGTCATCGGTCACGTCGGCGGGGATCATCGTGTCCATGCCGATGGATTCCACCAGCGGGCGGACCCGGCGTTCGAGGGCATCGCCCTGGTAGGTGAAGGCGATATCGGCGCCCTGGGCGGCGAGTTGTTTCGAGATGCCCCAGGCAATGGAGTTCTGGTTGGCAACGCCCATGACAACGCCGCGCTTGCCCGCCATGAAAGTGCCTTGGGGCATGTTCCAGTCATCGGCCATGGGCGGTCTCCGTTTCGTCTGTGTTGGCGTGCCTATTGGCTAAATCATGCGCGGCCTAAAGGGAACCGGTTTGGCGCTCGACCTGCGATCCATCAGGCAGCCTCCACCCGGCCTTCCTTTGGAACCGGGAGGTAGATCGTGACCCGGGTCCCCTTGCCCACTTCGCTCGCCATGGTCAGCCGTCCGCCGTGCATCTCGGCAAAAGACTTCGTCAGCGCAAGCCCCAGGCCGGTGCCCTTGTGAGGGCTGTCGCGACCCTGGTTGACCTGTTCGAACGGCTGGCCCAGGCGATCAAGGTCCTTTTTCGCAATGCCGATACCGGAATCGGTCACCGCAATCCGGATCTCATCGCCCCGCTTCTGGACGCTGACCTTGATGCGGCCATTCTCGGGCGTGAACTTGATGGCATTGCTGACGAGATTCAGCACCATCTGGCGCATCGCCCGGTGATCGGCGTCGATGGCCGGAAGATCATCAGCCGCATCGAACGCCAGGGTGATCTCCTTGTCGTCGGCTTTGCGGCGGATCATCCGGACCGCAGCATCCACCGGATCGACCGGATCGATCGGCTTGAGATCGACGGTCATCTTGCCGGCCTCGATTTTCGACATGTCGAGAATATCGTTGATCAGATCGAGAAGGTGGCGCCCAGCCGACAGGATATCGACCGAATACTCATGATAGCGTTTGTCGCCGAGGGGACCGAACAGTTCTTCAACCAGGAATTCCGAAAAGCCGTTGATCGCATTCAGCGGGGTGCGGAGCTCATGGCTCATATTTGCAAGGAACGCGCTCTTGGTATTGGCGGCATGCTCGGCCTTCAGCTTTTCGTCCTGGTACTTGCGCGCCAGCTCCGCGTTCTTGCCCTCCGACTGCTCAAGCTCGGTAACAACGGCCTTCAGCGCCTTTTTCTGCTGGGTGAGAAGGTCTTCGTTCCGAACATTCTCAGTCACATCGATCCCGAGGGTCAGGAAACCCTGGTCGGGGATCTGCCGCTCGACCACCTTCAACCACCGCCGCTCATGGAGTTCCAGAAGGGTTGTGGCCTTGTCATCCTGCACAATCCGTTCGCGGCGGATGGCCGGTGCGCGGGCCATCCAGATAGCTTCCTGGCTCAAGCCTGGCCGAAGGTCCTGCAGGCCGAAATCGATTTCGAAGGAGTGGTTCCAGTAAACCAGCCGGCGTTTCTGGTCCCACAGGGCGAAAGGCCCCGAAAAGCCTTCGATTGCGTTCCGCAGACGTTGTTCGGCCCGGCGGAGTCGAATATCGGCGGTTTTTGCGGCGGTGGCGTCAATCACCAGGCCGCCAAAAACCCTGGCATCCGGATGACCCGGTTTTGGAACAGGTCCGCCCCTGAATTCAGCATATGCGGCACCGGACGCGGACGGCACCGCGATGATCGCCTTTATCTCACCGCTCCGTTGCGCTTTCGAGAAGGCCTGTTTCAGGATTTCCAGATCCCGGTCATGGAGGCGCGATAGCAGGTCTTCGCGGGTGATCGTCACGTCTTCGCCGTCAATATCGAGAAGTCGTGCGGCCATCGTGTCCAGCGCGATCGTGTCCTCGTCCGTATCCCACTGCCAGGCGCCGGCGCTGGCATTCGCGAGGATGTGGTCGCGATCATTGGTGCCAGCGACCCCCTGCGATTTGGTTTCAAGACGGCCGGCACCGGTTTCGCGAACCCTGCGCGCCAGACCCAGAATTGCCAGTGCGGGCGCTGCAAAAAGCAGGGCGTATATGACGAGCCGGATGTAATCGTTAGGCGCCAGAAATGGCGCCTTGGCTGTGGCGCAAACCGAGAGCGCTGCATCGGCCAAAGGCACACAGGCGGTTGCAGCGCGCCCGGAGCGGAACTGGAATCCCGGACGGACCAGCGATGCGGTATCGGCACGTGCGGTAAGGGCCGGGTCGCCGAGATGGACCCGATTGCCGTTCGACACCACACTGAACAGCCGCATGGGCCCAGGGTCCGCAATTGTCGCCGATAGCGGTGAAACAGCCATGGATGGCGAGCGCGGGCCAACCGTCGAGACAACGACGAGGTCACCATCGGCCGTTACACCGAACAACTGGTCACGGTCGAGAAGCTCGCGGGCCAGGTCGCCGGCATGACGCAATTGGCTGCCGACCGGATTGGATGTGGCGCTCCTGACCCCGATCACCGTGTCAGCATTGGGCAGACCCTGGGCGATCAACCGGTTGGACGCACCTGCGGTTCGGCCCAGATCCATCGCCCGTGCCATGGTCTCCGCCTGACCGGCCAACCGTTCGGAAGCGGCAAGGGCTTCACCCTGCAGGCGATCGAGCGTGGCCCGGTCGTCGGTCTGTTTCTCGTCCCAGGCTTTCAGCAAAAGGGCAGCGGTCTGCAACATCAAGAGCGCGCCAACCGCGACCGCCAGGCTCAGCCCGCCTGCGGCCGGTCCCAGGCGCGCCTGGGAGTTTCCCTCCGGGGTCACCGATTTGTCCTTGCGCACCATGCCCTGCCAACCGCCTCGATCCGACATATTCCCAGCCGTAAAGAGACCTGCGCTCGTTCGCCTGTCGGGGAAAGTCCATAGGGCGCGTTTATGCTGTTAACGACGTGTTAACACGACTTGACCGGATCCGTCCGAGCCGGCAGCCGCCCTGGCGCCAGGACTTATATTGGCCGGTGTTTCACGCTAGTGGAGCGCCATGAAGTTTCTCGATCAATGCAAGGTGTTTGTGGCGTCAGGCTGGGGCGGGGACGGGTGTGTCTCCTTTCGGCGGGAAAAGTACATCGAGTATGGCGGCCCCGACGGCGGTGATGGTGGCAAGGGCGGTGACGTCTGGGCTGAAGCCGTCGAGGGCCTCAATACGCTGATAGACTATCGCTACAAGCAGCATTTCAAGGCCGAACGCGGCATCCATGGGATGGGGAAACAACGCACCGGCCGCCAGGGTGCGGATACGATCATTGCCCTTCCGGTCGGCACTCAGATCTTTGAAGAAGACCGGGAAACGTTGGTGGCTGACCTCACCGAAGTGGGACAGCGCGTATTGCTGGCCCAGGGCGGCAATGGCGGCTGGGGCAACATCCGGTTCAAGAGCTCCACCAACCAGGCGCCACGGCGTGCCAACAAGGGTGAACCAGGCGAGGAGCGTTGGCTATGGCTCCGGCTGAAACTGATTGCCGATGCCGGACTGGTCGGGCTGCCCAATGCCGGCAAGTCGACATTCCTGAGCGTTGTGTCTGCGGCCAAGCCCAAGATTGCTGACTATCCTTTCACGACGCTGAGCCCGGGGCTTGGTGTCGTTGATCTGGGGCCGGGCCAGCGTTTTGTGCTCGCCGATATTCCGGGGCTGATCGAGGGCGCAGCCGATGGGGCGGGACTCGGCCACCGTTTCCTGGGCCATGTGGAACGCTGCAAGGTTCTCCTGCACCTTATCGACAGTACCCAGGATGATGTCGTTGCCGCCTATCGGACAATCCGGGAGGAGTTGGATGCGTACGGGGATGGATTGGCCGACAAGCCCGAGATTATCGCCTTGAACAAGGTCGATGCCCTGGGTCCGGAACTGGCCGCTGACCAGGCTGGAAAGCTCGAAGCGGAAATCGGACAGCCCCCCTTGCTCGTGTCCGGGGCAACGGGCCAGGGCTTGCGGGAGGCGCTCTATATCCTGTTTGGTCATCTGGACGCGCTGCAGGAGACGCAATCTGGCGCGACGAAATCCGAAGGGGACTGGTCGCCGGAATGAGTGAACGGCCGAGCCTTCGAACCGCGCAACGGATTGTTGTCAAAACGGGATCTGCGCTGATTGCTGCTGGCGGTCGGCCGCGCACCGACTGGCTGGCTGGACTGGTGTCCGATATCGTGACCCTCAGGAACCGGGGCCTTGATGTCCTGTTGGTAACCTCTGGGGCGATTGCCCTGGGCCGCGACGCGCTGGGACCCGCCCGCCCGCGAAAGCTGGAAGAAAAACAGGCTGCCGCAGCCTTTGGGCAAACGGTGCTCATGCAGGCGCTGGACGCCGCCTTCGCCCCCCACGGCGTGGGTGTGGCGCAGTCCCTGCTGACCCTCGATGATACCGAAATGCGACGGCGTTGGCTGAACGCGCGGGCAACCCTCGACATCATCCTGAGTGCGGGCGGTCTGCCGGTTATCAACGAGAACGATACGGTGGCAACCGATGAGATCCGCTATGGCGACAATGACCGGCTGGCTGCCCGGGTCGCGCAAATGGTGAGCGCCGACACGCTGGTGCTGTTGTCCGATATTGACGGTCTCTACACGTGTGACCCCAGGACCATGCCCGGCGCGGCCCATATCGGAGAAGTGACCGAGATCACGACCGCACATGATCAGATGGCCGGCGGCGCAAACCGCGAAGGGCAGGTCGGTAGCGGGGGGATGGCGACGAAGCTGGCCGCAGCCCGGATCGCATTTGGCGCCGGCTGCCGGACGGTCATTACCCTTGGCGATCGGGAAAGGCCGCTACTCGGCCTGGAGGACGGCGCCCGGGCAACCTGGTTTCTCCCGCCGCTTTCGCCGCTCAGTGCGCGGCGGGCCTGGCTTGAGAGCCATTTGAGCCCGGAGGGCGCTGTGCTGGTTGATGCCGGCGCTGCGAAAGCGCTTTGCGAGACGGGCGCCAGCCTCCTGCCGGTGGGGGTTGTTGGCGTCGAGGGGCACTTCGAACGAGGTGCCGCCGTCGCTGTGCTCGGACCCGGCGGGCAGGCGATCGCGAAGGGTGTCACGGCCTATGCCTCGGCAGACATTGCCGGGATTGCAGGGCTGCATAGCGACGCGGTGGAGGCAAAGCTGGGCTATCGTGGTCGGCCTGCGGTGATTCACCGGGACGATCTTGTTTTGCTCGAGGGGCTGAAGTGAGGTTGGAACTCTATCTGCCCGACCCGGACGCCACCGAACGGCTGGGCGCGCGACTGGCGCCCCTGCTGCGGGTCGGTGACGTGGTCGCGTTGCAGGGAGGGCTCGGCGCGGGCAAGACAACGTTCACGCGCGGTCTGGTTTCTGCGCTCATGGGGGCAAGGACCGAGGTGCCCAGTCCCACATTCACGCTGGTGCAGACCTACGAGACGCCTGTCAGCCTCCTCTGGCACTTTGATCTCTACAGGTTGGAAAACGAGCCTCGCGCCCTCGAAGAGCTTGGCTGGGATGAAGCCGCTACAGGAATCGCGATTGTGGAATGGCCATGCCGCGCGGGTGCCCAAATGCCGCCGCAACGCCTTGATCTGCTCCTCGGCACGTATGATGACGGCCGTATGGCGGCTCTGGAACCCCAGGGCGAAGACTGGCAGGACCGACTCCATGGTTTTTGATCCGTCAGATCGGGACGCAGCGATTTCTGCGTTTCTGGCCGGCAATGGCTGGGCGGACGGGGTGCGCGAGCCCCTCGGCCAGGACGCATCCACGCGGCGGTATGAGCGTGTGCGAAAGCCCGGTGGAAGCACGGCCATGCTGATGGACGCGCCGCTAGTGGAAGACCTCCCTTGCCCACCAGACGCAGACGATGCAACGCGGGTGCAGCTTGGTTGGAACGCACAGACCCGGCTTGCGGCCTCCCGTGTAGAGGCCTTCGTGGCGTTGGCAGGAGAGCTGAGGCGACGGGGCCTCTCCCCGCCGGAGATCTACGGTTACGACACGGATGCGGGCCTTGCGCTGGTCGAGGACTTCGGCGTTCTCAACGAATTTGCCCGCTTGATCGAAAACGGTGTCGATGAGCGGCTGTTATACACGGCTGCGGCAGAAGCCCTGGCCGCGTTCCACAGGGACGGCCCGCCCGAAACTGCGGAAGGCTATGGCGCGCGGTGGCCGATACAGGATTTCGACCGGCTGGCGATCACAGCGAACACCGACCTGTTCGCCGAATGGCTCCCGCAGTTCGATCACCGGATAGCGATGAGCCCGGACCGGGAAGTTCGCTGGCGCGCGGCGCGGGATACCCTGATCGATCGCGCCATGGCCTTTCCGCGGGACTTCACACTTCGCGACTACCATGCCGAGAACCTCGTTTGGCTGCCGAAGCGGGAGGGCGTCGCGCGGGTCGGCCTGCTCGATTTCCAGGATGCGGTGAGGGGTTGGGACGCCTGGGACCTGGCCATGCTGTTGCACGATGCGCGGCGACCGGTAACCGATGCAGCGCGGGACGCTGTCTTGCGCCGCTACTGTGATTTGACCGGAAAGGGCCGGCGCGCCCTGGAAGAACGGCTGGCTGTTATCGGCGCGCTGAATGCCATGAGAATTACCGGACTTTTCGCACGGCTCGTGAAGCGTGACCAGAAGATGCGGTATCTCGATTTCATGGACCGGCAACAGGCCATGCTTGCGATGACCCTGCGCCATCCTGCAACGGCAGACGTGGCGAGTGTGGTGCGGGAAACAGCACCATTCCTGCTTGAGGCGGCTGCCTGATGGCGGTGCCACGGACGGCAATGTTGCTGGCTGCCGGGCTTGGAACGCGTATGCGGCCACTCACCGATGACACCCCGAAGCCGCTGATCGGGGTGGCCGGCAAGGCCATGATCGACCGGCTGATCGCGCCCTTGAAGGATGCGGGCGTCCGACGGCTGGTCGTCAATGTCCATTGGCTGGCCAGCAAGGTCGAAGATCACCTCGCCAACGTTTCGGGGTTAGAGATTGTCATTTCCGATGAGCGGGACCTGCTTCTCGAGACCGGCGGCGCGTTGGTCAAGGCCGGGCCCCTGCTCGGCGATGACCCGGTCTTTGTGCTCAATACGGATGCTTTCTGGGCGCCGGGCGATGCGGGCCCATTGCGGGCCTTGGCGGATGCCTACGACCCGGCGCGTATGGATGATCTGTTGTTGCTTGCGGATGCAGGGCGGTGCCTGGGTTACAATGGGCCCGGCGATTTCAAGCGGGCTGACGATGGCGTCCTGACGCGCAGGGGCGATGCGCCGTCTGCGCCCTGGGCGTTTGCAGGTGTGCGCATCACCAGGGCTTCGCTCTACGCCGCTGAGCCGCAAGAGCCGTTCTCTGCGAACCGTATCTGGGACAGGCTGGTACCGCAGGGCCGGGTTCACGGACTTCCATTGGACCGGTTCTGGTTGCATGTGGGCGATCCCGAAACCCTGAAGGACGCCGAAATGTGGATGCGTTGCCACGGCGGATGACCGGGGCCCGTGACCTTCTCCAGCCAGGTGCCCCGCGCTTGTGGACGATACCGGCTGGCACGCCCTTTCTTCGTTCGCTCGCGCGTGGGTTGGCGGAGGCCAGTGATCTGGCAGCGCGCCCCGACGCCCTGCAGGATGCCTTGATCTATGTCCCGAACCGGCGATCTGCCCGGACCCTGGCGATGGAGCTCCTCATGGCCGCAGGCGGCGGTGGGGCCTTGCTGCCACCCGAGATCCGGGCCCTTGGAGATATGGAAACCGACGAGGCGCCGAGCGGTGCGGAAGAAGCGTTGGCGGGGCTCGGCCCAGCGCTCAGCGAGGCCAAACGTACAGGCGCGCTGATGCGGATGGTGCAGGCCTATTTTGAACAGACCGGTACGTTCATTCCCCTGCCGGGTGTCCTTGCGGCGGCAACAGCCCTGGGACAACTCCTTGACCAGGCGGCACTTGCTGGCCTGGAAGACTGGTCGAACCTTCATGGCCTCGTCACGGACCGGAGCCTTGCCCGCCACTGGGAGAGGTCTGCGAAATTCCTGGAGATCGTCACTGAGCAGTGGCCAGCATGGCTCGAGGCCCAGGGGGCAAACGATCCGCTGGTGCGCCGGAGAAAGGCGGCTGAAGCCTTGGCCGAACATTGGCGGCTCCAACCGCCAGCAGGGCCTGTGATCATTGCGGGATCGACGGGATCGACGCCGGCCAGTCTGACCTTGATGCGCGCCGCAATGGCGCTTCCCCACGGCATGGTGGTGCTGCCCGGCCTCGACCATACAGTTTCCGAGCCCGATTGGATCGCAATTTCCACGGTCGCAAACCACCACCAGTCGGCCTTGTTCTCGACCCTGTCGTCCCTGGGATACGGGCCCCGTGAAGTTCCCGTCTGGCCCATCGTCGAAGCAGACCAGTCGGCCCGGCGCCGGCTGATTGACGAAGCGCTCGCACCGGCTGACCTGACCGGCGATTGGCGCGACCGCATTCGGGCACTGGCAAGCGACGGGACGGCCGGTGATGCGGTGTCGGCGGCCCTTGACGGGTTCGACCTGATCGAGGCCACGGACGAAGCTCACGAAGCAGAGTTGGCTGCTCTGATAATGCGGGCCGGGTTGGAACGAGGCGACGACCATATCGCCCTTGTGACGCCGGACGCGGATCTGGCCAGGCGTGTGAGCGCGTTGCTGAAACGATGGGACGTTGTCGTCGAGCCATCGGCTGGAACGCCCCTGATGCGCACGTCCGCCGGGCTTGCGCTTGCCGATATTCTAGCCTGGTGGCAGGAGCCCGATCATCCGGTTCAGCTCGCGGCGCTTTTGAAGTCCCCCGTCACCAACCTGCCCGGGGACAAGGATGGGTTTGAGCGAGCTGTCCTGCGCGGGCCAAGGCGGTGGGCCGATTTCGAGGGTCTGGCCGCTCTCGGCGTACCCGCCGGCCATGGCGCCCTGGTGACGGGCTTGCGTGCTGCCTTGGAGACTGTCCAAGGACCGGAAATGCGCGGCGGCTTCTCCTGGGCCTCGGGGTTGAGCGGCTTGGTCGAGGCGCTCGGTGCGACGTCAGGCTTGTGGCGGGGGACAGCGGGAGAAGCGGCCGCGCGACTTGTCGACGAGACCGCCACCCTCCTGGAGCCGTTCCCCGATCACCCGCTGAGCACGTTTGTCGATGTTCTCCTGGCGCGGGCGGGCGCTGTTCTCGTGACCCCGGAAGGGCCCGGCCATCCGAGACTGTCTATCTGGGGCCCTCTGGAAGCGCGCCTGCAGTCTGCCGATCATCTGATCCTTGCAGGTCTCAATGAAGATGTCTGGCCAAAACGGCCAGGCGCCGACCCATTCCTGCCATCCCATTTCAAGCGCGAGCTTGGCCTGCCGGATCCCGAGGCGCGGATGGGTCTGATGGCACATGATTTCGCCGGCCTGGCATGCGCACGGCGGGTTACCTGTCTTTATGCGGAGCGGCGAGGGGATGCGCCGGCCGTTGCGTCACGGTGGATCTGGCGGCTCGAGACACTGGTGCAGGGCGCCGGCGTGGCGACCGCGCTCGATCCGGCGCCGGGAGCTGATCCCCGGCCATGGGCCCGTGCGCTTTGGACGCTTCCCGACGCGCTGGAAAAACCAGTCGGTTTTGCCATGCCGCGGCCAAGGCCGCCGGTGGAATTCAGGCCAGACCGGCTATCGGTCACCCGGGTGGATTGGCTGCAGCGGGACCCCTACGCCATCTACGCCGAGAGCGTCCTGGGCCTGCGCAAGCTCGACCCGCTGAACAAACCTGTAGGACCGGCAGAGCGCGGCACCGCGATCCATGAGGCCCTGGAGCAGGTGGGGCGCGGAACCGTCGCTTTCGACGCTGGCGCACTGACGAAGGCGATCGAACAGGCACTGGCCGAGGCGGGCCTGCCTGCTTCGGAATTGGTCGCTGGGCGGGCGGTGACGGCGCAAACAGCCGCCTGGTGCCTCGATTGGTTGGCGGAGCGCAAGGGAACCGTCCATCCCGAAGTCAAAGGCCAGCTCACCTTCGACATTGCGGGCGCGCCGTTCCTGCTGACAGCAAAGGCCGACCGAATTGAGGATCGTGGCGATGGGTTGGCGATCCTTGACTTCAAGACCGGCACCCCGCCGACCCAGTCTCAGATCGCGATGGGCCTGGCCCAGCAAATGCCCCTGCAGGCCCTGATTGCCCGGTCCGGCGGTTTTGAGGGACTGCCCCAACGGGCGGTGGACGAGCTGACCTATGTGGCCTTCAAGGCGAAACCCTTGGCAAGGGGGATCGATGGGGACCCGAACGCATTGGCTGACGAGGCTGAGGCAGGCCTCGTTCGCTTGGTCACGTCGTACCGCAACCCCGACCAGCCCTTCCTGTCGGGCCCTCGCACCCAGTTTGTTGGCTATGATTACGGCTATAATCGCCTCGCCCGGCGCGCTGAATGGGCAGCGGAAACCGCCGATGAGTGACCGTGTGAAGCCAACAGACACCGCCGCTTTCAAGGCCGCCTGTGCCGCACAGGACAAGGCGGCGGACCCCGATGCTTCAGCGTGGGTGTCAGCCAATGCGGGGTCGGGAAAGACGAAGGTGCTGATCGACCGGGTCGCGCGGCTCCTGCTCAGGGGCGCTCCGCCGGATTCGATCCTGTGCATCACTTATACCCGGGCTGCGGCAAACGAAATGGTCGACCGGTTGTTCGCCCGTCTCGGCGACTGGTCCGTGATGGAGGAAGCCAGACTCCGCGGCAAGCTCGCCCAATTGGAAGGGCGCGAGGGGGCAACCTATGGGGCCGATGACCTGCGCCGGGCCCGCGCCCTGTTTGCGAAAGCGCTGGAGACACCCGGAGGGCTGCGGATCGAAACGATCCATGCATTCTGCGCCCGTATCCTGCGGCGGTTCCCGCTTGAGGCCGGTGTTTCGCCGGGCTTTGCGGAACTGGAGGACGCCGAGCGGTCGGCACTGGTCGATGATGCGCTGGCCCATGCTGTCCTTGTAGCCGATGCTGCCGATCTCGACCGGGTGGCCTTGGAGGCCGGTGGATTGGGCGCCACTGGTCCGCTCAGGGCGTTGATGCAGGCCGGCGACCATGTGGCCGGGTTTCTGAGGCAGGTTGGTGATGGCCCGGGTCTCGACATCGCGCTGCGGCAGGCGGTTGGGGCGCTCGACGCCAGCGCCGAAGCGCTTCTGGAAGCGGCGATGGGCCCCGAATTGCCACGGGATGTCCTTGTTGATGCGATCGGGATCCTGAACGCCGGCGCAATGACCGACCAATCAACCGGCGCGGTTCTTGATGCCGTGCTGAATGCCAGCACGCCCCAGGCAGCGTTCGAGGCCTATCGCTCGCTGTGGCGGACAACCAGCGGAGGCCTCAGGAAGGGCAATCCCTACACGAAACCCACCGCTGAGGCCGCACCCTTCCTGGCCGATGTTTTCGAGATCAAGGCGGGTTACGGCACCGAGATTGCGCGGATGCTTGCCGTTGAAAAGTATCTCCTCGCCGCGCGATGCGTGGAGCGATCGGCGTCGCTTCTGAGGTTGGGCCGGGTCGCCATCGATCGGTTCGAGGCCAGGAAGACAGCCCGCGCCGCACTGGATTTCGATGACCTGATTGCCCGTATTCGGCACCTGCTGACACAGGCCGAGATGGCCGATTGGGTGCGCTTCAAACTCGATGGTGGACTCACGCACCTCCTGCTCGACGAGGCCCAGGATACCAGCCCCAACCAATGGGCCATCGTGAATGCCCTGACGGAGGAATTCTTTGCGGGCGATGGGGCAGAGCGCGAGCAGGACCCCCGCACGCTTTTTGTCGTGGGTGACGAGAAACAGTCGATCTACGCGTTCCAGGGCGCTGACCCCGACGCTTTCCTGGCTGGCCGCCAGGCGTTTACACTAAAGCCCGGCAACACGCGCACGCCGGATATGGAAATGTCGTTCCGATCCACGCCGGAGGTCTTGCGCTTTGTTGACGAGGTGTTTCGGACTGATGCGTTCGACGGACACCCGTTTGCGATGTTCCCGCCACCCGAAGTCGACGCCTTGCACCACGAGGCGCGCCGCGTTGGGCAGGCCGGGCGGGTCGAAGTGTGGCCGGTGGTCGAGCGGCCCGGCGACGAAGACACTGATCCCTGGGACGCGCCGGTCGACAGCCTGGCCGCGTCTTCGCCGAAGGCCAGGTTGGCCGCACAGATCGCCGGTTCCGTCCGGGAGATGATCGACAAGCGCGAGACGGTTTGGCGCGAGCAGGCAGACGGCGCCTGGGTTCGGGCGCCTGTAACCCCCGGAGACGTGATGATCCTCGTGCGTGGGCGAACCGGTGGCCTGTTCGATGCCATGATCGAGTCCCTGAAGCGGGAGGGCTTGCCCGTAGCCGGGGCTGATCGGCTGGTGCTCGCCGAGCATATCGGGGTGCAGGACTGCCTGAACCTCATGCGGTTCGCGCTGATGCCAAGCGACGACCTTACCCTGGCCGAAATCCTCCGAGGGCCATTCTGCGACCTGGTCGATGACGACATCCACCTCTTTCCGTTGGCCCACGGACGGGCCGGCACATTGTGGGAGGCGCTGAGGGCAAGCGGACTGGCGCAGCACCGGGCAATCGTGACGGTCCTTGAGGCGGTGATCGAGACGAGAGACCTGGCGCCGTTCGAGTTCCTCTCCCGCGTGCTGGACCAATCACTGCCAACGGGCGGCGCAACCGGATGGGAGCGCCTCCTGGCGCGGCTTGGCACGCCGGTGCGAGATCCAGTGCAGGCCCTGCTCGCACGGGCGCTTGACCCGCCCGGTGAAGGGCCCGGCGGCTTGCAGCATTTCCTTGCGGCGATGGAGACGGACAATAGCCAGATCAAGCGCGACCTGGCGGCGGCCGGCGGAAATGTGCGGGTCATGACCGTTCACGGATCGAAGGGGTTGCAAGCGCCTGTCGTGATCCTGCCGGATACGACAGCGCCCCCCAAGCCGGGCCGACCACAGATCTTCAATGTGGACGGGGTGCCCGTCTGGTCGCCGAATAAGGCCATGGATCCCGAACCGGTGGCTGTCGCGCGCACCTTGATGGCAGATAAGGATTTGCGGGAACACCGCCGGCTGCTCTACGTGGCGCTGACCCGTGCCCAGGACAGGCTTGTCATTGCCGGCGCATGGCACGGACGATCCGATCCAGGGTATGCCGATGCCTCCTGGTACGGACTATGTGAGCGTGCCATCGACCGTCTAGGCGTAAAGGGGGAAACGAGCGAGGTGCGAAGGTATGGCCCTGAGGCGGTATGTGCGGCCTCGGCAGCCGACCTCGCAGCCGAAAGCGCTCCTCGGCGTCCGGACTGGCTCTTTGAGCGAGCCCCTTCTCCGGGCGATGGGTGGCGCAGCGTCAGCCCCTCTCACCTGACAGCAGACAGCGGCCCGGTGGTCGCACCCGGAGGAATGCGGGAAAGCGTCCGATTCCGTAGGGGCCGGCTGATCCATGCTCTGCTCCAAAGACTGCCGCATATGCCCGATGACGCGCGCGACCGGGCCGCTGACGCGATGCTTGCCAACGAGCCATCGCTAGACCCTGACGCGAAAGCCGAGATCGCCAGCACAGCGCTGCGAACCCTGCGGGAGCCGGTGTTCAGTGGCGTCTTCTCTGAGCAGGGCCGGTCCGAGGCGGCTGTTGTCGGACGGGGGTCTGGCTGGCCCGGCGGCACGATCATCAATGGACGGGTTGATCGGCTTGTGGTCACCGAAACCGAGATCCTTGTGGCTGACTTCAAGACCGACCGTCCGCCGCCAGCGGACCCGAACGCGGTGGACGAGGCCTATTTACGGCAGATGGCTGCCTACAAGAATGTGCTGCAGGCGGCCTATCCCGACCGGCCTGTGCGCTGCGCCCTCGTTTGGACCGATGGTCCGCATTTGATGGTCCTTCCCGATGATCTGCTGTTAGCGGCGCTAAACCGAGCGCAGAGTGGACTTTGAGCGGATTTCAGAATCCCTATGTATCGCCCGAAGCTATGAGAGGAGGGCCCCATGGCCGCCGAAACGATCACTGACGACACGTTCGATACCACGATCCAGGGGAGCAAACCGGTTGTGGTGGATTTCTGGGCCGAGTGGTGTGGGCCCTGCAAGCAGATGGCGCCTCACCTTGAAGCCGTGGCCGACGAAATGGCAGAACAGGTGACAATCGCAAAGATCAATGTGGACGAGAATCCCATGGCAGGCTCCAAGTATGGTGTCCGTGGCCTTCCGACCCTGATGCTGTTCAAGGATGGCGACGTGGTGGCGACGTCCCTTGGTGCCATGAGCAAGCAGCGCATCACGGAGTGGATCAAGGAACACACCTGATATGACTTTTCCGTCAGTCCCGTCTCTTGCCGAGCGGTGGGACTGACGCGGCGCCCCCATGGGCGACCGGCCAAAAAGGCGGCCCATGACAGAGTTGAAGGCCATTCTTGGCCCGACAAACACCGGCAAGACCCACTATGCCATTGACCGGATGCTGGGCCATTCGTCGGGAATGATTGGCCTGCCGCTCCGCCTGCTGGCGCGTGAGGTCTACGACCGGATTTGCGCGCTGAAGGGGCCCGGGCTCTGTGCCCTGATCACAGGCGAAGAGCGGATCGAACCCAGCACCGCCCGATACTTCGTCTGCACGGTCGAGGCGATGCCTGTTCAGAAACAGGTCGAGTTCCTCGCCATCGACGAAATACAGATCGCCGAAGACGACGATCGTGGCCATGTTTTCACCGATCGGCTGCTGAATGCGCGTGGCACCCAGGAAACGGTGTTCCTTGGCGCTGAGACCATGCGCCCCATCCTGCGGGAACTTGACCTGCGGGTGGCCACCGATACGCGCGAACGCTTTTCCGAACTCAAATATGCCGGACCGTCGAAACTCACCCGTCTGCCCAAGAAGACCGCTATTGTCGCTTTCAGCGCCGACGCGGTCTACGCCACCGCGGAACTCCTGCGGCGCCAGAAGGGGGGTGCAGCCGTCGTGATGGGTGCGCTCAGTCCGCGCACGCGGAATGCCCAGGTTGCGCTCTACCAGTCGGGCGAAGTCGATTATCTTGTCGCCACCGACGCGATCGGTATGGGGCTGAACCTCGATGTCGAGCGGATTGCTTTCGCCGAGCGAGCCAAGTTCGACGGCCGGCGCCATCGGCCCCTGACCGCTGCCGAATGCGGACAGGTCGCCGGTCGAGCTGGGCGGTTTCGCAGCGATGGTGAGTTTGGCGAGGTGGGCGAGTGCCCACCCTTCGATGAGGAAATGGTACGCCAGATCGAGGACCATCGGTTCGAACCGGTGTCAGGGATCCAGTGGCGGAACGCTGATCTTGATTTCCGCTCCATCAAGACATTGATCGCGTCATTGTCTCGGCCATCGGGCAATCCCGTGCTGCACCAGAACCCTCACGCGCTCGATGAATGGGTGCTGAGGCGCATGGCCGAAGATGAGGCCATTGGCCCCGACATTCGCGGCCGGCAGCGTGTTCGCCGGCTATGGGACCTGGCCCGGTTACCCGATTTTCGGAAAGCCGGTCATGAGGGCCACGCCCGGCTGGTGCTGGGGCTTGCGGAAACGCTTGCCGATCCCGATGCCCGTTTGGGCAGTGACGGGATGGCGAAAAGGCTGGAGGCATTGTCTTCCACCCACGGCGATATTGCCCAACTCCAGACCCGGCTGGCCGCGATCCGCACCTGGACCTATGCTGCCCATCGGGATGATTGGCTTGAAAATCCTGAAGAGTGGCGGGAAAAGACCCGTAAGGTCGAAGACAAATTGTCAGATGCCTTGCACGAAGCCCTTACGGGACGCTTCGTCGACAAGCGGACGACCGCCTTGCTGGCGGGCATGAAGAGGGAAGACGCGCTCGTGGGTGAAATGGGTGATGACGGCGAGGTCAGCGTCGAAGGCCATGTGGTCGGGAAGCTGACGGGGTTGAGTTTCGAACCCGCCACGAATGCAAGGACCCTTGAAGGGAAGGCCGTGCGGAATGCAGCCATGCGAGCGGTGAAGCCGCTCCTGGCGGAGCGCTTGGCTCGGATAGCCGGCCATGATGGCCTGGGGCTGGCGTTCGGACCTGCCGGATTGATCACCTTCCTGACCGAACCGGTCGCCGGCCTTGTGAAAGGGCCAGACTGGCTTAGCCCGCGCGTTGAACTTGCCGGCGCGGAACAGGCGGACAGTGCGGAACGGGAGGCGGCCCGTCTGCGAATCGAGACGTGGGTCGCCGACCAGATCAGGAAACGCCTGCCGACGCACTATGCGATGAAGACCGCCGATACCGCCAAGAGCGTCGAGGGCATTGCCCGTGGCATAGCGTTTCGCGTGAAGGAAGGTGGTGCCGCAGTCGATCTTCGCGATGATGATCCTGGCCACCGGTTGACGCCCGAGGACCGCGAAGCGCTGAAGGGGATCGGCCTGCGGTCTGGCAGGGTTGCGGCCTATGCCGTCGATGCCCAGAAACCGGCTGGACAGAAATTGATCGCAGTCCTGCGCGAGACTTTCGACGGCGTGCCATGCCCGGCTGCGCCCGATGGCGCCGGCTCCTTCGCTGTCGACAACGAGCGTTGGAGCGATGCAGCGTTGAACGCCAATGGCTATTTGCGGTTTGGCAAGCGGGCGGTTCGCGCAGACCTTGCCGAAAGGCTTGGCTGGGAAATCTCCAAGAAGCGCCGGGAGGCTGACAAGAATGCCTTTCCGATCCCGGGAGAGCTGGCGTCAATCGTCTCGTGCCCTGCCGACGCATTCGCCGATGTCCTGAAAGGGTTCGGTGTTGCTCCCGCAGAGAAAGACCCGGAAACCGGTGTTCCGACGCTTTGGAAGTATGCGGCGAGGGCCCGGCCGGACGGCGCCTCCCAGCGCGGGCGCAAGCCGCGTACGGGCGAAAGACGTGAT
>JBCBKE010000025.1:0-38107 GCA_038522375.1 Pseudomonadota bacterium
CCCTGATCCATCATCTTCGCCGGTTCCGCACACGCTCCGCCGACCATCCGCGCCGGGACGCCGGCAACCGTGCATCGGGACGGTACATCCTTCAGGACAACCGACCCCGCAGCAACCTTCGCCTCGTCACCGATTGTGATGTTGCCGAGCACCTTCGCACCAACCGACAGCAGCACGCCATTGCCGATCTTCGGATGGCGATCGCCCACCTCCTTGCCCGTACCGCCGAGCGTGACGCCATGGAGCAAGGAACAATTGTTGCCGACAACGGCGGTCTCTCCAATGGTTATCGCAGTGGCATGGTCCAGCATCAATCCGGTACCCAACCGCGCGGCCGGATGGGCATCCACGCCAAAAAGTTCCGATACCCGCGACTGGAAGTAGAACGCCAGCGTTTCACGACCTTGCCGCCAGTATTTGTGCGCCACCCGTTGGCTCTGGACCGCCAGAAAGCCCTTGAAGAACAGAAACGGCTGAAGGAGCCCACGGCAGGCGGGATCCCGGTCGAGGGTCGCCCACATGTCCAGTTCAGCCGCCGCGACAAGGTCCGGATCGTCATCATAGGCCTTTTCAAACAGGCGACGCACCTGCAGGGCGCCCATCTCGGCGCCGGCGAGTTTCTCGGCCAAATGGTACGACATGGCCTGGCATAGGGTGTCATGGCTCAGAATGGCGGCGTTGATATAGCTCGCGAGCGTTGGCTCTTCAGCCGCGGCTGCCGAAGCCTCAAAGGACAGCCGGGTCCAGGCGGGGGGGCGGGCGCCCATGTCGGGATTGACACTCATGTCCGGGTTGCCTCCGCTTCATTCGCTGCCAAAGCTGGTGCGTCCTTTTGTCGATGGCAAGTCCGCAGGCGACTGTCCAGCCCAATTTCCGATCGCACATCGCCGACAGCTGCCCTCCAGGTGTCGCCCAGATGTTGCCTTAATTTGTAAGTTGACCACAGCCGTAGTCACCAACTAAGACTACATGCGTAGTCGAACGGGAGGCTTGCCATGCAGATATCAGATGCCGAACTGGACGTGATGAAAATCCTCTGGGCGTCGCCGGGGATCAGCGCCACAGACGTCCACGACGCGCTCCTCCAACGCAAGGATTGGAGCGTTCGCACCGTCAAGACCCTGCTCGCGCGCCTCGTGGAAAAAGGCGCCTTGTCGACCACCGAGGACGGGCGCCGTTACCTTTACACGCCCGCCATCGAACAGCGCGATTACAAGGCCGGCGCGGCGCGGCAGTTCGTGGATCGGGTGTTCTCGGGCCGCGCAGCGCCATTGATTGCCCACCTCGCCGACGGCAGGGGCCTCACGGAAGACGATATAGCGGAGCTCGAGAAGCTCCTGGGGGAGTTGAAGAAATGAGCATGTCCTACCTTGTCACGACCACTCTGGCGGTGTCCCTCCTGATAATCATTGTGCTTGCCACAAGACGTGAGGTCGCCACCCGTTTCGGAGCCAATGCCGCCTATGCGCTGTGGCTTCTGCCCGCGCTCAGGTTGGTGATGCCGCCGCTACCGGCCTCGCTATCGCCCTTCGGCTGGTTTGCGATCACGCCAACACCCGAAATCGCAGGAGAGAACATCTCTCCAGCCACGACCTGGACGCCCACGCCCTCTTTGAACGAGACGGCCGCCGCCCCATCCTCACCCACCCCGGCAGCGGATGCGTGGGCGTCCTCCCCTGCCCCCGATACGCCCTTGACGGCAGCCAACCTTGGCGACGGGCTTGCCGGAACCTTGAACAGTGCCGGATGGCAGGTGGCCACCCTGACCATACTCCTTGCCAGCGCAGTCGTCTTCTATGCCTGGACCCTGTTTCGGCAGGCACGGTTCGCACGACTGGTTGCCCTGGAATCCGCGCCCGCTTCTGAAACGCTCATCGCCATGGCCAACGACGTGCAGGCGATGATGGGAGTCAAACGGCCCATCAGTTTACGGAGTAGTTTCCTGCCATCCAGCCCCCTTGTCATGGGGTTGTTTCGGCCCACGATCGTGGTGCCGGCCTGGTTTGAGTTGGACTACACCAAGGCTGAGCAGCGCCTGGCTATTGTCCACGAGCTCGCCCATGTGAAACGGGGTGACCTGTTCGCCCTGCATGTCGCCCACCTCCTGCTAGCGCTGCAATGGTTCAATCCGCTCGCCCATTATGCGATGCGTGCCTTCCGGGCCGACCAGGAGGCGGCCTGCGATGCCCTCGTGCTGGCCCGCGGCGACACCAGCCCCCACGCCTATGGGGCAACCTTGTTGAAGGGCGTGAAGCTGATGCGGCCAGCGCCCCAGCTCCAGGTTGCGGGCCTGACACTCGACCACGGCCTCAAGGAGCGGTTCGAACGCATGGGCGCGCCCGCAGGCCGGACGGGGCTGATTGGCAAGACGGCGGCCGTGCTCGCTGGTAGCCTGCTGATATTCGCAAGTGCGACAACGGTCTCCGCCGATAACGGGGAATTGTTGGGCGGAGCGCAGGTCGAGGTCGAGCCCTGGAAAAACGGAACACGCACCGTGGTGATCGATGGACGCGAAACGCTTCTCCTTGCCGAGGACCCGTTCGAACCGATGCACCGCCAGCTAGCCAGGCTGGACCGAATCCACGAGGGGCTGAAGCCGCCATCCCCACCGGAATTGGACATCGCCCCCGTTCCGCCCGTCCCTCCGGTGCCGCCCGTGATCATGCCCAACGACCTCAAGATCGACCTCGATCTGGGGCACCTGGAAGGCAAGTTCGTACTGGACAGTCTCGCTGACCTGGGAGAGCTCGCGGCGCTAGGCGTGTTGGAAGGTCTTGGCGACAGCGGCTTCGAGGTATCCACAGGTGACGATGGCTCGTTCTCGATCACCGGCGACGGCGTGAACGTGAAGGTGTCCGGCTTCGATGCAGCCGCTTTTGAGGCGAACATGGAAGCCTTCGAACGCAAGATGGAGCGGTTCGAAGAACAGATGGACGCCTATGCCGAGAAAGTGGAAGCGGAGGCCGAACGCTACGCCGAAAAGCTTGAAGCCAAGGTGGACGCCGTCATCGACAGTCAGGCTTTCCAGAACGCGACCGACGATGGTGATGCGGTGATCGAGGACCTGTCGGAAAAATGTGACGACAAGTTGGAAAAGGAGATCCGGGCGTCCGTGGTGGAAACCCGGGCGCCCCATTCACGCAGAACCTATCGCGCCATTTGTATCGATCCTGACAATCCTCTCGACGACGCTGCCTACAAGGCATTCATCAAGGAACAGAACCAGTTCACCAAGGCCCAGCGCGAAGCCTTCCTCAAAAAGCGCTACCACTAAAAAAGCCGTTCCTGAAATCACGGGCTATTCTGCCGGCTGGAACCCCTTGTCGGTCGATCCTGCACGCGACAGGAGCCGGGAAATGGGCCGCATGGTCGTGATGCGGAACACCGCCGGGGTGAAGTAGAGCGCCAGGATTGCCGAGCCCGCCACACCTCCGAATATCGCTGCCGCCAGGGGCATCCAGAATACGTCGCCGGCAAGAAGAATCGGAACGAAGCCACCCATCGTCGTCAGCGTTGTTGCAACGATGTGCCGGGTGGCATCAACGACGGTCTCCCGCTGCGCAATGATATCGTCACCCATGCAGGCTTCGTTTGACCGGAGCATGGACAGCACAACAATCGATCCGTTGATCGCGATCCCCAGCAGCCCAAGAGCGCCGATGATCGCATTGAACCCGAGCGGGAGATTGAAGAGCCAGACGCCGAAGAATGCAAGGCCAATACAAAGGGTCCCCACCGAGAGGATCAGGAAGGCCATCCGGAAGGAGTTGAACACGAGGGCAACGGCGCCAAGCATGATCAGCAGCAGGGGAATAGCTGTTGCCGCAAGATTGGACTGGGCATTGCCGCTGGCTTCTGCATCGCCGCCGACCAGAATCCGGTAACCTGTCGGCAGCTCAAACCCGGAGGCGTCGAGACGGGCCTGGAAATCGGCAAACACCGGAGCCGGAAGCGTATAAGGCTCCACGAAGCCGCGGATATCGTTCACACGCCGCGCATCCTTCCGCTCAACCCGCGCAACGCTGGGCTTGAGCGTAATCTCTCCGAGCGCTCCGACCGGTGTGCCGAAGTCTCCTCCAGCCAGCCCGCCAATACCCATGCCCCGGAGATCCTCAAGGCTGCCGCGTTCAGACGGTGGTGCAATGACCCGCACGGGAATGTTCTCGGACCCCTCCAGAACACTGCCCGCTTCGACACCGTTCAATTCAGCCGCCAGGTCCGCTGCCAGGTCTGAAAACCGTTCGCCGGTAATGGCGGACAAGGCCTCATCTGCTTCCAGCGTCAGACGCGGAGACCCGAGCTGCAGGCTGGCGCTGGTATAGGTCACGCCTGGCGTCTGCGCCATCACGGCACGGAGTTCGTTTCCGAGGCGGTTCAAGGTTTCAAGGTCGTTGCCCTCGATGAAGAGCTGCAGTGGCGCGTCGGTTGGAGGCCCCTGAGCGTAGGGGACGGCGAGGAACTGGACATCAGGGAATGCGTCCCTCACCTCTCGCTGGATGTCGGAAACCATGGATCGCGTGGCCGCTGCGCCCGTGGTTTGCACCCAGCCCGATGCGAAGCCTTCAACGCCGCGCGTATTGGCAAAAGCATTGTAGTAGACCCTTGGCGACGGTTCACCGAGGGTGAAGTTCACCGAGACCACATCCTCCCTTGCAAGGATGAAATCTGTTGCAGCCCTGACCTGACGCTCGGTTTCCTCAATGGACGCGCTTGCCGGCAACACCATTTCGACCTGAAACATGTCGCGTTCCGTGGACGGGAAGAATTGGGACGGCAGGGATCCCGCAAGGATGAACCCGATTGCTGCGGGCGCAATCCCAAGCGCCAGGCCGAGCGGGGGGAAGCGCAACACCGCTTCCACGGTGGCCCGGTAGCCATCGCTGATCGTGTTGCTGACGATCCCGTCGCGCCACCAGCGCCGGGTTGCCGCTGTCGCGCTTTCTCCAGCACGCTTTCGGTCGAACCACCCTGCCATGGCGGGGATCACCGTCATCGCAATCAACAGCGATGAGCAGACGGCAAATATCACCGATACCCCAATCATGCCGACAAACTCGCCGGCGCCGCCTGGCAGCATCGCAATTGGCGCAAACGCAAGCGCTGTGGTGAGTGTTGACGCAAACAATGGACCGAACAGGTGCGAAAGCGACGACTGCATCGCTTCGAGCCGCGCCATTCCCTTGCCGCGATACTGATCGAACTCGTCGACCACGACGATGGCATTGTCGATCAATAGCCCAAGAGCGATGACCAGCCCCGTCACCGACATCTGGTGCAGGGGCATCCCGAAGACACGAAAAAGGATGAGGACAAGCAGCACCGTCAGCGGGAGCGCCATTCCGACAACAAGCGCCGATCGCCAGCCCATCGTCAGGAACAGCACGACCATGACGATCAATGCAGATACCAACAGGTTGCGGGACAACTCCCCGAGGCGTGCCACAGTATAGTCGCTCTGATCGAAAACGGTTTCGATGGTCAGCTCGCCCGGCGCATCAGCGGCAAATCGGTCGACAACCGCCTGCGCTGAACTGGCCCACTGGTCGACCTGCAAACCCTCCTGGATGGCGGCGGAGACCAGAATGGCGCGTTGGTTGTTGATGAACTGCTTGACCGATACAGGGTCCTCGATGCCGATCGTGACATCGGCCACATCGCCAACACGGACCGACGATCCGTTCTCGAGCTGGAGTAGCGGCACACTCCGGATGCGAGATATCGACTGGAACTCACCTGCAACGTCCAGCCCCAGGGATGATCCGTTCTGCCGGATCGCGCCGGCCGGTGTCTTGGAATCGGCCGCTGCAATCAGGGATGCCGCCTGGCGGGTGCTCAATCCGGCAGTTGCCAGCGCCTCGCCATCGATCCGGACCTGGATTTCCTCGGTTGGCATGCCATGGCTGCGCACTTCCTCGGTCCCCGGCAGTGTCTTGAGCCTGTCCTCCAGCTCTTGGGCCATACGGGTCATCACCGGCAGCGGTGCCGGGCCGGCGCCCTCCCAGGTCAACGCCACGATCAGCGTCGCGGCACCGACATACTGACGATCGACGATCGGTGGCAGCGTACCGTCAGGAAACTCCGCGCGAGCGCTTTCAACCTGGGCGCGGATCAGGGTCCAGGCATCATCGACCTCTGCGACGGAAAGGTCATCGCGCATCGTCACCGAGACCTGGGAGACACCTTCCCGGGAACTCGAAACAAGCTGATCGATCTCTGAGAGTTCAAGAAGCGCGGTTTCCACAGGGTCGGTGACCAAGGCTTCTATCCGTTCGGCGTCGGCGCCAGGCAATGCCGTCAGCACAAAGCCGTATCGCTCGACCAGGGTCGGGTCTTCCTGCCGCCCAAGGGTGAGGATTGCGCCAATTCCGCCCGCGACGGCAACCAGGATCGCCAGGATGGTGAGGCGGGGAACTCGGTAGAACAACGTGTACATATCGCGTCTCTTCTTGTTCGCGCGGAAGGCTGAGGCGGGGCGTGTGAGGCTTAGTCGCTTGCCGCGGCGGGTCTGCCAGCAAAGCTTGTTTGCCTTGGCGTCACGGGCTGGTTCGGCGTGACGCGCTGCAAACCATCGAGGATGATCAGGTCGCCATCGCCAATCACGCCACGGACAAAGGTCCTGTCGCCATCGCTATGGATGACCGTCACTGGCCGTGGCTTCGCGATCCAAGCGCTTCCGTCCCTCTCGGCGACGAGGACCGACCAGACGCCGCGGGCAACCTCGGTCAAGGCCGCAACGGGCACCCAGATTCCATCCTCGGAAATGGTTTCATCCAGCGCCAGTCTGAGGACCGTGCCGGCGGGGATGCCCGCCCCTTCGTCAATGTCAAAAATGGTTGTTACGGTTCGCGAACGGCTGTCGATAATGCCGGTGACTGAGCGCAGGGTCGCTGAAACGTTCCGACCGTCCGCAATGAGTGTGTAGCGCCCGCCCGTTTCCAAGCGGCTGGCGGCATGCACCGGGACGCCGATCCGCGCCTCTATGGGCCCGGTCTCAACCAGCCGCAGAACCCGTTGACCCGGGCTCGCGATCACGCCCTCGTCGGCAAACCTGTCAGTGACAACACCGTCGAATGGCGCGGTGATGGTGGCAAGATCGATCTCGACACGCAGGGTATCAGCCCTCGCGGCTGCTGAGAGAACGCGGGCGGCGGCCGCGAGGGTCTGGGCCTTTGCCTCGTCAACGGCCTGGGATGAGACATGCCCCTTTTCGAGGAGTTCTTCCTGGCGGTCCTGGGTGGTCTCGGCGATGTCTTCCGATGCGCGGGCTTCCTCGATCGACGCCTCTGATGCGCGCAGCTGGGCGCGAAGTCCTCTCGTGTCCAGCGTGGCCAGCACCTGGCCTTTACTGACCCTGTCGCCCACATCGGCTGCAAAGGAGTCAATGCGGCCACCGGTGGTGAACCCCAGCTCGCTCTCGCGGCTGGCCGTTGCGATACCGGTGTACTTTTCCTGCAGTTCAAAGCCCGATTGCATGCTCGCCGACATCACCGAAACGGTCAGCGGCGTTGGCTCGGCAACGGCAACCTTCGGCCCCTCTTCGGACCTCAGAGACAAGGCAAAAGCGGTGAGGCCGGCACCGACAAGGGCGATAACAATCAGGAAGACAAAGCCCTTCGTGGCCGTCGGTTGCTTATCTCGCGTTGTCGTCGGGGTCGTCATGGCTACAGGTGTCCTATTCGCCGTAAGCGGTGGGCGTGGTTGAGGGAGATTTGGAATGGTCTGAGCTGGTCAAAGGCGCGTTGGGCGCCCCCGCTTCCAGACCGGTTACGAAGATGTTGGCGTGATGCCAGATCATTGCGTCCAGCGCTGCGGGGGACGCGTTGGCGTCCCGCCCCGGTATGGGCTGGGTGTGGATCAGGATCATCGCCATGCCATGGCAGGCAGACCACACACAGAAGGCGGCATGGTCTGGGTCAATATCGGCCCGCATGTAACCGCCCGCCTGCCCTGTCTGGATCATGTCCACCAGGAAGTTGAAGGCCCGTCGTTTTGGCGTTTCGGCGTCCATGGCAGACGGAGGCCCGGCGAGATCTGCGGTCCCCATGCTCACCGGGGCGCCTTCCTGGGAAATGCCGGAAAAAGCAGCCGCGTAGTGGTTGGGTTTCTCAAGGGCCGTCTTGATGTAACCCGTCATGCAGTTGCGGGCGCGCTCGGGGAACGGCGCGTCGGACGCGAGGCTCTGGTCGATCAGGACGAGGATCTTCTCGAAGAACGCCTCCTTGAGCACTTCCACAAGCGCGTCCTTGGAGTCGAAGTACTTGTAGATCGCGGCGGGGGAATAATCGATTTCCTCGGCGAGGCGGCGGATGGAAAGTCCTGCTTCGCCCTCCTCTGCGAACACCTTTTCCGCAGCTTCAAGGATCGCCGCCCTGACCCGGAGCTTACGCCGTTCAGCCGGCGATACAGTGTGATTGACTGGGGCGGACATGGTTATCCCGGCTGCTGTTCAAGACACGTAGGATGGGCATCAGAAATAGCAAACACTATTCACCCAGTAAACACTGTTTATTTTCTGTCACATTCACTGGTTGGGCTGGATTCGCGTTTCCGTGGGCCATATAGGGCCCATGGACAGGTCCTTTCCGCCCCCTCCCGCCCCCGGCACCGCCATGTCACCGGTCAATCCGAGTGCCGAAGCGCGTTGGTTGCTTTCAAACCGCAGATCGTCTGGCAAACGAACTTTGGGGGTACCTGGCCCAACCGGCGATGCGCTTGACGACTTGCTTACGGTGGCCGCCCGTGTGCCGGATCACCGCCGATTGGAGCCCTGGCGCTTCATCACCTTCGAGGACCAGATGCGGACGCATGCCGGCGACAGGCTTGCGGACATCTACAGGGCTGACCATCCCGAAGCCAACGCTGATGATGTTGCGTTGAACGCTACGACCTTGCTGAGCCGGGCACCGACGGTGGTCTGTGTCGTCTCGTCCCCCAATCCCGAGCACAAGACCCCGGTCTGGGAGCAAGAGCTTTCTGCGGGCGCGGTTTGTCACCAACTCCTGTTGGCGGCCAATGCCGCGGGTTGGTCAGGCGCCTGGCTGACGGAATGGATCGCCTACGACCGGCGCGTCGCTGCGATGATGGGTCTGACAGCCACCGAACGGGTCGCCGGTTTCATTTACCTCGGTACAGCCACGGCCAATCCGCCAGAGCGGCCACGACCGGATATGCCCGCGAAGATTACCCGCTGGTCCGGCGCGTGATAGGCGGCATCAGCCGCGTCCGCGGTAAGCGGGGACACCGGTGTCAGGAAGCCAAAGCCCTTTGGGCGGCTCACCGGTCTGCCAGAAGACGTCGATGGGAATACCGCCTCTAGGATACCAATAGCCCGCGATCCGAAGCCAGGTCGGCGCGATAAGGTCAACAATGCGTTTGCCGACATCGAGCGTGCAGTCCTCATGGAATGCGCCATGGTTACGGTATGATGTCAGGAAGAGCTTCAGGCTCTTGCTCTCGACCAACCAGTCCGCCGGAGCACAGTCGATGACGAGGTGCGCGAAGTCGGGCTGGCCCGTGACCGGGCAAATGGACGTGAATTCGGGAGCCGTGAACCGTGACAGGTAGAGCGTTCCCCGATGGGGGTTGGGCACCCGCTCAAGCTTTGCCTCGTCCGGTGTCCGCGGTTGGCTGGCGGTCTGGCCAAGTTGGTCGAGCCCCGCATAGATATCCTTCTCCGTCACGCTTCAACCCCCAGCGGGGTTGGGACGACACCGGCAATCATGCCCATGTAGAGTGTGTAAGCACACAGCAGGACTGCCCCCTCCCACCGGGCCAGCTTTCGGCCGGTAAACGCAAACAGTACCAACAGGAATACAGACAGGATCACGGCACCGATGTCCTCCCAGCCGAGAATGGGCAATGCAACGCTGCCCTGGGGGTCGACATTTGCATTGAAGATAGACGTTGCGGCCGGTTCGGGCACCATCACCGAGAAAGGTTCGACCAGGGCCGTCACGCCGAGCACCCCGAGAATATTGAAGATGTTGGAGCCAAGCACATTGCCCAGCGCGACGTCTGACTTGCCGCGCAGGGCCGATATTGCAGACGTCGCAAGCTCTGGAAGGCTGGTGCCGATGGCGACAATGGTCAGGCCGATAACGGTTTCCGAAACACCCATGGCCGTGGCGAGCCCCGATCCGCCATCGACAAGAAACCGTGCGCCGAAAACGACACCGATCATCCCGAGAACAGCCATGACGGCTGAAACCAGGAGCCCCTGCTCAACTTGCAAAAGTGCGCCTTCTTCAGCGTGCATGACACCGGGCGCCGCCTTGCCGCCCCGGTCCATGATCAGTGATACGAGGATGTAGGTGACCAGCGCGGCCACCAGCACCCCGCCCGCAAGCCGCGTGAACGCGTCGAAATATACCAGTGCTGCGAACACGAGCGTGGCAGCGATCATGACAAGCGTATCCCGCGCCAGCGCTGCTGGATTCGTGATGATAGGCTTTATCAGCGCCGCAACACCCAGGACGAGCAAGACATTTGCTATGTTCGATCCCGCGACATTGCCGATGGCCAGACCGACCGCGTCCTGCTGCACAGCGCGCAGGCTGGTGACGAGTTCAGGCATGGACGTTCCGAAACCTACAAGGGTCAGGCCGATCACAAGTTCGGACACGCCGAGCCGCTTCGCAACGCCAACCGAGCCGCGCACCAACGACTCCCCGCCGATGAACAGCAGGACCAGCCCCCCGGCAATCAATAGCAGATCACTCATTCGGTCTCTTTCCTGAAAGCACCCCGGCGCAAGAGGGCTTATGGCGTAGTGCCTTGGGATTTCCAATCGCTGAATTCGAAGCAATGCAGTCGCCCATTGGGCCGCACCCACTGGCGAGCCGGCTCAGTGTGTGGTTTCTCCAGCCTCGGGATTCGGAGCGCTGGACATTCGACGGGAGGCCACGGAGGACTTGATGGGTATCGTAAGACTGATCCAGGCTATCATGGGCATACTGCTCATTGCGCCACTTGCCTTTTCACAGACCACAGGCGTCGTGCTGCCCGAACGGCTCCTTCCAAGGATCGATGCTGTTCACCCGGCCTGGCAGCAGTTCGAACCGCGGTTCCAGCCCACAGTATGTCCTTTCACGGGCACCAGAGCCTATGACGCCGAGCGGTTCCGGTGCGGCTACGTGCTGGTCCCGGAAGACCGGTCATTGCGGACCAGCCGGCTCATCAAGCTATCTGTGCTCCAGGTCAAATCGCCTTCACAATCCCCAGGGCAAACCGCGATGGTGTACCTGACCGGAGGGCCCGGCGGGCCATCGCTGGGACTGCACAGGCTCAGCCGTTTCCAGACCGGTCACAATGCCAGCCTCCTGGCGCATATGGACATGGTCTGGTTCGACCAGCGCGGCGTTGGTTATTCCGGCGGCGACTTCTGCAGGGCGGTCCCCATGCCTTACGCCCATGGCGGGATAACCACCGACGCGCGGACTGCCTACCTTGCCGAAGTGGAACGGTGTGTGAGCGAAGCCCGTGCCCGCGGCATGGCGGTGGAAGGCTACACGAACTGGCAGAATGCGCTGGATGTCCGCGATATCCGCCGTGCGTTGGGGTATGACGCGTGGAACCTGTTCGGCATCTCCTACGGGACCGAGTTGGCCCAGGGTGTCATGCAGGTGGATCCGGAGGGCATACGCGCTGTCGTCCTAGATAGTGTTGTCCCTGCGGGCTATACGGTCACGAACCTGGATGGGATGTATGCTGCCGGCTTTCGATCGGCCCTCACCGCGGTCGAGACAATGTGCGCCAACGATCCCGCATGCGCAGCGCGTTATCCGGGCACGGCCCTGTCTGAACGGTTTATCGCGGCCTTCGACGCCTACCAGGCAGACCCCCTGCCGCTGAGCGGTCTGGCGCCGCACCTGGCAGTGACAGGCGAGATCATGGTCGATGGCACCGTCGCTGCGGGCGCCGTGTTCCAGGCGCTTTACAACAAATCGGTCTATGGTGACCTGCCTGCGCTCTTGCGTGTACTTGAGTCCCGCAACGCCGAGGCGCTGCGCACCTATGTCGAAGTGCTATCCTATCCGATCGACCATCGATACGGCATGGGTATGGCGTTGGCGATCAATTGCCGGGCCGGTTTTCGCGAAGATGCCGCCGGTGCCTCCCCGCCCGGTGGGAGCGAACCGGATCTGTCCCGTTACATGGGCACGCTGAACTATTATGACGGTTGCGAGACTATCTTGCCTGCCGCTTCCGACCCCACCGTCATCCCGGCGTCCAGTGATATACCAACGCTCGTCGCCATGGGCGAAGTCGACCCGATTACCCCGCCCTATTATGCTGACATGGTGATGCCGCGCCTTGGCGAGGCACAGAGGATTGATGTGCCGAATACGGGGCACGGCGCCCTCCTGTCCCATTGGAGCGGATGCGGTCAGCGCGTCGTGCTCGATTTCTTCCTGGCGCCCGCGGAACGCGTGGATGCGGGCTGCCTGAAAGCGACACCGGCACCAGAATTCCTCATCGATATCCGCGAGACGAGTGGGCCCTACAAATTCGGGCGGGCGCTCCAGGCTGGCACCTATCCCTATCTGCCAGCCGCAGCGGCTGCTTTTCTTGCGCTCCTAGGGCTGGCTTTTCCGTTGGGCGCCCTGGCCCGCCGCATCGATGGCACGCAAAGCGGCGATTATGGCCACGCAAGGGTGCTCGTCTGGCTCGGCGGGCTTGCGTCCATTGCCGGCGCCACCTTCTGCATCCGAGCCATCATGCAGACCGCCACACAGCATTCCGCGACCCTCCCCATCGGCGTGCCAACCGCCATCGCCACAGGCGGCTGGCTGGCCCTCGCCGGCGCGACCCTCGGCGCGCTTGCGCTCATCGCAATCGTGCGCAGTGCCGGATCGCGGCACCGGACAGTCGGCACCCAGATCGCCATTGTCCTTGGGGCACTGGCGACCTTCACGATCCTATGGTTCCTCTTCTCCATCGACGCAGGGCCCATGATGACTTAGCCCTTGCCCCACAACCATAGGGAGTACGCGATGCAAGACCTTGACGGCAGAAAGGCCATTATCACCGGATCGGCCACGGGACTTGGCCGATCCATGGCGGTCAAACTCGCCGAGTTCGGGGCCAATGTGATCGTCAACTACGCCCGCAGCGCCGCCGAAGCGGAAGAAGCCGCCGATCTTTGCCGAAAGGCAGGGGCGGTCGTCAAAGTCGTACAGGCCGATGTCAGTGACGCCGATGGCTGCAAGGCGCTCGCCGACGCAGCGGCCGACTGGGGTCAACTCGATATCCTCATCAACAATGCCGGGATCACCCGCCGCGCCCCCAAACACGCAGACCTCGGCGCCCTGTCCAAGGATGATTTCATGGACATCTACGCCGTGAACGTCGCAGGCGCCTTTCTCATGGTCCAGGCGTGCGAACCGCTGCTTCGTGCGGCTTACGCCGCATCAGGACGGGCCAGTTCGGTGCTGAACACGTCATCGATCGCCGGAGTCACCGGGATCGGCTCGTCGGTGGCCTATGCGGCATCGAAGGGAGCGCTGAACACCATGACGCTCTCGCTGGCCCGGGCCCTGGCACCAGCCATACGGGTCAACGCAATCTGCCCCGGCTATATCGATACGCGCTGGTTTTCCGATCACATGGAGGAGGAAAAGTACCTCGCCATGCGCGCCAGCGTCGAGAAAGCGACACCCCTCCAGGCGGCCAGCGGGCCCGACGACATTGCAGATGCCGCCCTTTTCTTTGTCACAGATGCCGCAAGACATGTCACCGGCGAGACGCTCCTCGCAGACGCCGGAACCCATCTGGGATTCGCCGGTCTCACGGCACGATAGCGCTCGAATATTACTCAGTTGGGCTCTGAATGGCCTAAATTCCAGGCGCACAACCGCAGTTTCGCGGACGCACTCGCGATCCGATTGCCGGGTACTAACGAAACTCGTCCCTATGCCGACGGACGCAAGGTATGTGCGAACGAGAGGGAAGGACCAACGAATGAAGAAACGGCTAAAAATTCTATCATTGGCAGCAATGGTCGGTGTTGGCTTCGGCGGCGCAGGCCATGCGCAGGAGAGCTTCGCCGGGGGTGAGTTCTCCGGAAACATCGCCCTGACATCTGACTATGTCTTCCGGGGCTTTACCCAGACCGATGGTGCACCGACCGTACAGGGCGGCTTCGACTGGGCATCCGACAGCTTCTACGTGGGGACGTGGGCATCCGGGGTAGATTTCGCTGACGGCACAAGCACAGAGATCGATATCTACGGCGGCTACACAACGTCTGTTGGCGTGGTCGATCTCGATCTTGGTGCGATCTACTATCTCTACCCCGATGCTCCGGACGAGCCTGAGCAGAACTTTATCGAAGTGTATGCGGGCGGCAGCACAACCGTTGCAGACACGGTGGACCTCGGGCTGTCATTTGCCTTCTCGCCCGAATATTATCTTGAAACCGGCAGTACGCTCTACACGAACGCTTCGGCAGGTATCCCACTTGGCGAGAACTTCGGTGCGGATGTCAGCCTTGGCTTCCTGTCGTTCTTTGACGATGACGACTGCATGGACTGCGACTACCTCGACTATTCGATCGGCGTGACCACATCTGCGGCAGGCTTCGACTTCGACCTCCGGTTCATCGGATCTGACGGCGATGGCGTTGACGGTCTTGACGGCGATGGCGGCCCGGCCGGCGAGCGGTTTGTGATCTCCGTCGGGCGCTCGCTCTAGGCGCCCACTCACTTTCCCCGAACGGGCTCCTCCTCGCGTTCGGGGTGAAAAGGGCCGCTGCAGAGAAGCGACTGCAGCGGCCTTTCTTCTGTCCGCCAGACATACAGGTTGGCTTTCAGGCGCGCGAGGGCCACTTAGGTAGAGATAGCCATTTCCAGGACCAAACCGATGGCAGCCGAATTCTCCCCCAGTGACGCTCTCCTTCCCGCTGTCACCCTCTTGGCCACCGGCGCGGCTGCCGCCCTGGCAGCCAGGGCGCTCAACATCAGCCCAATTGTCGGCTACCTCGCGGCCGGTGTGATCATTGGGCCCCATGCCCTCGGCTTCATGGCGGAAACCAGCACAACACACCTGCTCGCAGAGCTTGGCGTGGTTTTCCTGCTGTTCGACATCGGCATGCATATCTCCATGCGCGAGTTGAAGGAAAGTCGACAGGACCTTCTAGGACTCGGACCCGCGCACCTCGTGCTTTGTGCGGCCGCCTTCACCTTGATCATCGGTGGGATAGGGGTGGCCTGGCCGGTTGCAATCGCGGTCGGAATTTCGCTGGGGCTGTCTTCGACAGCGGTTGTCGCCCGGTTGCTATCGGAGCGCGGCCTGAATTCCTGCCCGCTGGGCCGGTCCGCCACCCACGTCCTGATCTTCCAGGACATTATCGCGATCTTCCTGTTGATCTTCGCCAGCGCGCTGGGCGGTGACCCCGCCTCTATCCCGCTCACCATGGCCATCGCCGCCGGCCAGGCCATCCTCGCTTTTGCGGCCGCGCTTGTGGCTGGCCGCTATCTCATGGCGCCAGTGCTCCGGGCCCTGGCAGCGACGCGCAATTCGGAAGCGTTCACCGCTTTCACCTTGCTCATGGTGCTCGGCGCAGCCTGCGGCACTTATCTGGTCGGCCTTTCGCTGACATTGGGCGCCTTCCTGGCTGGCCTTGCCGTATCCGGTACCCCGTTCCGCCACCAGATCCAGACCGAGACGGGCCCGTTCCGCGGATTGCTCCTGTCGTTCTTCTTTATCAATGTCGGCTTGATGATCGATTTGCCCGAACTGATCGCGAACCTGCCCCTGATCCTGGGCGTTACCGTGGCCATTGTCGGGATCAAGACCGTGGCCGGGTTTATCGCGGCGCGGCTGAACAGGTGGACCAGTCCCGGCGCCACGCAGCTGACCTTCTTACTGAGCCAGGGCTCCGAATTCACCCTCGTCGTCCTTTCGATCCTCGCGGCGAGTTCGGCATCTGCCGTTGCGGCTGGCAATCCGCCCCTCTTCAGCCAACTGGTTGAAACGGTCACGGTGGCAAGCGTCGCCCTGACGCTCGTCATTGCCCCGTTCTGGGCGGACGCCGGCATGAAGCTGTCACGCGAGTTGGCCAAGCGATCCGCACCGGGCGATGCTGCTCCGTCGAACCCCGCGAGCCAACCAGTGATCGTCTTCGGCATGACCCCCACCGGCCGCCTGGCGGTTGATGCCTTGATCGACCACGACATCCCCTTCGTTGCCCTGGACAATGATCCTGACCGTTTTGTTGCCGCCACAGCCGATGGCTACTCCGTGAACTACGGCGATGCGTCCAATCTGCGTCTGGTGGATGCCATCGGCGCAAACGATGCACGGGCGGTTGTCATCGGCGCCCCACGCTATGAAGTTTCCCGCTCGATCACGCCGATGGTGGAAAGGGACTTTCCGGGAATGGACCGGTTTGTCAGCCTCGACACGCTGGATGATGTTGCCAAGTTCAAGGCACTTGGCATGCGCGCATATTTGTCCATGAGCGAACCCAAGGGAATCGAAATGGCGACAGACCTGCTAAGGGCCCTCGGCGTTGATGATACCACTGTCGCCGATTGGCTCCGCCAGGAAAGCGAGCGATTCAATACCGACGACCTGGCCGAAACACTCGTGGATCCTGTGGACCAGGCCGCCTGAACAAGGATATTAGGTCGTCGGTCCTTGCGCAAAAATTGCAATAGGCGGAACAAAAGCCCACAGGAGCGGCCATATGCGCATCGGCATTCCGACTGAGATCAAACGCCAGGAATTTCGTGTCGGGCTAACCCCGGAAAGCGTCGGCGAACTGGTTCAGGCTGGCCACACTGTCACCGTGCAGGCGGGTGCAGGCTCAGGGTCGGGCTTTCCCGATGAGGCGTATGCAGCGATAGGCGCTGATGTGGCCGCCGATGCCGATGCCGTGTTCGCCGCCTCCGACCTGATCGTCAAGGTGAAAGAACCGCAGCCGGAGGAGTGTGCGCGCCTCACCGCTGAACACACCCTGTTTACATACCTCCACCTCGCAGCCGACCCGGTCCAGGCAGAGGGATTGATCGCATCGGGCGCCACCGCCATTGCCTATGAAACCGTCACCGACCGGTCAGGTGCACTGCCGCTCCTCACCCCGATGAGCCAGGTTGCGGGGCGCATGTCGATGCAGGTGGCTGCCTGGGCGCTGATGAAGACCCGCCGTGGCCGAGGGCTGCTGCTGGGCGGTGTCCCGGGGGTTGCGCCGGCCAAGGTCGTGATCATCGGTGGTGGGGTATCCGGCACGAACGCCGCTGAAATCGCAGCGGGAATGCGGGCTGACGTCACCGTCTTTGACCGGTCCATGACGCGCCTCGACGAGTTGGATGTCCAGTTCAATGGCCAGGTAAAAACGATGTACTCGACCCGGGCCGCCCTGGCGGAAGCGGTCACCCATGCCGATCTCGTCATCGGTGCGGTGCTGATACCCGGCGCAGCAGCCCCCAAACTGATCACCCGGGACCAGCTTTCAACGATGAAGCCGGGCGCCGTGCTCGTCGATATCGCGATCGACCAGGGCGGATGTTTCGAAACATCTAAACCGACAACCCATGAGGACCCGATCTATGAGGTGGACGGCATCCTCCACTACTGCGTGGCCAACATGCCGGGCGCCGTGCCCCGGACGTCCACCTATGCCCTGAACAATGCGACGCTGCCGTTTGTGATGGCGCTGGCGAACAATGGAACGCGCGAAACGCTGAACAGCGACCCGCACCTCGCGAATGGCCTCACCGTTGCAGATGGCGCCATTGCCCATGCCGCCGTCGCGCGTGACCTGTCCTTGCCGTTCCGGCAGCCCGGCTGGTTTCAGTCGCCAGCCACTCCCTGACGAACCTTCGCCGATTGCCCCTCGACCGCGACTTAGGTCGCAGTTGATCATGAGTTGCAATAACAGCAACGCTCTGCAATAGAGCTTCTTGCAACTCAGTATCAGTAAAGACCCCTCCCATGAAAAACGGACTTCTCTTGTCAGCAGGGACGACCCTGGCGGTTTCCATGGCCCTTGGCGGCATCGCAACGGCAGAAGAGGATGACCGCGTCCTCAATCCAATCGAAGTCACGACATCCTACCTCGCCAACGAAAAATTCAGCGGCATCAAGACCCAGACCCCAATCATTGACGTGCCCCAGAGCCTGTCGATCGTCACATCCGGCAAGATCATCGAGCAGGGTTTCACAGATATCGGCGATATTCTGCGCTATACGCCGGGCGCGTCCATCGGCCAGGGCGAAGGCCACCGCGACCAGATCACGATCCGCGGACAGAACACGACGGCGGACTTCTTCATCGACGGGCTCCGCGATGACGTACAGTATTTTCGACCGCTGTATAACCTGGACCAGGTGGAGATCCTTCGCGGCGCGAATGCGATGATCTTTGGCCGGGGCGGCGGCGGCGGCGTGATCAACCGGGTGACCAAGCGGCCAGATCTCGACGGCGACCTGACGGCACTGACGCTAAGCGCAGACACGTTCGGCGAGATCTCGGGCGCCATCGACTACAATACGCGCATTTCTGGCACCACCGCATTCCGCCTCACCGCCTTTGCGGAAAGCCTCGACAATCACCGGGATCAGTTCGACGGTGACCGCTTTGCCATCAATCCCACCTTCCTCACCCAGCTGACACCGGACACGCGTTTGTTGCTGTCCTACGAATATGTCGACGACGACCGTGTGGTGGACCGGGGTATCCCCTCGCTGAACGGGGCGCCGACACCGGGGTTCCGCGACACGTTCTTCGGAGACCCGAACGCCAACACGACGACGCTTGAGGCGCACATTGCGCGGGCGAGGGTTGATCACAGCTTCTCGGACTCGCTGTCGGCCAATGCGACACTTCAATATGCCGACTACGACAAGCTCTACCAGAACCTCTTCGCCATCGGCAGCAATCTTCCCGCGGGGGTCGTTGGCCTTGACGGCTATCTCGACACGACGGAGCGGGAAAACCTGATCCTGCAGGCCAATCTGGTGGCCGATTTCAACACCGGTGCGCTCACCCATACGCTTCTTGTAGGGGTGGAGTTCGGCGATCAGCAGACGGGCAACACGCGCAGCGATACTGTCTTCGACGAGAACCAGGATGATCAGATCAGCTTTGCCTTTACCGATCCCCTCATGATCCCGGCATTCAGTTTTCCCGCACTCAACCGGAACCGCGATTCTGACGTCCAATTCGCCTCGATCTACATCCAGGACCAGGTGGACATCGGCAACAGGTTAAAACTAGTCGGCGGGCTGCGCTTCGACCAGTTCGAGATCGACGTCACCAATCGCGACGCCAGCATTCTTTCCGGAAACGATGGAGCCGCGCTGACACTGAGCCGCACCGATGAGGAGCTGTCTCCGCGGATCGGCCTGATCTTCAAGCCCGTGGAAACGGTCTCGGCCTATGCCAGCTTCAGCCAGTCTTTCCTGCCCCGGTCGGGCGACCAGTTCCTGGTGCTGACCCCAACGACCGAATCGGCGGCGCCGCAGGAATTCGAGAATACCGAGGTCGGAATCAAGTGGGACATTCGCCCGGACCTGAGCGTGACCGCTGCTTTTTTCCAGCTCGACCGTGAAAACGACACCCGGGAAGACCCCGACAATATCGGCTCTTCCATTATCGTCGGCACGGAAACCGAGGGTTTCGAGTTCCAGATCAACGGGGCCATAACAGATTGGTGGTCGGTCGACGCGGGCTACAGCTACCTGGATGGATCCGAGTTCGGCGAGGTGTCAGGCGCCACCGCGGCCCTTTCGCAGGTCCCTGAAAACATGTTCTCGATCTGGAACCGGTTTGCCGTCTCGCCCAAGCTCGGCCTGGGTTTGGGGTTGACCTATCAAGACGAGCAATTCGCCTCGACGAGCAATGCCGTCACCCTGCCCGACTTCACACGTGTCGATGCCGCTGCCTTCTATACGTTGGACAATGGCACACGGTTTCAGCTCAACATCGAGAACCTGCTTGATGAGGACTATTTCCCGGCGGCCCATAACGACAACAACATCTCCACAGGAGCGCCGCTCAATGCCCGCTTCACCGTAAGAACGGCGTTCTAGGGTCAGACCTCAGCGATAAGGTCTGGGCTGTTGTTACGAACATTCCCAACCGCGGGACCAATCGGCCATGCATGCATGTCTTCGGCGGGAAACGGTTCGAAGAGGTCTTCCACAGGGCCACTGCCGGGATCAAGCCAACGCGCGTACTGGCTCGGATCGAGAATAACTGGCATCCGCGTGTGCAGCCCTGCCATTACATCATTCGGGGTTGTCGTGAGGATCGTGAAACTCTCGATATGTGAGCCATCAATCATCGCCTGGTCCCAAAGCCCCGCCATGCAGAACCAGCGCCGGTTCCTCAGCGCGATCGCAAACGGTATCTTTGCTCCCTTCTCCCCCGTCCATTCGTAAAAGCCGCTCATCGGCACCAGACAGCGCCGGTACCGGAATGCACCGCGAAAAACAGGTTTTTCGGCAACCGTCTCACATTTTGCATTGAAGCTGGTGAAGCGCTTTTCCTTCAGCGGCTTGGTCCACCAGGACGGGATGAGGCTCCAGACCATTGGCGCCAGTTCCGTCGCTCCTCGGACCCGTCCGGCGCGGACGATCGGTTGCAGGCTCATCGGGGCCGCATTGTAGGTCGGCTCTGGAGGCTCGACCCCATCGGGCGGAACCAGCTTCAGCATGGCCCGGTATTCTTCCCAAGTAACGCCATGCCTGAAAAACCGTCCGCACATCCATGAACCTTAAGTGCAGGACCGCCCGGCGTCCACAAACGGGGCGCCCAATAAAAAAAGGGCGCGGCAGATAAACTGCCACGCCCTGGAGAGGTTGGTGATGATCGGTCTTAGTCTGTCAGGATCGAAGTCACCCCATCGAAGCCCATGGCACCAAGGCCCACTTCCAGGTCTTCGAAGGTAGCGATCTGGTGGTAGTACTCCTCGACATCCTGGGAGTAGTTTTCCTCGCCGCCGACACAGTCCTTGAAACCCTGCACCACTTCGGGTTTGCCATTGCCGAGCACGTGGAAGACGTAGATCTCCACCCCTTGGGACCGGGCTGCATCGCAGACGGCAACCAGGTTTTCAACATGCTCAGGGGTCAGGTTGTTGTATCCCCAAGGCTGGCTGTAGCCGAACTCACGGTCATAGGCGGTGGTGTGGCCGTCGGTGAACATGAGGATGATCTTCCGGCGCGATTTCACCATGGCGTTGGCATCGTTCGGATCGATCAGCGACGCAGGATCTTCCGGATACGTCGCCAGCGAAGGATCGGTTGCAGGGTTGCCCCACATTCCCTGCCAGTTTGGTGAAACCATCCGCCAGGCCCAGGCCATGGCAATGTCGAACCGTCCAGTACCGGCCTTGTTCAACCCGGGAAGAGCATCGAAGATCGGGGTGGTGGTGTGGAGCGGACCGATGATTTTCTGGCCGTTGCAATCGGGCTTGTCACCGGAGTCGTCATTCTGCTTGTGCGAACTTTTCGACGACCGGAACTTCACGCCGCCCTCACCCTCGGGCGGAACGTCGGAAAGAAAGTATGGCAGCTCGGCATTGCTTTCGAGACCATAGTCTCCGGAGTCGCCCAGGTAACGGGGGTGCACACAGCCGTTCCAATTGAACTCGGTGGTTTCATCATAGTAGTTGTTATCGTCGACCGGCGGTACGAACCCGCGGAAGTCGAAGACAGCCTCGTCCTGTGCAGCCTCCACAACCACAACCGGCTCTGGCTCCGGTGGCGTTGGTGCGGAGAGGTTGACGATCTCGATCCCCTTGATGGCGGGGTTCTGGATGACGTGGATGAACTCCAGATCGACCGTTCCGTCACTTTCGACCTGATGAGACACCACGAGGCCCTTGTTCATTCCACCGGCGAGATCCCACTGGTCGATGTCATCGAATACCGGCGGCACAACACCGTCCACTTTCACGTCGAAGACGCGCTTGCCCTTGCCATTCGCACCGCTCCACGTTTCAGCGAGGAACAAGCGAACTTCGACCATTTGACCGGCCTCAACAGGGAAGGCCCATTGCATGGAGCTGCCGCCAGAGTCGTCCCACCGCTCCACCTTGAAGACATCCTGCGGGACGCCGTAAGTGGAAACAGCCGACATGTTTATGCTGCTGCCCGTGCTGGCCGTCTTGTTGCCGCCGGCGTTGGCGAGATAAGGCGATTTACTGTTCGTTTTGTCTTTACCCCACTGCATGCCGCCATCTGTCGCGTTCTTCGCGTCAGAGCCCGCGTTCACGCGGAAGATGGGTGCACCAACTTCATACTCGCCAGGCCCCGGCTCGGGTGTTGGCTCAGGTTCGGGTTGTGGTGCTGGTTCTTCCCAACCGATCACGCCGTAGTCTGCAGGGGTCCAGTCAGCCGCGCCGAGGCGGTCTTCATGGTCGCCGTACAGCACCCAATCCCTGTAGTCATCGCCAATGTTTACCCGGTCGGCCAATGGGAAGAACGAGATGAAGAAATCGTCGCTGCCCGAAAGCGCATCAAGCTGGTTCATGGCCGCCTCGATCGCGTCATAGGCTTCCTGGGACGATGACCGACCGCCATCCTTCGTCGGGAATGACATGGAGGACGTCACATCCATGGTCATGACGATTTCGGCACCGGATGCAAATCCGCCAGCCGTTTGCATCGCCTTCGATGTCACCCCCTGATTGACGTAGTTTATCCCCATCAATTGGGAGATCGTCGTCTCCGATTTTCCGACCACATCAACCTGGAAAGCCGGAGCGCCATCTGGCGCCGTGATTTCGGTCACATCCACAGAGTTGATCGAGAGCCAGTTGCCGGCTTCGGTCATGTTGGCTTCGATCGACGCCAGGGCCGCTGCGTCCCGCTCCGCGTCGGTTGAACCGAAAGGCATCAACGTAACCGACAGGGCCGCAGCATCGGCAGCTGCCTGCAGGCGCCGATTGTGGTTGTGGGCGTTCGTCAGATCGAACGCCGCTCCAATGGATACCAGGGCAACAGGCATGACCAATGCGAAAATCATGGTCATGTTGCCGTCGGTGTTCTTTCTGAACGATCTCAGTCGCATGGACAGTGTCCTCCGCTAACATATAATTGCGGACCATATCCAAAGCGGGTTCGTATATAATTATGCCCGCCATTTTTATTTTCATGAAATTTTATAAAAAAAGACATAAAAAAGGGACGCACATGGCGCCCCTTTTAAAGGTCTTTCCGACTTTCTATTTTATCAGAACAGGCGAGGCATTCGTATAATTCAACGAGGTAAGACCCGCCGTAAGATCGCTGAAGCTGGCGACCTGATGATAATATGTCTGCACCGATTGCGCGTAGGCATCTTCATTGCTCACGCAGTCTTCAAAGGCATCCACAGCACCCGGCTCATCATTCCCGATGACGTGGAAGATGTAGATCTCGATACCCTGGTCCTTGGCCGCATCGCAGACAGCACCGATATTCTCCATCTGCTCGGGCGTCGAGTTGTTGTACCCCCAACTCATGTCATGGCCAAACTCCCGGTCATAGGCCGTGGTGTGACCATCGGTGAAGACCAGCATGATCTTGCGCCGCGGGGTCACATCTGCCGCGAGCGAAGATCGGTCTTCAGGATAACCGGCCGGTCCCCAAAGGCCTTGCCACTTCGGCGACAGAAGTCGCCATGACCAGGCGAGGGCTTCATCGAACCGGCCGGTCCCGGCGTTGGACAGGTGCGGAAGCGCTGCTGTGACCTGCGAGATATCGTTTGTCGGGCCAATAAGCTCCTGACCGTTGCACCGCAGCGAATAGGTGCTGTTGTGGGCCGCTTTATGGGTCGAAGTCATGGCACGGAAGGGGACGCCATCATCTCCGGTCGGAGGGGTGTCTGACAAGAAGTACGGGAGCACGTCTGTCCCATCGAGGTCGTAGTCCGCGCTATCTCCGAGATACCGCGGATGGGCGCAACCGTTCCAATTGAATTCGGTCACGATGCCCGAATAGTTCGTGTCGTCGACAACCAGATGCGCATCACCCCCGGTGCCGCCATTGATCAGGGCTTGCGTGGCGCCTTCGAAGTCGCCGAACATCATCCAGTCCGCCCGGTCAGTTCCGATATTGATCCGGTCCGCGATCGGCAGGAAGGAAATGTAGAAGTTGCTCTGGCCTGACAATGATTGCATCGCCGCCAATGCCGAGGTGATCGCCTCATAGGCCTGCTCGGTGGACGTGCTCGTGCCGTCATCGGCGACGAACCGCATGGAACTGGTCACATCGAAGGCCAATGCGATTTCAACGCCTTCCACCGAGCCCACCCCGGAAATTGACGCGGTAGACACTGATGTCTGGTCGACGCTTTCAAAGCCGAAAACACCGGCGAACGCAGTCTTGGTCGCACCATCAACGGTGTAGGTGAACGTCAATGGATCACCCGGCGCGGTGGTATCTGTGAGAACACCGTCTTGCACCGTCAACCAGCTTCCAGCGGTCGTCAGATTTGCAGCCAGCACGGCATCGGCCGCCGCTTCGCGATCTGCCAGAGATGAGCTGGTCGGCAGAGACGCAGCCGCAAGCACCGCTGCATCGGTTGCCGTCTGCAGGTGCCGTTTGTGATTGTGAGCCGTCGTCAGGTCGATGGACGAACCCAGAATCGCCACACCGACCGGCATGGTCAGTGCGAAGATCATGGCAACATTACCAGAGAGACTTTCCTTGAAGGACTTACGCATTTTGATACCCGCCATAACAAATTGATATGGCAGGTTTGCAGCAACGCTCGTGCCAAGAGCAGTTGGTGCCGATCGCACTTTTCGCGTTAGATATTTTTTAATCTATTCAGGCGCAATATTTACGCATTATTAGCCAAGAACCGATTTCAAGAATAAATCTGAATAATTTCCGATAAACAAATATTCCAGCTATTTACAAGTTTTCGATCCATTTTCCCCTGTGCGTTGAATCCTGACCCGCTGAAACCAACACTATCCTTACAAATCGTCCTCGGGTTGTCCTTGCGCCAAAATCCCCGATTGGTTGTTTTCAAGCTGTTCTTGCTGGAACTTAACCAAACCATCGCCGGGAAACGCCAACGACAGGGCTTCGAATTCCCGCTTTGCGGCGGCTTTGTCGGTCGCCAGCAAGGCAAATGCCCGATTATAGGACACTGCCGCAGCCTCCGCCTCGGCACTGAAGATCGACACCTCGAAGAGACGAATGGGCGCCTTGAGCCCCCTGATGGGGAGGGTTCCGATCTCCCGGTAGAGGACACCGGGAGCATCGACCCGTGATGCTTCACTCACGCAGATCTGCGTGCCAAACCGCTTGTTCTCCGCCTCAAGTCGGGCGGCGATATTGATGACCGATCCATGGGCGGTGTAGTCGAACCGCCGACTGCCACCAAAATTACCGACCAGCGCCCGGCCGCAATTCACGCCCACCCGTGTCAAGCCAAGGGTGACACCACCATCGGCCAGTTTTTTCCTGTAGGCTTCAGTCCTTGAAACAATGGCAATCGCACATCGCACGGATCCAAGACGATGACCGGGGTCAGGTTCAGGGGCCGAGAACAACGCATGGACAGCATCGCCGACGATCTTGTCCACAACGCCGCCATGGTCCACCACTGTGTCGATGATAATGTCGAGATAGCCGTTCAGGATCGTGGCGACTTCCACGCCCGGGCGGCTGTCGACGAAAGCGGTGAAACCCGCAAGGTCGGTGAACAGGGCCGTGATCTCCCTGTCCTCTGCATTGCGGCGGAGCAGACTTGGAGAGCGCGCGAGGCGGTCAACGACCTGTGGGGCAAGGAAGTGGCGGAAGCTGGCATGGATCTGGCGACGCTGTGCCCGTTCTTCCTGCTCCAGCAGCGCGAAACACATGCCGATCGCCAACAGGAGCCCTGACGCGAACCCAGTGTAAGGCGCCATGACGCCAGCCGCGCCGTAGAGCCAGAAGATAGCGGCCCAATAGCAGACAAGGAGCCCACCCACCGCGACCGCAGCCGCCCAGAGCCGAAGCCGGGATACGCCAAGCCCCACGCCGGCCAGCACACCAAGAACAAGGCAGAGCGCTCCCCAACGCGGCGCGAGGGGCGGGCCAGAGCGCCCATCCAGACCGGCGGCGACAGCGTAGGCATGGATTACGATTCCCGGCAGCTTTCCCTCCGGCATCAGATCGACGGGTTCAATCGTCTGCCGCAGCCCCGCAAACCGTAGCGGCGTGGTATGCCAATCCCGGCTGTAGGGTTGGATCGCACCGACCAGGACAGTCTTTCCGGCAATCCATTCTTCCGGCAACGCCGACACAAATTCTGCGGAGTAAACCGAAAAAGGGACCTTGCCGTCGGGCCCAGGAAGAAAAGGAATGGCCTCACGAGCGCGACTTTCCACCATCCCTGCGCCGCCAGCTGCAACGATGGCATTTGCGAAAGTCGGCATATCGCCAACTGCTGCTGCCTTGAACCGCACCACCTCATCCAGCGTGTCGATACACAAAAGGCCATGGCCAAGGGTCGTGTACTGGGAGAACCGTTGCAGCACCGACGCTACCGTACGCGTATCCAGGGTCTGCCCACCTTGATCGCCCCATACGCTTGCCGCATCCCGTTGGCACACGGTATCCCGCTGGGCTCCATCAAGGTCGCTAACGAGGACAAGCGACGCAGACGCTTCGCTCATGACCGTTTCGAGGGCCGCATCGCCGCTTTCGGTCGTTGGCCGGTCCAGGACAACATCAAGCCCGATGACTGCTGCCCCTTTCTTGTCAAGGTCTGCCAGCACGGACGCCAAAAAGTTTCGGTTTATAGGTGAAGTGAATGGAAACCGACTTAGGGATTGGTCATCGATAGCAATGATGGCAATATCGGAATGAACAGGCTGAGGCGTGACATGGGACGACACACGCATATCGTAGAGGAAGCGCTCGAGCGCACGCACCGGCGTGGTGCTGCTCAACGCCCAGGCCATTATGGCGCTCAGCATGGCGACACCTGCAAGGCGGAACAGCCTGGGATCGGTAAGGCTCAGCATTCCTTGTCTCGCTCCGCCGAAAACACAACGCGTCCAGTTTGGCAGGCGATGGTAAAAACAGCCAGCAGTCTTGCGTGCGCCACCCTCCTCTCAACAATGGCGGCAGATTTGGCGGCGGCGGACGGGGTTGTGATCGCATCGACTTCAGCCACCTATCCCGAGGGCTCCATTATCGGCAAGGGCCAGACACTTGTGCTCACCAGCGGCGAAACCGTTTCGATCCTCGACCGCTCTGGCGAGCTGCTGTCCATGAACCAGTCGGGCGCCTATCTCGGCGCAACCGACACCGGAAAGGACCCAGCCCAGGCACGTCCAACCGCCATGGAGGCTGCGCTATGGACCGGCCAGCGGGCCGATATCGGAGGCACGCGCACCGAAGATCTCGAAACCTGCCTTGCCGACGCCGAGACACGGCCAGACCTTTCAGTGGAGGACTGCCAGCGCGCCTTTCCAGACACCCCAAAACCGCCGGCGCTTGAGGTCGGCCTCGCCATGCGCAGCGGACACCTTCGCCCCAATGACCTGATGATCTTCAAAGTCGAAGCGAGCTTCGATGCCAAAGTCAGTTGCACGGCAGCCGCGGATCTGAACGACGCTCCTCGCTACGCCTTGAGCCTTGGTGTTCAGGAACGTGCCCTGCTTCGCCTGAGCCAGAATGTGACCGCCATGGCCCCGCAGCGGGGCAGCCCGATTATCACGGCTCCTGAAGAACCTGGCACATACCGGGTCGACTGCATCGCCGTCGACGTTGCAACGGTCGATCGACTCACAGCGGCTCTGGACGAGAATGTCGAACCGACGGCTGCGATGATGCGGAGCTATGCAAGGGTCAACGAGGCCGTCATGGCCGAGACCACCCTGAAGGTCGTGGTCCGCAACTAAACGTTTCGCCCTTGGCGGAAACGCGCAGCTGGCGACCGCCCGCCGTTTTCGCAAACGCTTCCGTTTGCTGCGAGCTTGCTCGAACGTCCTTGTTGTCCAACGTCTGAAACTCACCGGCACGGACCGCGTATAGGCCGCATCCCCAGCAGCATCACTCGCTAAGTCCACCCGCATGCCGGTTGCGCGTGTGAGGTTGTCGATCGTGCTTTCGCCATTGGCGAACACTGGCCACAGATGATCCCCACCAGCCTGGATGGCCCCCCTCGCAGATCAGAGGGTTGCAGGCACGAAGATGAAGTCGCCGCCCTCGTGGCCGGTATGGAAAATCTCGCTGTACTGCGGTTCCTGTTCCCAGCCTTGGGTATACCCCGTGGTGGTCACGATCTCCTTGATGCGTTTGAACACATCACCGCCGAACGCGATGCTATCGCTTTCTGTCAGCGCTAGGATGAACGCGCTCGCAAACAGCGAGTGCCCCCCTCCCAATCCATCGGCAACCGGCTGAAGCCCGCCCGCGGCCATGACGTGCCGGCTCTTTTTCGATGCAGCACGGCGCAGGAATTCGGTCTTCGCCCGTTGCTCGGCAGACTCGGCCACCACAGCCACCGGCGCCCGCGTGAAAGCGCCGGCATAGCAACTGTCCGCCACGACAAGCACCTTCCGCGCCTTTGACAATGAAAGCTGATCGTTGATCGTATCAACCGAGATCGAGTTGGCGGTGCCGAACGGGATCGAATCAACGGGCTCCCAATAGCCATTCTTGATCTCGTCGAAATACTGTCCGTGACCGGCAAAATAGATAAGCAGATTGTCAGTCGGCCCGAGGTCACGACGCAGCTTGTCGATGGCACCCATGATTTCGACCCGGGTGGCGTCCTTCAGAACCGTCGTCTCGAAATCATACTTCGTTTCCAGCAGACGACCGACAACCGTGACGTCCCGGTGCGAGGTATCGAGGTCGGGCCAGTCCGGGTCATCGTAGTTCTGATTGCCGATCAGCAGGGCATGGAACCGGCCGAACTCGATGTTCACTTTCGCGCGTTCCACCTCCGGCGTGAACGATGCCGGCTGCGCGGTCGGAACGAGGCTGCGTTGCCGCGATATGCCGGCCTGCAGCGTCGCGAAAATGTTCTCAATGTCGGCTTCGCGCGCTTCCAACTCCGCTTCCCGCTTTTCAAGCGCCGCTTCACTGGCCTTGAGCTGGGTCTCCTTCAACGAGATATCCGCCATCCGTCGATCGATCTCGCCAAGCGATGCGGCGAATTTCGCCTCTCTGCTTTCAATCGCCTTGATGCGGCGGAAAAGGTCGGCTTCAGCGGTAGCGACGGCGACCTTTTCCGCCTCGAACGCCATGCGCTCGGACGTCAGGGCTGCTTGCAAGCTGGACGCAACGCCGGCCTGTGACGCAAGGGTTTCAAGTTCGCGGCGACGCTCTGCCAGTTCGGCATCCAGCGCTGCAAGCTCGGCGCTCTTTCGGCTGACCGCTTCACGTTCGGCTGACAGAGACGCCGCTTGCCGCGCATACGCTGCCTGGTCTGCTGCCAGTTGTTCGCGCGCCGCTTGCAAGGCCGCACGGTCCGCGCTGATCGCCTCACGTTCAGCCCCAAGGTCAGCGGCCGCAACATCCTGACTTGCGAGCGCAACTTCTCGCGTGATCAGTCGGGCTTCCCGGTCGGCGACGGCTTTAAGCTGTGAATTCAAATCATCGCGCATCGACTGCAGCGATGCCTGGGATGCCGTCTGCGCTGCAATCGCGCTATCGCGATCTGCTGTCAGGACTGCGATCTGCTGGCGTGCACTGGCGAGTTCAGCTTCGAGGCCGGCGATCTGTTGCGGCGCGACCGACGGAGCCGGTCCGGCAGCGGCGGCCTCGCGAATTGCTGCTGCAAGAGCGATATCCTTTTCAGCGAGACGCCTTGCCTGCTCGGCGAGGGCCGCCTCCTTCTGCTCCAGCGCCGCCTGCGTGCTCGTCAACTCGGCCTGCAGCGTGGAGAGCATCGCAGCCTCGTCGGCCTGACGACCCATGGTATCCGAGAGCGATGTCCGCTGTTCCAACAGGGACTGCTCAAGCCGGGCGATTTCCGCCTCCGCAGCCCGCCGGGCCGCTTCGAGGGCAATGGTTTGGGCTTCGAGATCGCGGACCTCGGCCTGGAGCGCTGCGATTTCATCATCGCGGAGCGCAAGCTCGGCCCTGAGTGCAAGAATTTCCTCCGGATCCACCAGTCTGACCGATCCGGCCAGGTCATCGGTCAGGCCATAGGCTGCTCGGTACAGCGCGGCAGCTGCATCGGCATCGGCCGGTCCACCAAGCCCTTGCTCCAGCAGACGGGCGTAGTTGAACTGAGCAGGCGTCCAATCCTGCTCGGCAGCGCGCTGGTACCAAAGCCGCGCCATCGCGTAATCCGGCACGCCATTCTCGCCCCGTTCGGACAGTTCGCCAACATAGTTCTGGGCTTGGGCGTCGCCGTCCATGGCGAGCGGCAGCCAGGCCTTGAGTGATCCCGAAATACTCGCCCGGTCTTCCAGGACATATTCACCGCCGCGAATTTCGCACGTCTCTGCGGTCGCACGCACCAGCTTTCGCCGGGCCATGTAGGTCACCCGGCGCCCCAATTGCCGGACCTGACCTGGGAGAAGACAATCGACAACGGTAAACTCGTCCCCAGAGCCCCTCACTGCGCCGTCAGCGTAAGCGGGCGTTGCTGCAACTGTAAGTATTGCAGCAGTCGCTACAGAACACGATAGCCACCGGATGCTTGATAGTGATCGAGCGCCGTTGCGATCTTTGCTTTGAGCTACATACGACATCTGTGGTCTTTCAGTCATATCGGAAGGATTTCAGCAACCCGAATTGGGAATTTATTCGACATTACTACACGACCCCAGCATTAAAAAGGTGTGCTCACGAGCACCCTACCCGAGACGCGACTGGAGCATGGTGTGATGCATAGAAACGTGAGCATTCGATAACAATGGGGACGAACTAAGATGCGACGAGACATTTCCAAGGCAACGGCTGTTCTGGCATCGCTTGTGACGGTGTCCATGGGACAGGCTAACGCACAGGCTTCAGGCACTTCCTTCGGCGATAACTCAACCAGCTTTCGAGCGCATGTCGCAGAGATCTGCCCGGTTCTGGGGCAGTCAACGATGAGGAATGAGGACCAGACGGATCTTTTCCTGCGGTGCAACGGCATTCTGGCGAGGGGTCAATCGGAGCTGGAAGGGCTATCGGAGTCTGGCGACCTTCTGGACCAGTATATCGGGCTCCAGAACATCGCCCAGCAATCTGATGCCGCGACCCAGCCAAATCGTGCGGAGCAGGCCGTCTCCAACCGGGTCACGTCCATCTCCAGCCAGTTACGCTCGCGGCAATTCGCGTCGGTGGGCCAGGCGCGCCCAGTTTTGATGGCGTCGAACGATCCATCCGCCATTCCCGACATGAGCGCATCACCCCGCTCTGCACTCGATGGCTTCCTCACCTTCGGTTACTTCGATGGTGAACAGAACACCACGGTAGACGAGTTGGGCTTCGAACAGGACGGCTACTGGGTCTCTGGCGGCCTCGACTACGCTTTCTCAGATACATTCGTGGTCGGCGCCGCTGCGACCTATAATGACAGCTCTGCTGATTTCGATGCCGTTGGCTCACTCACATCCGGCGGCGGCATGGAGTCCGAAAGCTGGTCGGTGTCGGCCTACGGGGTTTACCTTCCGACCGAGAACCTCGAGTTCAATGGCTTGATCAGTTTCGGCCAGGCCGACTTCTCGAATACGCGCCGCATCTCCGGAACCGACAAGAACGGCGACGGTGACGCCAATATCGCCAACGGGGAAACGGTCGCCACCATCGATCGCACCGCGAGCAGCGAGAGCGACGCCGATACCTTCCAGATCACCGCTGGCGGTTCCTATGCCTTCTACCTCGACGATGGTGTCTCACTGATCCCGGACGTGGAAGTCAGCTACTACAATGCGGACATCGGTGCATTCACGGAAACTGGGGCGGATGGACTCGACCTTGCGTTTGGTGACCAGGAGGTCGACAGCCTCAGAGTCTCGGTGGGGGGAACCCTCAACCGGGCCTTCAGTGCCGATTGGGGCGTCCTGGTACCTTATGTGCGTGCCCGGGTGATTTCCGAGTTCGAAGATGACGAGCAAAATATCGTTGTCAGCTACGCTGCCATCCAAGGCATCCAGCGTCCCGATGGCAGCCCTTTAGACAGCTCTTTTGTCATCACCACCAACCCCGCCGATGAACTGAGCGGCGACGTTGCGATTGGCGCGTCGGCCGTTTGGACGAATGGGTTCTCGGGCTTTGCTGAATACTCGACGGTCGTCGCCTTCGAAGACGTGACCTATAACAGCCTGACCCTCGGTCTGCGGTACGAATTCGGCTGATCGCTCCGGTCATATCTCGACAGAACGCCCGGGACCCGGATTCCCGGGCGTTTTCGTTTGGTGCCTACATGGGTCCCTCGCCGAGCCCCAAGGACTCCAGGACCAAATCCGTATGCTGACCCAGAATCGGCGCCGGATCGATTGCCCGGGTCGGCAGGCCCACGAACCGCACCGGCGGTTGGGTCTCCCAGTATGCGCCTTCGGTCGGATGTTCGCGCCGCTGGAAAAAGCCCGACGCCTTCAGGTGCGGATCGTCCCGCAAGGCTGAGATATCATTGACCCGGCCCGCCGGGATATCCGCCGCGGCAAACACCTCCAGCCAATGGGCGGTGGTTTCCGCGAGCAGGTAGTGCTGCGTCCGGGCCATCATGTAATCCATGTTGAAATACCGGCCCCGGCGGGAATTGATCCGCTCATCCTCCAGCTCTTCCGGTGCGCCGAATACATCAAAAACCCTGATCCAGCGCTGGTCATTGTAGGGCGCCAGCACCAGCCAGCCATCGCGGGTCTGGAGCGGTTGACGGCAGGGATCCACCTGGCGCTGGTAACACCAGGGCCCCACCGGGGGGTCGAAGACCGCCTCGTAGAAATGCTCTTCAAGCAGGAAATGGGTGATGCACTCGAACATCGGCACTTCCACATGGACCGCCTCGCCCGTCCGGTCCCGGTGATGCAGGGCAGCAAGCGTGGCGTAGGCCGCATGCAGCCCCGACACCTTGTCGGCAAACGCCAAGGGCAGGAACCGGGGTTTCTCGTTGCCGTCCACCCGTGGGAGCAGCGTGGTGGCGCCAGACAGACCCTGTATCAGGTCGTCATAGGCCGGCCGCCCCGCATAGGGCCCACCCTCGCCGAAGCCCAGACAGTGGACGTAGACGATATCCGGTTTGATCGCCTTGACGGCCTCGAACGTCAGTCCCAACCGCTCCACCGCGTCCGGCCGGATATTGTGGACGAACACATCGCTCCCGGCGATCAAAGCCCTCGCCGCGGCCATCCCAGCTTCCGACTTGAGGTCCCAGACCACCGATCGCTTGCCACGGTTCAGCGTAAGGTGGCATGGCCCCATGCCCTTCGTGTTCGCGGGCCTGCCGACATTGCGGAAATCATCGCCCGCCGCCGGTTCCATTTTCACGACATCAGCCCCCATATCGGCGAGTGTCTGGGTGCAGTAAGGACCGAAGATCACGGTGCTCATGTCCGCAACCTTGATATCATTCAGTAGCGCAGTGGCCGGCATCGGGCGCTCCTTGAAGTTAGATGACAGTGGCAGGGAAGCTAGCGGATTGGTCCGCCATCGACAGGTACGATCGCGCCTGAATCAAAACCGGCGAGCGGACTGATCCCATAGGCCGCGGCCGATCCGGTCTCGTCCGGGCGGCCAAAACGCTGCAGCGCATCCTCCCCCAGTTCCATGCACTTGCCCTCTCTGTTTCTCAGGTGTCCAGACGATAGATCCGGCGCGCGGTGCCAGCGAACATGGCGACGCGCTCGGGCTCAGTATACTCTGCTGCCAATCGCTTCATCGCATTCCAGTAGACCCCATAACTCAGGGACCAGCGGTCAACGGGGAAGTTGCTCTCGAACATGCATCGGTCTGCCCCGAAACACGCGATCGCGTGCCGGTAGTACCGTCCCTGAACCTCCAGCATTTCTTCCGAACCGGGCGGCGTGTCGCGCGCGTCCCAGCCGAAGCCGTTGTCGGGCATGGCGAGCCCGCCGAGCTTGGCGACCACGTTTGGGCACTCGGCGATGGCCGCGATATCGTCTTTCCAGGCAGCAAAGATCCCTTCGCGCTGACCCGCATAGGGTCCGACCCCGGCCGGGGTGCCGAAATGGTCGAGCACCATGGTCGTCTCCGGAACGGCTTTAGCGAGCGCCAGGAAGTCTCTGTTCTGATAATGATAGTGCCAGGTGTCATAGGTCAGACCACGCGCACCCAGTCTTGCAACACCCCTGCGGAACGCATCGTCAGCATAAAGCCCCTCAGGCGCCGATCCGGCGATCCGGAAGGCATCGGGATGGGTGGCCCGCGCCCCGGCATGGCGTATGCCGCGGAACCGGCCACCCGCGAGGGCGTCATGCGCGTCGAGCACCTCATCCAGATGTTCGCCGCGCAGGTCGGCATGGGCGACTATCCCGGCGATAGTCGTTGCAGCACCCCTTTCAACCGCCCGGTCGGCGGCGTCGGCCACGAACTCTGTCTCGCCAAGGGGCATCAGATGCTCCGGTCCGTCCTTGCGATAGGATGCGCCGCATTCCATGAAAACGGTCTGGACAACCTTGTGGCCGGACTCCATGTCGCCGAGGAACTCATCCAGATTGTAGCCCATCGCCTCGGATGGCCAGAGATGATGGTGGGGATCGACGATTTCGCGCTCCGGGTCGAGCACCGGCTCGATCGTTTGAGCCAGCCATTCGTCATTTCTGAAAACCATACCTGCCTCCTGCTTGGCCCCATGAAGGCCCGCTGCGGGTCGCCTGCTTGCTGCGGCGTCCGTCTTGTGATGAACCCAGCAAACCACACAAGGGTCATGATAGAAACCCAATCAGGAGGACATCCATGAGCGATCACGCAGGCGCAACGCACAAGCCCGGCGGCACCCCGAAGCAGAGACTGGCAGGCAAGGTCGCCATCATCACCGGCGCTGCCAGCGGGATAGGCCGCGCCACCACATTGCGGTTCCTCTCCGAAGGCGCACAGGTTGTCGCCTCTGACCGGGATGCGGACGGTCTAGCCGACACTGCTGCTCTTGCCGGCAAGGGTGCGTCGCTCAAGACCCAGCCAGCCGATGCAGGCTTGGAAGCCGATGTCCGCAACCTGGTCGACACCGCTCGATCCGAATTCGGCCAACTCGACGTCACCTATGCGAATGCTGGCATTTCCGGCGGGGCGGCGGGGCTCGCCGACACGTCAGCCGAACTGTTCCAGGAAGTTCTCCGGATCAACACCCTCGGCCCGTTTCTCATGGCCAAGCACGCGGCGCCGCACATGATCAAACAGGGGAGCGGCGCCATGATCATGACCGCCTCCGTCGCAGGCCTGCGGTCCAACGCTGGCGGCCCCGCCTATGCCGCTTCAAAGGCCGGCGTGATCAGCCTGGCCCAGACCATCGCCTACCAGCTCTATGGAACGGGCGTTCGGATCAATGCCATCTGTCCTGGACTGATCGAGACGGGGATGACCAAACCGATCTTCGATATTGCCCGAGAGCGGGGCTCCGAAGGCAAACTTGGCCAACTCAACCCGCTCAAACGCTATGGCATTCCTGAAGAAATCGCAGGCACCGCCGTCTTCCTCGCCAGCGACGACGCCTCGTATGTGAACGGGCAGGCGATCGCTGTGTGCGGAGGCCTTTCGGCGGGCCACCCCTTCGCAACCCCTGGGAAGGCCTGAGGCCGCCTAGGCGGGGTCGGTCAAGGCTTTCAGGTACATGGAGTTCTTGGGCGTCGAGAAGACCCGCTCCACCATCGGGATGAAGAATTCCAGCGTTTCGCTCTCATACTCAGGATCGAACGCGGCCTGGTCATAGAGATGGCAGAACTGGGCTGTGTATTCGAAGTGCGGATTGTCCTTGAACTGGTCCCGCATATTCCGGTCGAGGCCCAGATAGTGGAAGAAATAATAGCCTTGGAACATGCCATGATTAGCGACCATCCAGTGGTTCTGCTCTGACACGAAGGGCTTGAGGATCGCAGCTGCCACGTCGGGATGGTTCAGGCTACCGAGCGTATCACCAATATCGTGCAAAAGCGCGCAGACAACGTATTCCTCGTCGCGCCCATCACGGTGGGCCCGGGTCGCGGTCTGCAGGGAATGGGTCAGACGATCGACTGGAAAACCGCCGAAGTCGCCATCCAGCAATTTCAGATGGTCGATAACCCGCTTGGCGAGGCCCTTGTTGAACTCCTTGGAATGGGACGCGATGATGGCCCAGTCACCCTCAGTACCTTCCAGCATTTCCTTGAACTGGGCGCGTTCGCCGATCGCGTGTCCGTCTGCCATTTTTGTCCTCCACAGATTTTCTGTTCGTCCTACCATAACGTACTCTGCCCGCCTGGTCATCTCCCATAAAAGCGCCGTCAACGGGTATCGCCAGAACCAGCCCAGAGAGGCCCAGCCATGACCTACCCCAGCGCAAAAGACCTCAAACCGCTCGTCCAGCGCGCCCGTGCGACAATGGCCAACACTGGCCGCCCCCCGGTCATGCCAGAGCCGATCGGTCCGGGCGAGGAATCGGTCTGGGATTTCCCCCGACCACCCGCCGTGCAGACGGTCGCCGACCGGGTCAGGGTGCTGTTCGGCGGCCAGGCGATCGCCGATACCACCAATGCGATCCGCGTGGCGGAAACGGCCGGTGCACCCGTCTATTTCATTCCAGAGGCCGACATCGCCATGGACGCCCTCAGCCCGTCAAACGCACCCTATTCGATATGCGAATGGAAAGGTGCTTCGATCTACTTTGATCTCTCCGCTGGCGGCAAGACCTCCGAATCCGCCGCCTTTGCCTATCCCGACCCTCTCACAGACCTCGTCCCCGACTTCGCAAGGCTACCCGGCCGAATCGCCTTCTACGCTGGCCGGGTCGATGAGGCCTGGATCGGCGACACAATGGCGACACCTCAGGCGGGTGGCCTTTACGCCGGATGGGTGACCCCAAAACTGAAAGGCCCCATCAAGGGTGCTCCGGGGACTGGACACTGGTAGCCGGCCCCTGCTGCTGGACCCTCGGGCGAAAGCCTCATGCGCTCGGCGGTTTATCAGGGGTGGACCGGCAGGGCACCTAAAGCGTCGGTCTTTCGTTTCACGCCAGGCCGACGCTTTACGTCTCTGTTTTTGCGCAAGTATCCGATCGCAAACGTTCTCCGTTTGCTCCGAACTTGCTCCAGCGGATCGGGATGCGAGCCGCTGGCCACCGGGAGTTGGCGCCAGAACAGGGACCCGGGGTTCAGGATCTGCCAAAAACCAATATGTATACGCAACGCTGAAACCCGACGCAGGAGCACGCCCTTGGCCCGCCCGCCACTTCTCACACTCACCGACGTTGAACTGACCTTCGGCGGCAAACCGCTGTTCACGGGCGTTTCCATGTCGCTGGCGAAAGGTGAGCGCGCTGCCCTTGTTGGCCGCAATGGGGCGGGTAAATCCACCCTCATGAAGCTCATGTCCGGTATCGAGGAGCCCGATGCCGGCGAAGTATGGCTTCAGCCGGGCTCGATCGTTTCGATTGTGCCCCAGGAACCTGTTTTCACCGGTTATCAGACGGCCCTCGCCTACGCCGCTGAGGGTATGGACGAACAGCATTTCGCAGAAGCCGAGCTGACAGAACTCGGTATTGATCCAGCGCTCGACCCGGCAACCTTGTCAGGCGGCCAGGCCCGGCGCGTGGCCCTGGCGCGCGCGTTTGCCCAGCACCCGGATCTGCTGATGATGGATGAGCCGACCAACCATCTGGACGTGGCGACCATTGCCATGCTGGAAGCCCGGCTCAATGGGTTCAATGGGGCCCTGGTCCTTGTCAGTCACGACCGACGCTTTCTGGAAAACGTCTCAACCGCGGTGTTGTGGTTACGCCAGGGCGTCGTCCTGAAAAGCCCGGGCGGGTATGGGACGTTCGAGGATTGGGCGGACAGCGTCGAAGATGCCGAGGAAAAGCGGCTCGCCCGCATGCAGACCCAACTCAAGGCCGAACACCGCTGGCTTGCCCGCGGCGTTACCGGCCGCAGGAAGCGAAACCAAGGCCGGCTGAGCAACCTGATGGAGATGCGTGCCAGACACGCCGAACTTCGCGCGGGCCTTGCCCAGGGGAAGGCCGGTGCCGAACTTGGCGCCGAAAGTGGTGATGTCCTCTCCAAGCGGATCATTGAGGCCA
>JBCBKE010000026.1:0-37231 GCA_038522375.1 Pseudomonadota bacterium
TTTCATGGATGAGAATTGGGAGCAGAAGACCTTCTTCCCCAGCATTACCCCGCCCCACGAGATGTCCCAGTGCCTGGGGGAATTTCTCTGATCTAGCGCTCACGGCAGACCGGCTGCGCCGATGCCTCCGCGGGGGCGGCGCAGGGGCGCCGGCGGGCAGTCACCGGCTGTTCGCGCTGCGCGCTCAGGGTTTTGGGTGCGGCTGACCGGCTTCGCCGATGCCTCCGCGGCGGCGGCGCAGGAGCGCCGGTGAGCAGTCACCCACTGTTCGCGCTTCGCGCTCAGTGTTTTAAGTGCGGCCAGCAGGTGTGCCCGGTCCGCGCCTTGGCGCGTCCGGCAGGGAGATCTGGATTTCGGCGCTGCGCTAGGGGCGCAGGCCGGGTGTGAGGACGGCATGGCGGGCGATGGGCCCGACCGTGCTCGTGTCCTCGCGCAGGCGGATGATCCGCCGGCATGGTTTGGCACGCATCATCACCGGCACGGCGCGTGCCAAGGCCGCCCTGCGCCTGCAAGCCGGGGCCGCCCAATGCCCGGCTTTGTGGTGATCGCGATGCCAATCGTCTGCCCGTGCCGGAGCCGCCCACTCCGCCGCGGCGCCCTGGACCTCAGAGCCGGCCACGCCACACCGGCTGTCGTCCGCCTCGCCCACACGCGACGAAACACTGGCGGCTCGGAGGCCCGTCAGCGCGCTCATCAGGAGGGAGAAGAGGAGAATGAGAAGTTCCATGGCGGTGAGACTACCATGGGATTGCGGGGTGGGGATTGGCGGGGTTGGATTGTTTGTAGTGGTTTGCTTTTGTTTGATTTTGTGATTGGTGTTCCGTGGAAAACGAGCCCGTATCCCCGGGCTTGACCCAGGGTCTGTGTGGATAGGGCACGACGCTGAACTCGGAGACCCCGGCATGCGCCGGGGATACGGGCTCGGGGCTATGTGGGTGCGCTATCGGGTGCTGGGCGCGCGGGTGGTCGTTGTGCGCGTTTGGCATGGGTTGAATTTCGTTTTGCTCTTTCAACTCAAGTCGCACCTAGTTTTCTTTCGCTAGCCATGGTGTGCTTCTGTTGACGGTAGGGGTCCTCATAGACATTTTGCTGTCGAGTTCGGACTTGTTTAACTTCAGCGGAAAATTGGGGGCTACAGTGTTTAATTTAGGTGGGTTGGAGTTCAGCGCGTTAACTGCCACCGATCTGGTATTCGCAATAGTTGGAACTTTGCTTGGAGTACTAGGTCTGATTGAGCAACGTCGATCAAGGGCAATTATGTCCGAGCTAAAAGATGTATCAACAAAACTATCCGCTACGTCCGAACAGCTGAGCCTTGTTAAGGGCGAATTGGATGACGTTCATTCTGAACTAAACACAGTTGTAAGACATGCTGGCTTACCAGTATCAAACAACGTTCTGAGGATGGATGAGATAAGAGATTTCGAAGAGTATTTGGAGCGAAAGGACCCCGAGTTTGGGCGACGTTTTTTTGTTAGAGCGATTCCTAGGGCTTCTATTCTAGCACTCCCGTTAGTGATTATTTCGGCAGTTTTAGTGCTCTCGGCGATTGAATCTCGAACATTCGGGCCACTACTGCTGTTGCTTCCGCTGGTGTTATTCGGTGGAGGCTACATCGATTGGGCGTGGAGTACTGCGGAAACTCAAGTTCGAAAAAAGCATGTAGAGAACCTGTGGTCAGAAGTTCGAGCTCAATTCGATGGATATAAGTTCAATGTCGATGAACTCGATAGGCTTCGCGGGCGTGTGTTGGATCTACCAGTAAAGCATCTTAATCGAGGGTTTCTGTCATCATCATTCAGAAATTGGCACAAAGACTACGCCAACTAGGGCGGGTTGAGCGAATCGATACCCGCCATATTCGACGAAACGACCCCTAACAGCGCATGATTGAAAGACCGCCGGCGGGTATCGGCTTTGCCTCAACCCGCCCTACGAGTGTACGGCTTGGTCATGCCGAACTATCGACGACTGTTTGTTCCAGGAGGCACGTACGCGTTAACGCTGGCGTTGAAAGATCGCAGATCAGACCTGTTGGTTCGGCATATCGGTACTCTGCGCGCATCGTGGCAGGACGTTCTGCGCACACAACCATTCGAGACGGTCGCGGCCGTGGTCATGTCGGATCATCTGCATCTGGTGATGACGTTGCCGGAAGGCTGCGACGACTTTCCAGTTCGGGTGCGATTGCTGAAGCCAGGCTTCACGCGCCGGTTGCCGGAGGCGGTCAAGAGCGAGGGGCGCGAGGGCCAGCGAGACGTGTGGCAGGAGCGGTATTGGGAACACGCGATCCGCGACGCGGACGATCTGGCGGCGCATGTTGATTATGTGCACAGCAATCCCGTGAAGCACGGGTTTGTGGGCGATCCCGATGATTGGCCGTTTTCGACATGGCACCGGTGGAAACGGGAGTATGGCGTGGCGTGGACCCCGCCGCAGGTCGAGATCTACGCTGGAGAGCCGTAAGGCGGGTTGAGGCGGCGCTGATACCCGCCGGCGGTGTTTGCGGACCTGGGTGCATATGGAGAGGGCGGACGGCGGGTATCACTACGCTCAACCCGCCCTACAGCACTGAGGTGCCCTAAACATCCACCTCGGCTTCCAGCGCGTTGTCCTGGATGAATTCGCGGCGGGGTTCGACGACATCGCCCATGAGTTTTGAGAACATGTCATTGGCTTCGTCGACATGGTCGACGCGGACCCTCAGGAGGGTTCGGGCGTTGGGGTCGAGGGTGGTTTCCCAGAGCTGGTCGGCGTTCATTTCGCCCAGGCCCTTGTAGCGCTGGGTCTTGATACCCTGGCGGCCACTGTCAAGCACGGCCTTGAGCAGGGAGACCGGGCCGAAAACCTCGCGGTCGCCCGACTTCTCATGGCGCAGGACGGCCGTGTTTTCGTAAAGCTCGCGGACCTTGTCGGCCCGTTCTTTCAGCCGCTGGGCGTCCTGGCTGGCCAGCAGGCTCTTGTCCAGGGCGGCCACCTCATCAACACCGCGAACGACGCGCTTGAGGATCAGGTTGCCGTCTTCGAAATGGCCTTCCCAGGTGTCTTCGCCCTCTTCCGCGATGCGGTTGAGCCGGTCTGCGGTGGCTTTCGCAGTCTCCTCGCCGGCCCCGGGCGCAAGCGCGCCGGCCAGGGCGGCATGTTCCACAAGGGCGCCGGGCGCCCTCAGGGCCAGGCGGCGGACGGTGCCCTCGAAAGCGGAGGCGTCGCGGACCCGGTCGCGCAGGTCTTCGCCGGTGATCTGGGTGCCGTCGGCCAGGATAAGCACTTCGCCGGAGGTGCCCTCCTCGATCAGGTAGGCCTCCATCTCCTCATCATCCTTGAGGTAGCGATCCGACTTGCCGCGGGAGACTTTGTAAAGGGGCGGCTGGGCGATGTAGAGATAGCCCTGCTCGATCACTTCGGGCATCTGGCGATAGAAGAAGGTGAGCAGGAGCGTGCGGATGTGCGCGCCATCCACATCGGCATCGGTCATGATGACGATCTTGTGGTAACGCATCTTCGCGATGTCGAAATCATCCCGGCCGATGCCGGCGCCCAGGGCGGTGATCAGCGTGCCGACCTGGTCGGAGCCGAGCATCTTGTCGAAGCGGGCGCGTTCGACGTTCAGGATCTTGCCGCGCAGGGGAAGGATGGCCTGGTTTGACCGGTCCCGGCCCTGCTTGGCCGAGCCGCCGGCACTGTCACCCTCGACGATGAAAATCTCGGACTTGGCCGGGTCCTTCTCCTGGCAGTCCGCCAGTTTTCCCGGCAGGGAGGTGATGTCGAGGGCGGTTTTCCGCCGGGTGAGTTCCCGGGCCTTCCGGGCCGCTTCCCTGGCGGCGGCAGCCTCGACGACTTTGGCCATGATGGCCTGGGCCGGTTTGGGGTTTTCCTCGAACCAGTCGGCGAGTTTTTCGGCGATGAGGCTTTCGACCACGGGCCGCACTTCGCTGGACACGAGTTTGTCCTTGGTCTGGGACGAGAATTTCGGGTCCGGCACTTTCACGCTGAGCACGCAGGTGAGCCCTTCGCGGGCATCATCGCCGGTGATGGAAACCTTTTCCTTCTTCGCGGCTCCGGACTCGGCGGCGTACTTGTTCACGATCCGGGTCAGTGCACCGCGGAAGCCGGCCAGATGTGTGCCGCCATCCCTCTGGGGGATGTTGTTGGTGAAGCAGAGGACGTTCTCGTGGTAGCTGTCGTTCCACTGGAGCGAGGCTTCCACCGTGATACCGTCCTTCTCGCCAATCACGAAGACCGGTTCGGGGATCAGCGCGGTCTTCTGCTTGTCCAGGTGCTCGACGAAGGCCTTGACCCCGCCTTCGTAAATTAGCTCGATCTCCCACGGCTCCGGACCGCGCAGATCCTTGAACAGGATGCGGACACCGGAGTTGAGGAAGGCCAGCTCGCGAAGCCGGTGTTCCAGCGTCTGGCGGCTGTATTCGGTCATGGTGAAGGTGGTCGGGCTGACCATGAAGCGCACGGCGGTGCCGGTGTAGGGCTCGCCCGTGTCGGTTACTGGGCTCTTGCCGAGGGTTTGCAGGGGGGCTTCGGTCTGGCCACCATCCACGAAGCGGACCTTGTGTTCGCTGCCATCCCGGTGGATCGTGAGTTCCAGCCAATCGGACAGGGCATTGACCACAGACACGCCCACGCCATGGAGGCCACCGGACACCTTGTAGGAGTTCTGGTCGAACTTTCCGCCCGCATGGAGCTGGGTCATGATCACTTCGGCAGCGGAGATTCCCTCGCCGGTATGGGTTCCCACGGGAATGCCGCGGCCATTGTCGGTGACTTCGGCGCTGCCATCGGGGTGCAGGGTCACGGTGACGAGGTCGGCATGGCCGGCCAGGGCCTCATCAATGGCGTTGTCGACCACCTCGTAAATCATGTGGTGCAAGCCGGAGCCGTCATCGGTGTCACCGATATACATGCCCGGACGCTTGCGAACCGCCTCTAGTCCCTTGAGAACCTTGATAGAGTCCGCGCCGTATTCGGGCGTGTCTTGTACAGTATCTGCCATGCGGCGCTGTCTTTCTGAACGATTCCAATAACCGTGAAATTATAAAGGGTTTCATCGAAAAAGGGAAATCGGCGAAGCGGTTTGGCGGCCCTCCGTGGGGGGATGGATGCAGACAGTGCCCGGGGTGTGACCCTGAGGTGACAGGGCGCTCAGAATTCGCTCTTCCAGCGCCGGGATTGGGCCTGCATGGCCGCGCGGGCCAGCGGGTCTGGCAACAGCTTTGCGAGTGTGGTGATGCCCTTGTTGACGGAGCCGGGCACAATCACGGGCTGGCCACGCTCGACCGCTTCGATGCCGGCTTCGACCACAGCGTCGGGTTGCATCCACATCCAGTCCGGCGCATTGGCCGCCCGCTCCCGGGTGCCGGCCACATCATGGAATTCGGTGTCCGTGAGACCGGGGCACAGGGCCGTGACGTTGATGTTGTGGCCCGCCTCCCGTGCTTCGGCATGGACGGCCTCAGAGGCGCGGATCAGGGCCGCCTTGATGGGACCATAGAGCGTCTGCCCGCTGGCGCCCGCTGTATACCCCAGCACGGACGAGACATTGATGATCCGACCGAAATTGCGCGTCGCCATGCCCGGCAAAACCTTGTGCATGAGTTCAAGGGGCGCAGTCCAGAGGACCTGGTTCACCCGGGCCTGGTCCTCCCAGCGCGTGGTGAAGAAGGTTCCGGGAAGGCCGTAACCGGCATTGTTCACAAGGGCATCGACATGGCGACCAGCCGCTTGAAGATCCGCCAGGATTGCGTCGGCGGCCGTCTGCAGGGCGAGATCCTGGGCGATGCAGATGGTCGTCACGCCGTGGCGCTCTTCCAGGTCCCGGGCGAGCGCCTCCAGCCGGTCCATGCGCCGGGCGGTGATGGCGACATCCCAGCCGCGCTTGGCATACTGTCGGGCGAAGGCTTCGCCGATACCGGCAGAGGCGCCCGTGATGAGGGCGAGGCGGCGGATCATGGGCATGGCGCGGCTCCGGGGATTGGCTGTACGCCAGATGTAGCAACTGTAGTCCCTTCGTTCATTTCTGGGCGTAGTTTCTTTTCTGGAGTTGCTTGCTGTTACTCTAGTTAGCGATCACTCTCGTCGTTCACCTTCGTCTTGGCGCTGCCGCGAAAGAGTTACGTCGAGCGTTTGCGGATTAACACTGCTGGCGAAGATGGTCTCATAATCAGTTTGGTACCGTTTCAATGACGCGTCTCGGGAAACAACAGAGTAGTGTACTTCGCCGCGATACAGGCAGTCGCTGCTTTCGTTCTGGCCACAAACGAACCCTTTTTCAGCGAGGCAAATGCGGCTGCTTTCCCCACATTCTCGGCGAAGCCAAGCGGACAGCTCTACTTCCGCGTTACGCACATGTGTTTCCGATGAAAAAATACTGCGGTACTGCAGTATGAACCTGCCAACTTCCGTTGTTACCAAGTCGTTCCGCGTCTCCACGATTCTTGGTGCACCGAACATGCACCCACTGGTTAGTAGAAGGACGCAAGTTAGAAGTGCCAATCGGAAGAGCGCGACAAAAGTCATCTAAAACAAGCATTCCTAAATGTGATTCCGGGATAAAACAGCCACTACCTAATCGCGACCGGGTTGATGATGGCCTGGACCGTGCCCTCGAGGCGCGGAACACCGAGGGAGAAGAAGAACTCGGTCACCCCGTCGGCGGCGAGGTGTTCAGTGACCATGTTTTCGAGGATATAGACGCCGTTCTTGGCCAACAGGGTGGCGTGGACCTCGAAAAATTTCGTGGGATCTTCGAAGGGGACAACTTCCAGGCCCCAGGTGTCGCTGCCCACCGCGACGACGCCAAGGCTGGCGAGGTATTCGGCGCCTTCCACGCCAAGGCCCGGGAAGGTCTGGTACATTTCGCTGGGATCGGTCGCGGCCATCTTGCCGGTGTGGAAGATCACAACATCGCCTTCCTCCACGGTGAGATCTGCGGCGGCGAGGGCGGTGTCGATTTCGGCACGGTTGAACGGGGTGCCATCGGGCACGGGATTGCCGAACTGTGCGGTCATGTCGAGCAGGATTCCGCGGGTGGCGATGGGCGGCAGGGTGTGGGTGCCAAATTGGGTGAGGCCGGTGGTCTGCACGAAATCGGCAACCGGGACGCCATTATAGTAGATATGGTCGATGCCGATATGGCCGAGCCCGTCGATCTGGCTGCCGACGCCGACAGAGCCGTGGATCTTGTCATCATTCGAAACAAGCCGGTTTGCGCCCACCGGGGCGCCGGAGCCGTCGGTCAATTGGAGGATGGTGACTTCGAACTTGCGGGGGCCATACGCGGCGGTGTCAGGTCCAGTCACCATGCCAAGGCCGTAGGTCTTGCCGGTGGTGATCAGCCGGGCCGCAGCCGCGGTCTTTTCCGGGGTGAGGTGGCCGACAGCGCCGAGCCTGTCATCGGGACCGAAGGGCGAGCGCACCCAGTCTGGTTTGGCGAGTTCGGCTATGGCGGGCTGGGCCAGGACTTCCGCTGCCGGCTCGGACGCTGGCTCCTGAGCGTTCGCACAGGCGGCCACGCCTGCCAGAAGCGCGGCTGTTGCAAAGTTTTTCATCGTTTCCTCCCGCTGGTTATCCAATGACCAAAGCATGGGGCCCCCGATGTTGGAAGATGGGCCCGGTAATGAAAGATGAGAGAGGGTGTCGGTGGTTTTCCTCTCCGCGCGGCAAGGGGGCCGGTGACCGGGCGCCTGGCCTAGGCCAGTCCTTCCCGTCCGATGGCATAGAAACGCTCTCGACGCTGGGTCTTCAGTTCCTGGGCAGTGAGGCCGTCGAGGCCCTTGAGCGCTTTTTCGATGGCCTTGCCGGCGGACTTTATGGCCACTTCGGGCGCCCGGTGAGCGCCCCCCACGGGCTCGTCGACAATGTCGTCGATCACTTTCAGGCGCTTGAGGTCCTTTCCGGTGATTTTCATCGCTTCGGCTGCGTCACGGGCCTTGTCGCTGTCGCGATAAAGGATCGAGGCGCATCCTTCCGGCGAGATGACCGAGTAGACCGAATGTTCCATGATGAGGACGGTATTGGCCGCGGCAATGGCGATCGCGCCCCCTGAGCCGCCCTCGCCGATGATCAGCGACACCATGGGCACCGGAAGGGTCAGGCAACGCTCGGTGGAGCGGGCAATCGCTTCGGCCTGGCCGCGTTCCTCGCCGGCCTTGCCCGGATAGGCGCCAGCGGTGTCAACAAAGGTGATGACAGGCAGGCCGAAACGATCAGCAAGGTCCATGAGGCGGACCGCCTTGCGATAGCCTTCGGGGTGGGCCATCCCGAAATTGTGCTTGATGCGCGCCTCGGTATTTGACCCCTTCTCATGGCCGATCACCACAACCGACCGGCCATTGAACCGGGCAAGGCCGCCGAGCACGGCCTCATCATTGCCGTAGACACGGTCGCCGGCGAGTTCCTGGTAATCCTCGAACAGGGTTTCGAGATAGTGGGTGAAGTGGGGACGGTCGGGGTGGCGGGCGACCTGGGTCTTCCGCCAGGCTGACAGGTCCTTGTAGAGGTCAGCCAGTTGTTTGGAGGACTTCTCCCGCAGTTTCGCCAGCTCTTCGGCGATAGACGGGCCGTCTTCGGCGGCATCGACCGCCTCCAGTTCCGCGATCTTCGCTTCGAGCTCTGCGAGCGGTTTTTCGAATTCAAGGTATTGCGTGGACATGGGTCGTCATTAGGGCCTTGGCATGTGGAAGGAAAGGGGGCGCGGCGGTCGGGTCTTTCGGGGGCGCGCCGGCCTGCGAAAGACGTCCAGCCGCGTGCCGCCATAGGTGCAGGAACCTGCGCGGTCATAGCCGTTCCTGGCAGCGATGCGAACCGAGGCTTCGTTCGCGGGATCGATGACGCAGACGGATGGACCGCCCGGGCCCTCGTCATCGAGCCAATGGTGGATCGCACCAACCGCTTCGCTGCCGATGCCCTGGCCCCAGGCAGAGGATGCAAAGGCCCAGCCCGCCTCCGGTTGACCGGAGATGTCCGGTTCGAGGCCGCGCATGAAATCGGCAAACCCGACCTCGCCCACGAAGGCCCCCGACTGGCGGTGCCGCACGACCCAGTAGCCATAGCCGAGCAGTGCCCAGAACCCCCGATAACGGGCCATCGTAAACCAGGTGTCCTGTCGGTTGCGCGTGAAGCCGATGTATTTCGTGACCTCAGCGTCGCTCCAAAGCGCGACCGCATCGTCCAGATCGTCTGCCGCGTGCCCGGACAGGACAAGACGGTCAGTGACAAGGGTGGGCGGTTCGGTGATCAAGCGGTTTCCGCGCTGCGGGCCTCGCCCTTCATCTGTTCCAGCATGGCTTTCATTTGGGCGTGGACGGTTTCGATCGCCTTGAGGGGGCGGACCATGACCTTGAAATCGGTGATCTTGCCATCCTTGTCCCATTCGATCATGTCGATGCCGTTCACGTGGATCCCGTCCATGACGGTTTCAAACTCCAGCACGGCCCGGTCGCCGCAGTCGAATACCTTCGTGTACGTGAACGCATCACCGCCCAACGTGCTGTCAGCGGCGCCCAGGTACATCATGGTGATGGTCTTGCCGCGCTGGGGCGTGTGCACAATCGGGCTCTGGAACACGACATCGTCGTGGAGCTGGGCCGCCAGCGCTTCGCGACTGTGATTGAGGAGAATGTAGTCCATCCAGGCCTGCAGATGCGGCGAGTGGCCAGTGGTCGGAATGTCCATTTGCACGTTTTCGTCCTCCGTTCCGTCGGTTTGGGAGGAAGTGTGGCCGGCGCGCAGGAAATTGTCGAGGCCGGCTGTCGGCCTCGAAAAAGCCTGCTAGGGGACAACCCATGGGGTTTCGCGATTTCTGCCTGTTGTTCTGCGTTTGCCTTGTGTGGGGGCTCAATATTGTCGTGACCCGGTGGGTGGTCGCCGACGCTGCGGTTCCGCCCCTGTTTTTTGCCGCCATCAGGTTCCTCGGGATCGCCGTGGTGCTGCTGCCGTTCCTCCGGCCGGTTCCGAAGGATCTGGGAACGGTCTTTCTCATTTCCATGAGCATCGGGGCGGCCCATTTTGCCTTCCTGTTCATGGGACTTGCCAATGCGGAAGCGAGTGCTGTTGCGGTTGTGGGGCAATTGGGTGTGCCGTTCTCGACGCTGCTGAGCATGGCGTTCCTGGGCGAGACAGTGGGATGGCGCAGGGGCCTGGGCATCATGCTGGCCTTTGCCGGCGCTGTTCTGATCGCTGTCGATCCCAACGATTTCGCCTTCAGTTTCGGGCTGGTCTATGTGGTCATCTCTGCGATCATCGGATCGGTCGGCGGCATCCTGATGAAGCGCACCGCACCGATTTCCCCGTTTCAGATGCAGGCCTGGGTCGGTCTGTTTTCCTTCGCCCCGCTCTTTGCCCTGTCGGCCCTGTTCGAAACGGGCCAATCGGAAGCGTTCATGGCCGGCGGCCTCGGCGTCTGGTTGGCCACCGCATTTGCGGTGCTAGGTGTCTCGGTTTTCGGCCACGGCGGATTTTATACGCTGATCAAGAAGTATGACATCTCGCTGCTGTCCCCTCTGACCCTGATGACCCCCCTTTGGGGCGTGATCTTTGGTATTGTCCTTTTGGGCGAGGCGTTGACGCTCCAACTGGTCGTCGGTGGGGCCATCTCCCTGGGGGGTGTTTTTGTCATTGCGGTCAGGCCCAACAAGGCCCTCCCGGAAGCGGCGCTGGGCCGGAAAGTTGGCGGGGCGAGCTGATGCGCATGGCGTTTCAGCCCAGCCCCAATTTCAATGCCAGGCGCCACCCGGTGGACATGCTGGTGCTGCACTATACCGGCATGGAAAGCGCCGAGGCGGCGATTGCGCGGCTCAAGGATCCGGCGGCCGACGTGTCGGCCCATTATGTTGTGCGCGAAGACGGGGTTGTGGTGCAGATGGTCAGCGAGGCCGATCGGGCCTGGCATGCGGGCGTCTCGGCCTGGCAGGGCGATGACGACCTCAATTCCAGATCCATTGGCATCGAGATCGTCAATGGCGGACATGATGTGCCGCTGGGGGATGGGTCGCTGCCGCCGTTTCCAACGGTACAGATCGCGGCGGTGGTCTCGCTCTGCGGTGCGATCCTTGCCCGCCATCCGATCCCGATGACGCGGATCGTCGGCCACTCAGATATCGCACCGGCCCGGAAACGGGACCCCGGCGAACACTTCCCCTGGGCCATCCTCGCCGATGCCGGGATCGGCATCTGGCCGCCGGCCAAGGCGTCCGGGGGCGGGCAAACCCTGATCGGGCGAGGTCTAAACAGGGGGGATCAGGGAACGCCGGTGGAAACTGTACAGTCCCAACTGTCCAAAATCGGATACAATTTGGACAAGACCGGCACCTATGATGAACAAACCGACAGTTGCGTTCTTTCCTTTCAGAGGCGCTGGCTGCCGGAGCGGCTGACAGGGCAGGCTGACCTTTCAACGCTGGTTCGGATTGCCCAGATCGAAACCGCATTCATGGCGGAGAGCCCTTGATTGTCTTAGACCATTCAGCAGCCAAGGCTGCGCCCAGCAGCAGGGACGTGACCGAGGCGATCAGCCAGACAAAGCCGAGAATGACCGAAGCGAGGGCGCCATAAACGGTGTCCAGCACCGAAAGCCGCAAGTAGAGCTGGAACAGCCATGTGGCGGCCAGCCAGGATGCAGAACCGGCGATCGCCCCAAGCACGAGGGCCCGACCGCTTTCCACATGGCCCCGAAGCGACAGCGCGATGACAAGGTAGAAGACCAGGAAACTGGCGACCCACTTGGTGATCCAGAGGGTGGAGGCGACCTGGGCAATCTCGGCGGCAAACCGGCCGGCATCGCCGCCCTGGCCCTGCTCGACGACGGTCAGAACCACCTGCATCGCGCCAAGCAGCCAGACGAGCAGAATGAGGAGGGCCGTCATCAACAGGGAAATGCCCTGGAATCGGATGATGCCGGACTTGCCAACCGTTCCGGCGATCATGCGGATCCCCGTGATGGCGGCCTTGGCCCCGGATGTGGCGGTGAAGCCGACGATCAACACGGCGGCGAGGGCTCGGAAGGTGAGGCCCTGGGGCGTCAACGCGCTGATGACACTGATTTCGTCCTCGCGGAGCGGATCGACACCGGTGGCGAGAATCTGTTCGATCGAGCCGGCAATCTGGGTGCTGATATCGCTGGGCAGCACGGCGATCAGCAGGGTGAGTGTCAGATAGATGAGCGGAAAGATCGAGAACAGGGCGTAGAAGGCGACGCCGCCGGTGACGATCCGCACTTCCGGGCGGGTGAGGCGCCGGATCGCATGCCAGATCGGCAAGGCGCCCAGTCTGAACCAGGGCGATGTCGTTATCGCACGCAGGGTTTGGGTTGTTCCGCGCATCGGTTCCCTATCGCTACCATGCCTCTAACGCTATATGGGGGCTCAAGACCAGTCGGCCGGGCAGCCGCTGGCGGTTTTTTGGCCGCTGGAGGAAAGTCCGGGCTCCATGGAGACAAGGCGGCGGGTAACGCCCGCCCGGCGTGAGCCGAGGGACAGTGCCACAGAGAGCAGACCGCCCCGGAGCGATCCGGGGTAAGGGTGAAAGGGTGGGGTAAGGGCCCACCGCGGGACCGGCAACGGAACCGGCATGGTAAACCCCGCCTGGAGCAAGACCGAATAGGGGACGCTTTTGCGGGCCGTTTTCAGCCCCGCGTCCCGGGTGTGTCGCGCGAGGGGGCCTGCAAAGGCCCTCCCAGAGGAATGGCTGCCAATCCGGGGAGACCCGGTGAACAGAACCCGGCTTACAGGCCGACTGGTCTCTCCTGTTTTGATCCCCGCTGCGCTGCACTACGCGATGGATCGCGCTCAGGGCTGTCTTGGTTTGATCCCGGCTGCGCTGCGCTACGCGATGGATCGCGCTCAGGGCTGTCTTGGTTTGATCCCCGCTGCGCTTACGCTGCGCGATGGATGGACGCGCACCACCTGACCGCGTGACACGCATGGCACGCCGACTGCGCTGCCTAAAAACGCTTAATCAGGGAAAGACGAACAGTAAATACACGCCAAACCAGGCGACTACGCAAGATAGAAATCCCTGTTCACGTGTATTCATCATTCAAACTGGCATGTTTTATTCATTGCGAGCACGATAATGCTTAAACATTGGCCCGACCGTCTTGAATTTGGAATGAAGGTGTTCGAAACATCTACAAGAAGACAGAAAAATCAGACATTCGGCCTGCCGGCGTTCCAATTCAGGATGAGGCGCAAGAATTGAGATGAACAGACAATCAATGATCGATTCTCTTGTCAGCGACGCCGATTTCGAAAACGCGCGCGGTGAGAAGGATCTTTCGATTTCCGACCTCATCACGGTATTGTTGAACAAGCGCTGGACCATCCTGCTCATCACCATCGTGGTTGCGGCGGCTGGCACGTATTTGTCGTCAAAGGCGCCGATCACCTATTCGGCGCGCGCGACAATCGCGCTGAACCCCACACTGGATATCGACGAGCGTGCCTTGGGGAACATGGGAGCCGGTATCGATAATTCGGTGGTCGAGTCGGAAATTCACGTCCTGAAATCGCGCAACATGCTCGAAAGCGTCATCGATGAGGCGGGCATCGGGGTGGTCAAGCAGTGGCTGAGCGATGATCATCCGATTTCCGACCCTGATCTCGAGAAAAACCGACTGGTGAGCAAACTGCTACGGGTCATGTCGGTCCTGCGTCGGGACGCCAGTTACATCCTCGAGGTAGAAGTCACCGCCCAATCGCCACTGGGCGCTGCGGCCATTTCCAACGCGATCACCGACTCTTTCATCAACTCGAAGGAGTCCGATGTCACAATCTATAGCGAGCTCAGCCAGAAGCGCCGTGCGCAGCGGCTAGAGGACCTGCGGGAAGAGTTGGCACAGCGGAACCGAGCCGTCGCGGACTTCATCGAGCGGAACGGGCTGGTTTCGGCGAACGGATCAACGCTGGTCGAACAGACCATCACAGATACACGTCGAAACCTTGCCACGGCGCGCAACCGTCTTTTCGATGTCCAGGCCCGGCTGAACCAGCTCTATGAAGCGCGGGAAAAGGGCGGCTATGCAGAGGGCGTCTCCGAAATCCAGAATTCCGGCGTGATGACCCAGCTGCGCACACGCGAGATCGAAATCCGCCGGCGCATTGCAGAACTCAGCCAGACCTACTCCGACAATCATCCCGACCTGATCAGCGCCCGATCGGAACTTGAAGACATCACTGGACAGATCGAGATCGAAATCGATGTGGTGACGGCGTCCCTGGAGCGGACAGCGCGGACGGCACAGGACCGGGTCCTGGAGCTGGAGGAAGAGCTGACCCAGCTTCAGGGCAACCTGAATGTGGATCAACGGGCGCGCGTCCGCCTTGATGAGCTGCGGCGCGAGGTTGAGGCGACCGAGCGGATCTATCGCGATCTCTTTGTACGGAACCAGGACTTTGCGGACCGCGCCCAGCGCCAGGCGGCGACAGCGCGGCTCCTGTCCCGGGCCGTGCCACCCACAGCGCCATCGTCCCCACCGCTCGAGCTCTGGGCCGCCTTCTGGACGGGCGTTGGACTGTTTCTCGGCCTGGGCGCCGCAATTTTCCTGAACCTGTTCCAGAACACGATCATCAAGACCGAAGATGCTGAACGCTACTTCGGAACCAAGGCCCTGGTGGCCGTTCCCTACCTTCAGAACGCCAAAGCCAGGAAGGCGCCGGCCGAGTACATTCTCCAGAGTTCGCAGTCCATCTTCGCCGAATGCTACCGGGTGATCCTGTCAGAGCTGATGATCAACCTCCAGACGCCAGCGGTTGCTGCGGTAACCTCTGCCATCGCTGGCGATGGCAAGACGACCACTTCGATGTGCCTCGCCTATGTGGCGGCGGAAACGGGTTTGAAGGTGGCGGTGGTTGACTGCGACTTCCGCCTGCAATCGTTGAGCAAGAAGACCAAGGGAGAAAAACCGAAGGGCTTCCAGCATATTTTCCACCCGGATGCGAAGTTGAACAAGGCCTATGTCGCTGATCCCGACTTGCCCAACCTGCACGTGTTCCCGATCGACGGTAATGTTCAGGACTATGACCGTTCCGCGCATCTGACCTCGGCCCAGGACGTCTTTGAACGCCTGCGCAAGTCCTATGACCTTGTCCTTCTGGACTGTGCGCCGGTCCTTGCGGTTGCCAACACGCGCATTTTCACCTCGGCAGCGGACGCAACAATCGTGGTGGCGCGCTGGAAAAAAACCCCCATTCCGGCGATCCGCACCACCCTGCAGCAGATTTCCCGCGCCGACGGGGTGACCCTCGGGATCGTTCTCAATGCAGTGAACGTATCGGTGGCGAAGAACTATTCCCATGGCGACACGCTCTACTTCGGTAAGGCCGGCAAGGGCTACTACACCACATGACCAGCGCGAACCGCAGGATAAGAGGGGGCAACCCGCATGACTGAAAACACGCCTTGCCAGGACCCCCGCGCGCCAAACCTCTTCATCATCGGCGCGTCGAAATGCGGGACCAGCGCCCTTCACCACTACCTGCGCTTCCACCCTGACATCTGCATGTCGACGACCAAGGAGCCCTGTTTCTTCGTCGACCAGGACCATCTGAGGGAGGCCTGGCCGATCATATCGCGGGATCCGGTTTCCTACGATCTGGAGACCTACCTGGCCATGTTCGAGACTGGTGCGGGCAAGGCCTATCGCGGAGAGGCAAGCGTCTATTACTCCCAGAGCCCCTATCGGCCCGATTGCGCCGGACCGATCCATGCCTTCGCCCCGGAAGCGCGGATCATCTACGTGGTAAAGGACCCCGTTTCGCGAACAGTGGGCCACTACTGGCAGCGCGCAAAGGAATTCCAGGAGCCGTTGCCCCTGGAACGGGCCGTGCGGGAGAACCCGATCTACCGCGATACCAGTGATTACGCCCTGCAACTGTCCGCCTACCTCCGCTATTTCGACCGGACACAGATCAAGGTCATTGACGCGGCAGATCTCAAGGCGAGGCGGCGGGAAACCCTCAGCGACCTGTGCCGTTGGCTCGGCGTCGATGATCACCGCTTTACCGATGAGCAAATCAGGGACCGGCACGTCTCGCCGCCAACCAGTCGCGTCCAGCGATTTCCGTTCGTGCGATCTGTCCGGGACTCCAGGCTATGGGGAAGCGTTCAGCGGTATGTTCCGACCGATGCCCGGAAAGCGCTTTCGCGCGCAAGCACACGGACGATCCAGCGAAACGCCGTTGACGACAGCGCCGCCAGGGCGTGGCTCGATGCGTATTTTGAGCCTCGCATAGAGGCTTTCGAACGGCTTTCAGGCGTCGATTGCAGCGCCTGGAAGGCCGCGCCGTCTGCCACGTCCGAAAGTGCGCGCCTCGCCCTTGAACCGCGAGCCTGAGGCCCGTCGGCTGGTCAGGCCGGCCCATCCCTCTCTCCGATTGCTGAGGCGTTTGGCGAAGCTGAACTGCCGTGAGCGAGGCAGAACCGACGACCGATTCGCTCAAAGACGGATACTTCAGGCTGGCGGCCGAGCCCCGTTCGACCCGTTTGCCGACGGCAACCGCTCGATTGATGGCTTGGCCTTGCCGGTTTCCAGATGGGCGACAGGAGCCGCATTGGTCCGCTTTGTCGCTACCGCCGAACGGAGCAGTGGCACGGCAACGGGCGCATCGTTTCTCCAACGCTCCGCAAGGGCATCGCGGTGGGCGTCCATGTCTGGCTCACCATCCATGACCCTGAGGATCGCAGACTTCATGTTCTGGTCGAACACCGCTCGGTCGAACCCGCGCGCAAAAGCTGCGATCGCGTGATGATCGAACCGGTCTTCCATCATCTCGTATCGGATGATCGAACCAACCAGGCCCTGCGGGCTTTGATCGTCGAAGAACAGCCCTGTCTCGCCATCGGAAACGTAGTCTCGCGCGCCGCCGCGAGAAAAAGCAAGGACAGGCGCGCCAGCGGCCATGGCTTCGACCGGGACGATCCCGAAATCCTCTTCTGCCGGGAACAGCAGCGCCTTGCACCGGGCATAGTGGTCGGCGAGCACATCGTCGGGCACCCGTCCGAGAAACTCGACCGTGGGACCCGCTTTTGCTTTCAAGGCGGCCATGTCCGGTCCATCGCCAATTACCACCAGCCGCCGCTCAAGCAGGGTGCAAGCCTCGACGGCGATATCCACCCGTTTGTAGGGAACCAGCTCGCCAACGTGGAGATAGAAATCGTCCCGGTCCTTTCGGGCGACGAATTTTGCGGTGTCGACGGGTGGGGAAATCACCTCCGCAGACCGACGCCAATACTTGCGGACCCGGCTCGCCACGGCCGTGGAGTTCGCGATGAAATGATCGACCCTTGCCGCGGACGTCACATCCCACTGCCGCAACCGGCCGCTCAGCAGGGACAGCCCCGTGCGTGACAGCATCCCGGACGCTTCGTGATAGTGGTGGTACTGGTCCCAGAGATACCGCATGGGCGTGTGGCAGTAGCAGACATGCAGCGCGTCTGGCCGGACAATCACCCCTTTGGCAGGACCGGACTCACTCGATATCACGAGGTCGTAAGCCGACAGGTCCAACCGTTCCAACGCGCCGGGCATGAGGGGCATGTACTGTTTGTAAAACCGCCTGGCGAAGGGAAGTTTCTGAATGAACGAGGTGTGGACGGGGTGGCTCGTGATTGTCGGCGAGATCTTCTTCGGATCGTAGACATGGGTGAACACATCAGCGTCGGGAAACATTTCGCAAAGCGCTTCGACGACCTTCTCACCGCCGCGCATACCCACCAACCAGTAGTGGATGATTGCCGTTCTCATGCCCTTCTTTGCCATGGGTTTCATCGCCCTGTCCCCCCAACGTGGTGACGATTGCACCATGCCAATCCCGCATTTCCTCCAGCACACCCAGGTTTTCCAACCGGGCGGTGGATTGGACTTTTGGTCAATGATTCCCCTATCAATTGCATTTTGGTACCCGAACTCACCAAATTACTGATTTCGGGAACTTTGAACTGTCTTAATCATAGTGTCAGTCAAATACATTTATCTCGCGATTTTCGACATACGCAGCCTATCCTGCATAGTGAGAAAATCCCCAATCAGGGCGTAAATCAGTGATGAACGTATAAGACTTTAGAGTTGGGTGCAGATAGAGTAACCGCCGCGGCGGGTATTTGATGAGGGTCTCGACTTAGATTATTGATCTTTGGAAGCAATAGGCACACTTCCTTTTTGGCACTCCGGTGCGTCATTTTCTTACAGGATATTCATTCGGAACGATCGTCTCCGTCCGAAAGACACAAGAGTGAAGACGCCACACTTTTCGGGCCGGGATGTTGTCTTGTCTTGCTGCACGGCTGCCGCGTGCAATCGTCGGATTGGCCGTTGCTTCCCAATGTGGGGTCGCCGTTGACGGAGAGATGCGTTCAGCACCTGCTTACCCGTTGATTATTCTTGTATTTATAGGCTGCCCACCTCGTGCTCTGGCGGCCGGCGCGCGCACAGCCAGACACCGAACCGCACCAGGAGACCCGGAAGTTGAAAGGTTAGGGGGGAAAGCGGGGGATTTGAGAGCGAGGGGATACGGCCCGCAAAGTCTTCATGCTCCAATACGATGGAATCTTATTCAATCGGCGCCGCGTTGAAGGCATTTCAGACTATTCGTCAGTTGGTCGATTTTCAAACAGCCCCAAACGGGCAATACACCGGGGAAGCGAGGGTTGTTTCGGCTCTCCCCAATCCGGAAGTAATCGATTGTCACGCCAGGTCCCATAACACAAACCTCTTCCCATCGGTGAGGGAGATTTTGGCGTGGTTTTCAAATATGACCCTGGTCTTGAGCATGACCGGTTCAAGCAAGAGGGATTTGTTCACCTCAGGGATGTGCTGGATGCTGACATTGTCGCGCATATCGATAAATTTTACAAGCAATCAATGGCGAGCGAGGCGAACGAAAGCCAGGATTGGAAAATATACGGGAAGAAGCGCCAGTTCGTTTATGATTTCCCCGATGATGAAGCAGCCCTTGAATTTCGCGATGGCATGGCGCGCCTCATCGGGATCGACCCCACAGATTTCACGATTTCCGAGCGTCACCTGAAGGTATACGATCCGGCCGCTGAAGCATGGCCTGCCCCCCACAAGGACAGGGCCGCGTCGATGGTCTCCATCGGCCTGCCGATCCACCTGCCGAAGGGGTCATCGGTATGTGTTTTCCCGGAACTCCAGTTTGGCGCCAATGAGGAGGAGCGGGCCGTCTTCCTGACGGAGAAGGACCATCCCAACCTCTCGACCGTTTACGAGAGTGAAAAGGCCGTCCTGCTGAATGAGAGCATCGGCGACGTGATCTGTTTTCTCGGTTCGGCACTGTTCCACGAGCGGGTCAATCCGGCCGGCGCGGCCGTGCTTTACATCAAGGCCAACGGCGACGGCCGCGATCCACTCGGCGAGGACATTTATTCGAGAATGGCAGAGCGCGCGACGGCCTAGGCCCCGCGGACTGAACCTCGAGAACGAAGGGTTGGCAAAATGGCAACAGAGAAACTCAAGTCTGCGGAAATGACGCCCGGACCAGGGTTCATGATCCGCACCAATTTTCCGCGCCCCAGCGCGGAGCTGATTGACGGTTTCGAGGAGTTCGAGACCGCCGACGTGTCGGACTCCCTCAATCGTCTCTACGCAATGAGCGGCGAAATCACCAACCTTTCCAATGACAGGGGCCTGCTGGGTCCCGCCTGCACGGTGAAGCTCTATCCCGGCGACAATCTGATGATCCACAAGACGTTGGACATCGCGAAACCCGGGGACGTGGTCGTGGTCGACTGCAGCGGTGCAATGACCAATGCCGTGTTTGGAGATCTCGTCGCCAACAAGGCCAAGCACCGCGGCATTGCCGGTTTCATCATCGATGGGCTCATTCGCGATCTAGACGGTGTGCGGGAGACGGGACTTCCGGTCTTCGCGCGCGGGGTGACACCGTTTGGCCCGCTGCACCGCGGGCCCGGAGAGATCAATTGCGCGATCAGCTGCGGCGGCGTTGTCGTTCATCCCGGCGATATCGTGAAGGCGGACTCGACGGGTATCGCCGTGGTCCCGCGCGACTATGGCAGCGAAATCCTTGGCAGGCTCCGCGAAAGCAAGCAGCGCCAGGCCGATTACGTGGAAAGCGTCAAACGTGGCGACTTCTCGAATGCCTGGGTCGATGAGCATTTGCGAGCGCATGGCTGCGCGTTCAATGATTGACGCGGTCCAGGACGGACCGGGCGCAGCACCGTCGCGCAAACCCGGTCTCGTCTCGATGGGGCACGCCCAGCGCTTCTGGCTTCGAAACAAGCGGCGCCTTGCGGAAACACGCGGGATCATGGACCGCCGGCGTTTCAAGGCCTTGCGGCAGAGGTTTTACGAGACCCTTTGGCAGGAAGCGGCGGCGTGTGTTGGCGCGACCACGAAGGCCGGTCCGTCAGGGCTGACCGAGATCCGCCGCGGCGACAGCGTCACGTTCGTTCGCCACGCCGATCTGATGCTCGATAGCGAAATCACGATCCGGCTCATGGCAAACAAGGCGCTGAGCTATGGCTGGCTCGCCGCAAAGGGCTACCGCGTCACGCCCCACGTGGCGTTCACCTTGAAGTCGATCAATCGCGCGGACGCCTTTCTCGCCACCCAGAACGGGCCGGTTGTGGTGAAACCTGCCGATGGCACGGGCGGTGGCCGCGGTATCACGACGGGGATCACGTCGCGGTCTGCCATGGAGGCGGCTGCGCGCAATGCGGCAGGTTTTCATTCCGACCTGCTGATCGAGACCCAACTCACCGGATCGTCCTTCCGGCTGCTTTACTTCGAGGGCGCGTTCCTCGACGCGGTTCGCCGCGACTCGCCACAGCTCACGGGTGACGGCAAATCGACGGTGCGCCAACTGATAGAGGCGGAAACAGCAGATCGGCTGGAGGGCCGGCCGATCCGGGCGCTTAGCCCCCTGGTGATCGATCAGGAGTGCCGCAACACGCTGAAATCCCAGGGGCTCACCCCCGCCTACACGCCCCACGCTGGCGAGACCTTGCGGATCAAGCTTGCGGTTAATGAGAACGGCGCCCGTCAGAACCGGATTGTCCGCCACGATATCCACCGCGACATCATCGATGCTGGCGCGCGGATCGTGGGCGAGCTTGGCGTCAGGTTTGCAGGCCTTGATGTCACCGCAAGCGACCTGTCCCTGCCGCTGTCGCAAACTGATGCCATCTTCAACGAGGTGAACGTGAACCCGGGCATCCACCACCACTACCTGGTCGCAAACCCGGAGCAGAGCGCTTCGGTCGCGCCGACGATCCTTGAACGGATGTTTGAAAGTGGAGCGGGGACCCTTCGCCTATGACTGCATTTGATCCGTCTACTCCTGTTATCCTCCTGGGTGGTCGGGAAAATGCTGTCGCGGTCGCCCGAAACCTTGGCCGTCGCGGGGTAGAGATCATCGCCAGCGGACTGCCGGGGTGCCGCTCGCTTAATTCCAAATACTGCAAGCGCGGATTCTCCGTGCCCAAGGGCCGTACCGCAGCCAGTTACTGGGAACAGCTCCTGCTCGGCAACGATCACCGGGACCTGGACGGCGCCATCCTCTTCGCCTTCTGCGACGAGTCCCTGGAATTTGTCGAAGCGCATCATGAAAGGTTGCGCGACCGCTATGTTGTCGAGGATTTCGTTGCTGACCAGCGGCGCGCCATGCTTGACAAGCAAGAGACCCTGGCGATTGCGAAGAAGGCTGACGTGCCCTTCCCGGCATACTGGCCGATCAACACCGATGACGACGTCCATCGGCTGAAAGACAAGATCCGTTTTCCGGTAATGGTGAAACCCCTGAACTCCTACGCGTTCGTCCATGAGTTCGGTGCAAAACTCTTCATCGTGCCGGAGTCGTTCGAGGAGGTTGTCGAAAAGGTCCTGCTGAGCCGGTCGCGCGGACATGATGTGATGGTCGTCGAAATGGTTCCGGGTCCGGACGACCTGCTGTGCAGCTACTATACCTATCGAACGCCCGATGGCCGGCGGCTCTACGATTACACCAAGAGCGTCATGCGGCGCTGGCCGGTCAATCGCGGCGGCGGCTGCATGCACCAGTCGGAATGGCTGCCGGAGGTGGCGGCACTGGGCCAGAAGCTGTTCGAGGCCATGGATTGGCAGGGAACGGCCTGCGTCGAATTCAAGCGCGACACCCGGGACGGGCTCTTGAAGATCATTGAGGTGAACGCGCGGTTCACGGCCGCACACCGGCTCGTGACCGAATCGGGCGCGCCGATTGACCTGGTGATCTACTGCTACCTCACGAAACAGCCGGAACCGTCGTGTGAGGGGTATTCAAACACGATCCGCATGTGGAACCCGGTGCGCGATATTCTGGCGTTCCGTGACCTTCGCCGCCTGGGAGAATTGAGCTTCACCGGCTGGGTCCGTTCAATCACGGAGCAGAGGGTTATCCTCGGCTATCTCAGCCTGGACGATCCCGGCCCCAGCCTTGCCGAAACCGGTGCCAACATCCGGCGGGCCTTCAGCAAGCTGACGGGGGTCTTTCGCCGGCGAGGCCAGCATGCGACTTGACGGCGGCGCCTTGCGACAGACGACCGCCGAAATCCTCGATGCAGCGGGCGTTGATGCCATTCAGGCCGCGTCCGTTTCGGACAATCTTTCCTGGTGCGACCGGACGGGCCGGCGCAACCACGGCGTGGAACGCTTGCCCATTCTGATCGAACGAGTCGAGCGGGATGCAATCAAGACGCCGTGCATGCCGCGTTTCGCAACCCTGTCTGCCAGCGTGCACCGGCTTGAGGCCGACAATGGGTTCGGCCACCATGCAGGCAGGCTGGCGATGCACAGGGCCTGCTCACTCGCCGCCGACCATGGCATTGGCGTCGTTGGCGTGACCGACAGCAACTTCTTCGGCGCCGCGGCCTACTATGTCGACCTGGCCGCGCAGGAGGGCATGGTGAGCCTTGCGCTCAGCAACTCATTTCCCAAGGTCGCGGCAGCGGGCGGTCTCGCCGCTTGCCTGGGCACAAACCCGTTCGCGTTTGGCGCCCCGCGGCGGGAGGGCCGTACACTGATGGTCGATATGTCGACCGCGGCCGCCGCCGGCTCCACGCTCCGTGAGATGAAGGAAAAAGGCCAGGCGCTACCGGAAGGAATTGCAATTGATGGGGATGGGGCTCCGGTCCGCGACCCGGGCGCCTTGGCGGGTGCAACCCTCTTGCCGGCTGCTGGTGCGAAGGGGTTCGGGCTCGCCTTGATGGTCGAAGTTCTCGGGGCGGTGATGACTGGTGCTGCAATCGGGCCCGAGGTGGGGTCGATGTACAAGGATTTCAGCAAGGGCGGGCGGAACGGACAGCTTTTCATGGTTCTGGACCCGACGCGCTGGATGGACATGGACGCGTTCCTCTCGCGCATGGCCGGGCTCGAAGCGATCGTGATGGGATCGGCGCCGGAAAACACAGTTCGGTTGCCCGGGGATGCGCGCTGGACGGAGATGGCGCGAAGCGACGCTGAAGGCGTCTGGCTGGAACCGGCGACGGCAGCCTCGTTCATGGCGCTGGCTGACAAGTTCGATGTGAAACGACCGGCAATCGCGGGCGGCTGTGCCGTGAGCTGACAGCGCCCGAACGGGGCGGGTCAGGGCAAACGAATCCGTGGCGACGGGAACAAACTGGGAAGAGACATGCGCAGCGGTGAGTACAGGTCAGACTGGCAAGGCGCACGCCACGACGGCGCGAGCGGCCTGGCAGGGCGGCTGGACCATGTGGATGCCGCCAAGGGTATCAGCATATTCCTTGTTGTCTTCTGGCACGCGGTCGATGACCGGCTGGTCATCAACGAGGCGCTGTGGATGCTGCGGATGCCCTTGTTTTTCTTCGTCTGCGGCCTGTTCGCCGGACGCGCACTGGACCTGCCCTGGGCCCGGTTCCTGCCGAACAAGGTGGGTAATACCCTCTATCTCTACATCCTGTGGACGTTCCTGATGTATGCGACGACGAATTTCGTCGCCCAGTACATGGATGGCCGGCCCATCTCCTGGGAGCGGCCCTTCATGCTGTTCACCGACCCGCCGCGGACGCTCTGGTTCATGTATGCCCTGGCGGTCTGCTATCTGATCGCGAAGCCCCTGCGAAAGGCAGCGGCTTTACCGGTCATGGTGGCGCTGCTTGGGCTCTATAGCTGGAGCATCTCAAGCGGGGACTGGCGCATCGTTCCCTTCCACGAGAAGATCATCCGCCTGTTTCCGTTCTTCTTTCTCGCCTTGTGGATGCGCCAGCCTCTGCTCGACTTTGTCGATCGACACGCGCGCTGGGGCTACCTGGCATTACCGGCCTTTGTGGGGCTTGCCCTGGTCCTGTTCGAAACCCCCGCTGCCCGGGTTGGTCCGCTGACGTTCTGCGTGAGCCTCCTGGGGGTTGTCGGTATTCTGATGGTTGGCCGGGCGTGGCGCGAACATCCCCTGGTCGGCGCTGCGGCCTACCTCGGCAAGCGGTCGCTCTTCGTTTACGTCATGCACCGGATCCCGCTGTTCTACGCCACAAATATCATGGAGCGGGCCGGTATCGAGAAGACCGCGCTCAGCATGTCTGTCGTTGCGGTGCTGGTGACCGTCTTCTGCCTCTTCGTCGGTGAGTTGGTGATGCGGTGGGGACCAAGATTCCTCTTTGACGCGCCCTGGCTCAAGGGGCGTGACGCGCTGGTTGCAAGGCTCGCGCGATGAGTATCCTGACGCCAAATCCCGCTTCCGATATCGCCCCAGTTGCGCCAGGGACTGACGGCGCGCCGTGGACGCCTGCGGACGATGCGAGCCATAAGCGGGCACAGGCGCGAGCCCCATTGCGGATCGGTGTGATTGCCGGGCGTGAAACCCTCGGCGCGTCCTGGGCGCGACGCCTGATTGGCGGGATCTTCAAGTCTGACGAGCTCGACCTCGCGGTGGTGATTGCGCCCGATGCGCAGCAGCGGCCCGCCTCGGATGGACTGTTCGGTCTTTGGTCGACGCTCGAAAACCGTTTGGTCGGCGCGCGCTTTCAAGATCCGGACACTGATTTCGAGGCTGCGCTGGGTTCGATTTCGGTTATGCGCCTCGAACAATTCGACACGATTGCGGATGCGGGCCTCGATGTCATCATCGACCTCACAGCCGGCCAGACGCTGGCTGGTCTTGTGGGGTGTGCGCGGTATGGGGTCTGGTTTGTGGATGCAGTCGCCGAGGACGGCGACGCCTTTGGCCTGGCGTCAATCCTGTCGGGGGACCCGGCTACCGATATCACGCTCTTCTCCCGACAGGTCGGCGAGGACACGGTTCTGCCCCTTGCCCGCGCAGCGCTCAATCCGAAGTTCATCGCGGCCCGCCAAGCGGCCTTTCTGCGGGAAAAGTCGGTGGCGCTTGTCCTGCGCGAACTCCGCCGGCTTCAGAACACAGGTGAGATGATCCCGGCTGATCCTGTCGTGCCGTCTGGACGAAGGCGGCCCACCACGGGCGACCTGGCGCACTATCTCACCGGCTTGTCGGGCGAGGTTGCCAGCCGCGCGGCTGCTAAGGTCCGCACCCGGTTGGGCCAGCGACCGGGCATGTTCTGCCTGAGAACAACCGATGCCGGCCTGCTGGACTTCAGTCCGGCCGCTGCGAAGGAGCATGTCCCGATCGGCAATACCTATGCCGCCGATCCATTCCTGTGGGACAGGGATGGCGAGCAGTACTGCTTCTTCGAGACCAAGAGCTACGACACCGGTCTCGGCCATATCGATGTGGCGCGCTTCGAGGCGGGCGAACTGGTGGACGTTCAGACCGCACTCAAGACCGGGTACCACCTGTCATTCCCCTTCCTGTTCCAGCAGGGCGAGGAGCTGTTCATGATCCCGGAGAGCTGTGCAGCGCGCCGGATCGATCTGTGGCGGTGCGCCGAATTTCCCAATCGCTGGGAGCATCACAGGACGCTCATCGATGATGTTGTCGCCGCCGATACATCCATCGCGGAGATCGACGGCACCTGGTGGATGTTCACGAACATGGCGGATGACCCGTTCGGTGAGATGAATTCGGAGCTTCATATCTTCCGGATCGATGGCCCGGACTTCAAGACGATTGAGCCCCACCCCCTGAACCCGGTGGTTTTCGACACGCGGACGGCCCGGAATGCCGGCAGGATCCTCTTCCATGGGGGCCAGGCTTACCGGCCGTCCCAGGACAACTCCCATGGCACCTACGGCTATGGCCTCAACCTGATGCGGATCGACCGGATCGATATGACCGACTACGCAGAAACGCGGGTTCGCCATATCACGCCGGATTTCGAGGCCGGCCTGATCGGCTGCCATCACCTCGACATGCGCGGTAGCCGTATCGTTTTCGATGTGCGCCGGAAATGATGGGGGGTCGCACCTCTCCTGCGGTCCCGGCGCACGGCGAAGCCGGTCGCATGGCGCCGTGCTTGCAGGCCAGTTGGTTGCAGGCACATTCAAAGGGAGGGCAATCGCTGTGGCCGCAATAGACCGGATCGTTGTGATCAACGATTATGCGACGCCCAAGGGAGGCGCCAGCTTCCTTGCGGCCCAATCGGTCAGGGGCTACCGGGCGCTCGGTTATGCGGTCTCCTACCTGACGGGCCAGTCTCCCGATCCAGAACTGGCCGAACTCGGGGTCGAGACGCAGGGCGTGGGATCGGAGGGCTTGTTGCAGGTCTCCGCCCTGAAAGGGTTCAGGCAAGGACTCCATAATCGCGACGCAGAACGGATGATCCGCGACTGGATCAAAACGAACGATACGCCGGGTACGGTGTATCATCTGCACAATTGGGGACAGATCCTGTCCCCGGCAGTCTACAAGGCCTTGCGGCCCGTTGAAGCGCGCATGATCGCCACGTGCCACGATTTCTTCGGCGTCTGTCCGAATGGCGGGTTCCTGAACTTCCCGAAGACCGAGCCGTGCACACTGCGCCCACTCTCGGCCGGCTGCCTCGTCAGCCAGTGCGACCGCCGCAGTTCAGTGCACAAGTATTGGCGCGTTGCGCGGCAGCTCCACATGCGCCGGCTGGCCCGCTTTGCAAGGAACGGCGCAACGTTCAGTTTTATCCATGAGCGCATGAAGGACCGTTATCTGGAGACGGGGTTTCCGGCCCGTGACCTGGTCACGATCCCCAACCCGGTCGATCCCTGGTCCAGCAAGCGGATCGAAGCGGAAAAAGGTGCAGGCTTCCTGTTCGTCGGCCGACTGTCGAAGGACAAGGGCGCCGATGTGGCGCTTGAGGCCACCAAGCGCGCAGGCGTAGGCATCATCATGGTCGGCACGGGCCCAGACGCCGAGATGCTGGCCAGGGACTACCCCCATGCCACCTTTGTCGGGTGGCAGGCCCGCGAACAGATCATCGATTTCGCGCGCCAGGCCCGCGCCCTGATCATGTCGAGCCGGGTCGTCGAACCCTTTGGACTGGTTGTGCTGGAAGCGGCCATGAGCGGGCTCCCGGTGGTCAGCGCAGAGCGGGCCTTCCTGACCGCCGACGTTGTCCGCCTCGGCTTCGGCGCCGGTTTCCGATTGCATGACATGGACGATTTCGAGGCGACCCTGCGCCGGCTTGAAACAGGGGATGCAGAAGTTGAAGCGATGAGCCGGGCAGGCTTCGAAAGCGCGTCACAGCTTTGCCATTCGATGGATAGCTGGATCGCTGCGCATATCGGTGTGTTCAGTCGCAAGCTGGGCGCACTTGCCGCTGCTCGGCACCGCGCAAAAGCATCGATCGACGTCGCAGATCCGTCGATACTGTGACTGCCAAGTTTAAACGCCAACGAAGGTTCGCGTCTTGCTTGTTTGTATTTGAGTGAATTGTGCGTCCGCAATAAAACTTGCGAAACGGTTGGTGGGTCTTGGGAATTGGTGCGATGAATAATCAGTTTGCCAAGTCACTTCGCATCGTGGTTGCGGTTGCGACCACGGGCAGGCCTCAGATCCTGCTCCGCACAATCGAGGAAGTGACCCGACAGTCCCGGCGCGCTGACCGGATTGTTGTCTGTCCGGCCAGGGAAGAAGACTGCGCCGGCCTGGCTGACCGGTTCGCCCAGGTCGAGATCGTCCACGGTGGACGGGGCTTACCGCGCCAGCGCAACGCAATCCTGAACGTCATCGGCGATTGTGATGTCGTGGTGTTCTTTGATGATGATTTCATCCCCGCCTACGATTTCCTTGAAGAGCTTGAAACGCTGATGACCGCCGAACCCGATGTCCTGGTTGCCACGGGCCATGTCCTTGCCGACGGTATTCACTCCGAGGGCATTACGTTTGAAGACGGGCTCGCTATCCTGACCGCCGACGCCGCCAACCCGACCCGCGATCCCGCGCGGCTTGAACCCCGTTGCACGGGGTATGGTTGCAACATGGCAATCAGGCTTGAGCCGGTTTTTCGAAACGGGATGCGATTTGATGAACGGCTGCCCCTCTATGGCTGGCTCGAAGATCTCGATTTCTGCGCTGGCCTGCACGCGCGAGAGCCAGGCAGCCGGGTCGTCTGGAGCTCACAGTTGCGAGGGGTTCACCTGGGAAACAAGTCGGGCCGGCAATCGGGATTGCGCCTTGGCTACTCCCAGGTCGTCAACCCGCTTTACATCGCCCGAAAAGGCGCGGCGCCGAGTGGATACGTGCTCAAGCATATTCCCCGGAACATTGCGGCGAACCTGGTAAAGTCCTTTGCACCTGAGCCCCATATCGACCGGCTCGGCCGGCTGAAGGGTAACATTTTGGGACTCATCGATGTCTTGCGCCGGCGTGACGACCCCGCCAAGATCGAAAGTATGGGATAAGGTGCTGATTGGTCGGGCCTCCAACGCCGTCATCCCCACGGAACGGCACAGGGCTTTGGCGAACGGCCTGAAAAGCCAGCTGTTCATGTGCGGTCTGGGCGGGGCCTATCAGAACCTGTGGTGGCGGCAGCGGTCCCGGAACCGGTCGCCGTGGACCGATTGGAACCGCGAGAAGAGGGCCGTGTTCGTCCACGTTCCCAAGAATGCGGGCACCAGTGTTTATGCCAGCCTCGATATCAAGGCGCCGCGGGAAACCCATTGCACCGCTTACGGGTACAAGACGTCCGATCCCGGGGCCTGGCAGGATGCCTTCACCTTCGGGTTTGTCCGCAACCCCTGGGACCGATTTGTCTCCGCTTTCCATTATCTCAAGCACCAGCCGCTGTCCCGGGACGACGCGCAATGGTGCCAACAGGTTCTGTCGCCGTTTGACGATTTCTCACAATTTGCAATCGCGATGCGCGACCGTTCCTTTCGATCTTCAGTTCTGATGTGGCGGCATTTTTCACCGCAATGCTATTATTTTTCCGACCTGCGCGGACACTTGATTGTCGATTATCTGGCGCGATTTGAGCGTATCTCCGAAGAGTTCGAATTCCTTGGCAAAAAACTGAATGTCGACGTTTCGGAGAAAAGAGAGAACGCCGTCGAGCGCGCGCCCTATCAGGGTTATTACGACGATACCCTGAGGGATATTGTTGGGCGGGTTTACGCGCGCGACATCCAGTTGTTCGGATACCGGTTTGATGACTGATCCGAAGCATAGTCCGCGTCGGCGAGGAGGGGGAACGCGATCGTGACCGAACACGCCCGAAATCTGATACGGCGCATGGCCTTTGGTGGAGCGCTTTCGCTGACTTTTGCCCTTTCGAGCTGTCAGCCGAAACCGATTGAGCCTGTCGGCATCGAACTGCCCATAGGGGATGAGCGCGTCATGATCCTTGGCGCGGCGACCCATTTCGCGCAGGGCTGGCCGCGATCCTATCTCAAGCATATCCATACGCTGGAAGTCCCCCATGTCCGGGATTCGATCTATTGGGAACTGGTGGAGCAGAATGGCGGCGAGTATGTCTTCGACCATTGGCGGACAACCTATCCCGACAATCTTGCTGAAATAGGCGTCGATTTCTCGATCACGATTACGGGCAACCATGCGCTCTATGATGATGGGGTGACGGTCTACAAGCCCGAGGATGTCGAGGCCCTCTCAGCTTTTCTGTCAGAAACGGCAGACCGGTTTCCGGGCCTGACGGCAATTGAAATCGGAAACGAAATCAATTCCGAGAATTTCCTGAAAGGCCCGATGCTGGAGGCCGATTATCCCGAACGCGTCGCACTTTATTCGCAACAACTCAGCGGCGTTTCCGAGACTATCAAAGCGACACGCCCGGACATGACGATCATCGGAGGCGCAGCCCATTCGGTGCCTGTCGACTTTCTGGACATGATGTTCGACCACGACGCGGCCGGTGCCATGGATGCGCTTGCCATCCATCCCTACAAGACCGAACCCGAACACCTGGACGATGAACTGGCTGTTCTCCGCCGCCAACTCGGTGAGCAAACCCCTCCAATTCACGTCACCGAGTTCGGCGTTTCCAACCCCATCGGCGCGGCCGACTACCTGATGAAGGTTGTGGCCGTCATGGCGACGCAAGGGGTGGAGGTGGCGTACTGGTATGCCATGGTGCGCCAGACGAATTCGGACTCGGTTCCCCTCATCGAGAAGAATGGCGAACTGACCGATGCGGGACGCGCCTTCCGCTTTGCCCAGCGCCACTTGTTGTCGCATCCAATCCGGAACATCAGCCCCGACACCCACACCTACGTGTTTTCACTGGGCGACAGGATGATGCTGCTCTGGGGAGAACCGCGGACGCTTGAGACGAGCGGGCCGATGCGGGCCTTTGATGCAACCGGGACGGCGCTGGAAACGGTGCCCGAGACGCTCGACCCGGACCAGGTCGTTATCCTCGTCTCAAACGATCCCCTTCGCCTCGACGCCAACGTTGTGCTGGGGCCATCGCCAATCATCGTTGACACGTTCCACGACTACCATTTCGAGCCAGCGACCCCGGACAAGCCGAGTTTCGAGCGGTTCTTCATCCGCAATGGCGAGCGGATCGATGCCCAGGTCTTTGGAGGCGGTGACCGCAAGAATTCGCGCTGGAACCCGCACTTTGGTCACCGCAACCTTCGCCCCATCCAGATTGCACCGACCGGCCTGGTACCGGTGGCGTTCCGAACCGATGACGGCTTGCGGAAGGTCGATATCGTTCACCGTTACACCGCGCAGGAGCCAGAAACCGTTCGCCTCCGGGCCCGGTGGACGCCGCGCGAAGAGTCAGTCGACGGATTGGCATACGAAATCACCCTCAACGGTCGGAAGATCCGTGATGCGACGTTTACCGACCCGGTCGATGTGACAACGGCTGCGCTGGCGCTCTCTCCCGGGGACGAAATCGATATTCGTCTCGGAGTCCACGGCGATCCCAGGAATGATGTCACCTCATACCGCTACCAGATCCTGAAGGTCGAAGACAAGTAACTCCCTGTCCGCTTTCACTCGCCAGTGGCGGGATGACAGGCAAGCACCGCCCTAACGGGGGAGTATTCGGTTGCCCCCGGCGCACAGTTTCATAAGCGTTGGAAACGATGACGTGTATTGGGGGTCACAGACATGGCGGCTTACAAGGCTTCAGCTGGGCATAACCACTACCTGGATTGGGTTCGCGGCTATGCTATGCTCCTGGGTGTCCCTTTTCACGTCGGCCTGATCTACGCGGTCGGTAACGAATGGTTCGTCACCTCGGAAGACAAAAGCCTGTTGATCTCGTGGCTCACGGGGCTGTTCACGAGCTTCCGGATGCCGCTGTTCTTCCTGATTTCCGGGCTTTTGGGCGCAATGGTGCTGGCGCGCCGCGATCCCTGGCTTTGGCTCCGCAAACGGTTCGTCCGACTGGGTGTGCCCTTCGTGACGGCAGCCCTGACGATCAGTCCGTTCGTGATCTGGCTGATTGCATTCATGCAGGTCGGCAACGACATGGCGCTGGTCACCGATGCGTTCATGGCGAAAATCACCACGATTGGAAACCACTGGGTGGGGCATTTGTGGTTCCTGAAGGTCCTGCTGATCCTGTCGATCGCGACCTACGCGCTCCGCGGTCCGATCGATACGCTCCGGAATTGGATCCGGCACAGTCTCGTCGGCGACCGTCCGCCGCCCCTGTACATGGTTGGTTTACTGACGGTCGGTGTTGTTTTCTACCAGCTTGGCGTTGAAGCCACGAGTTTTCTCGCCGAAGGCCGGCTGCCGGTCTATGCGACGCTGAACAAGATCCTTTCCATTGAAGCCACGCTGCAGTTTGCGCCCTACTACTTCATCGGCGTGCTCTTGTTTGGGATGGAGGCTCCGCGGCTCCATTCCAGCAAGGTTGCGCTGGCCGTGATTGCGGCCGCGGCGGTGATCTACATGGCCACTTGGAACTATGTTGCACCGATCTACAAGTTGCTGGATTACACATCCGGCGCGGTGCTGGCGACGTTGATCTCGCTCGCAACGCTGCGCTGGGCCGAGGAGAATATCAGGACTCTTGGTCCGTTCTCGCGAAGGCTGGCCGATGGGGCGTTCACCATCTACCTGTTTCACTACCCGATATGCGTGCTGTTTGGATACTTCCTGGTCCAGACAGGCCTGCCGGTCCTCCTCCAGTACGGATTGAACATTGCCGTGACCGTGGCGGTTTCCATGGCCATTCACGAGGTGATCCGTCTTTCGGCGATCACCCGGTTTCTCTACAATGGCGACGCCCTGCCCGCGCGCCGCCCCGGCACACGCCAGCAGACGCCTGCGGAATAGGGCGCGTCCGCCCGCCGGTCAGGCGGAAGCGGAAGACTGGTCCAGTTCGCGGCGCACCTGTCCCACGACCTGGTGCGTGGTCGGCAGGTAGTCGAACCGGCCCTGACGGCCAACGGTTTCAATACCGGCGGCCTCGATCGTCTCAAACGCCTTTGCAAGCCGGGCCTTGTAGCCAATCGCATAATGCGGATAGGCGAAGTCGGTGACAGCATGGCCTTCGAGTTCGAGATCGCCGTTGAATAGTCCGTTGGCGGCGGTATGGCGCCGGAAATCGTCGAAAAGCGCACCGGCATCGACCGGGTCACCCGCAGATTCCGGCACTTCGACGGAGAAGTAAGCCCGCCCCTCCACATCGCCGTAAAAATGCGAGTGCAGGGTGAGCCGCTTCCATCGGCCCTCGCCGTGGAAGTTGAACAGGATGGGCGCTGTGAACCCCCGGTCTCCGGAAAAGCTCACGAACAGGCTCGTCAGGCGACTGGATTCCAAGTCAAGCGCCGTTGACTGTTTCAGGAGCGGCCAAAGCACGTGCAAAGGCAAGGTGTTCACCAGACGCGCACACCGGTAAACGCCCTGGGCTGTTGTGATTTCGAAACCGTCGCTTACACGCCTTATCGCCTCGGTTCCAGCACCGAGGACGAACCGCGCGCCCTTGTCCTCCAGCGCCTTGACCACGGGAGCGTAAAGCGCCTCGAAGCCGGCACGGGGCCTTGCGAGCGCAACCCTTTTGGGGGCGGGTTTGGGGGCAGAAACCTTGGATCTCACCAATTGTGCGATCGTTCCCGCCATCGCCGCTGGCTCAACCGCGCGCAGGACAAACTTCATCCGGTCATCGACAAAACTGCGATCAATCAGCTCTGCGGACGACCCATAGAACCGCTCCATGTAGTTCCGCAGTCCGAGACGCTCGTACAAACGACGACCCAGGATCTTGCGGGCATAGGCATCTGCATTGCCCACCTCGCCGAACCGCAGCCGGCCCGAGAGGAAGCTCAGGCCATCCAGAACAGCCGAAAGGGGCGCGCCACCGAAGATTTCCGTCGATGCATAGGGGTATCGCCGGACCTTGCCATCTGGCGCGAGGCGCTGCTGGCCCGGCGTAAACGGAACCATCTGCTCTCGCACCTCAGGATAGGTCTGGAAAAAGGGGTGGTTCGCATGGAACACGAAGCTGCCGATGTCGAACGTGTATCCGCCCGCCTCCACGCTGCGGTGGCTACCGCCGATCCGGTCAAAACTTTCCAGGCACAGGATTGAGCCGCCAGTGCCGGTCAGTCGGTCCATGGCAGCCAGACCCGCAATCCCCGCGCCGAGCACGATGACATCATGGACGACCTGTTCTGCAACGGGTGGGCGGGAAACCTCTACGCGTTCGTCTTGCCTCGTTGGTTGAGGCGGCGAAAGGGGATTACCAGTTAATATGGCGAACACCTCCGCAGCGCCGGCTATTAATTAAGAGATAACGAGGGGACCGAATTGCGACTTTAACGTCGCCATAAAACTGCACAGACCGAGCCTGATCAATCAAGTCGGCACCCCATTGGAGCGAGCCTTCATTTCGGTCACCCCAGTCCGGGAGTAAGCCGTTGTACGGATGGGCGCAATTGTAGACATTCGGCTAAATTGCGCATGAAGGGGACCCCCATGTTGAATGAGATCAAAAAGGCGGTGAAGCGGGCAGCACCGAATGCCTTCCTCGCTCCTCAAGGCCCGGAAGGGATCGCCAAGAGCGGGCATCGAAAATATGTTGGCGGCCTCTGGGAGGAGATGGGACAACACCAGCTCGACTTCCTCATCTCCCGGGGAATGGAACCCCAGCACCGGCTGCTCGATGTGGCCTGCGGATCGCTCAGGCTAGGGGTGGTTGCCATCCCCTATCTCAATGCCGGGCACTACCTGGGCATCGAGAAAGAGGAAATGCTGATCGAAGCTGGGCTGAAAGAAGAACTCCCCAAGGGATTGGCGGACGAGAAATCGCCGAAATTTGTCATTTCCTCTGAATTCGAATTCTCGAAATTTGGCGTTCAAGCCGATTACGGGATCGCCCAATCGCTATTCAGCCATTTGACGCCAGAGGTCATCGATTTATGTTTCGAGCGACTATTGCCGGCTATGGCGCCAGGCGGAAAATTCTATGGAACCTATTTCCGGTCGGACGGAACTTTCAAAAACCCCAGGGTTTCCCATGACCACGGCATTTTCAAGTATACCGAGGATGAGATGATCGGTTTCGGAACCCGTGCCGGCTTTGAGACGACTTATATCGGCGACTGGGGACACCCCAGAAATCAGGTCGTGACGGAGTACCGGCGTCCGCTGGCATAGCCCCCGAAGTCTGACTGAACCCGGAGGCCAGCCTTCCCCCTCTCATGCCCCGCTGTCAAACAGCGGGGCTTTTGCGTCTTGGCCTGGCGTTCGCGGCGTCGCGCTTTCGTCAATTGTTGAAAACGCCGAGGTAGAAGAGTTTTCGCCGCGAAGCGATTGCGAGAACGGCAAGACCGAGCGCCCCCCCAAACAGCACTGACAAGATAAGCGCTGACCTGTCACCCATGGCCGACGAGAACATCGCCTGCGTGAAGAACAGTGCTGCGCCATAGGCGACAACCAGCAGACAGCCCTCGACCACATGCCTGGCTGCCGATAGCCGGTCGACGGGCTCCATACGGGTCACAAGCCGAAACCCTGCGATGGTGGCAGCCAGTGTCAAAACGGCTTGGGTCCAGGACAGGACCATCATGCCGAAGGGGGCGCTGATGAGGACGCCAACGACCATCGCGCCGGCGACGACACCATGGAAGCCCATGGAGAGACCGGTCCGGCCCTTGGCTGCCAGGAACGGTTCGATGAAAATCAGGCCAGTGCTGAATACAGCCTTCGTTGCGAACGCCACGGCAACCACCGTGGCGGGGAGGTATTCGGGCCGGAAGAACAGCTCAATCGCCGGCTGGACGAAGACGATGATCGCCGCTGACCCACATCCGACAAGCACTAGCGCCGTGGACCAGAACCGCTCGAATGACGGCGCTAGGGGTTTGTCCTGGCGGGCCTCTGCTCCAAACCGTGCCAGGGCGAACTGAACGACTGGCTGTATCACAACATCCATGCTGGCCGTTGCGAGGCGGACGCCAAAGCGATAGATGCCCGCCTCCGCCGTTGTCATGAAAGTTCCGAGCAGAATATCGCCGGCATAAAGCGACAGGAATTTCAGCAACCTTGATCCGTATACACCGGAGGCATACCGCATGGTGGTGAGACCGTCCTTCACTGACGCCTTGAAACCGGGCCAGCGTTTCAGGACGGAAAAGAACAGGAGCGCCCCCAGAATGGCGCGCAGATAGCGAAACGCGACCAGCGCAAACACCGATTGCCAGCTCAAGAGGAGGATGATGCCACCGATCAGGGCCAGCATATTCTGGATCAACATGACATTGTAGAAGCTCTGGAGCCGCTGTTGGCGCATGAAAACAGCCGACGCCCAAGCGACCGCTGCGGCCACCGGCTGGGGAAATGCCAGCCAACGGACCACCTCGCCGACCTGGCTGTTGTTGAACAGCATCGACACAAGCGGTGAGATGGCGAGCAGTATGATGGCGCCGCCACCTGAAATGGCCATCAACAGCCAAAAGGCCGTGTCCAGTATTCGGGGTTCGTCCCCTTTGGCGGTGACGATATAATGGTAGATGCCAGAATACGTCAGTGTCTGTAGCAACATCACGAAGATGATTGCCAGGGTATAGACCCCATACTCAGCGGGTGACAGGACCCCCGCAGCCAGGATCAGAAGGATGAGGGATGCGACCTGTTGGGACGCCCTCGCCACTGTTGCCGTCATTGCTGCAAGCGCGCCAGGATTCACTTTCGCGCGATCCGCCGTGTAACTGATCAAGCGGTTCAACAGCACAATTCGGTTTCTCCCGGGTCAGGCGCCGGTGTCCTTCCGCGTCTCACCCCAGCTTTCTCTATCGTCCTTGCAGAGACGATCAATGTGTTTCGTGTGGCTGGCGACCGGACCGGTCTCCTACCGGGCGAGCTGGCCTTCCATCCGGCGCCGGTTTGCAGGGAGCTGTCTCGTCGCCGGGGGCCGACCCACCACGCCAACGACATCGCGTTGTGGCCATGCCTGCGCACCATCGCCCCTCCCCGTGACAGCAAGAACCACGCCGGGCGCGCTTGAACCGCGAACCTCCCGCGCCGGGCGAATGCGGTCGCGTGGCGAGGGCGTCCGATGGTAGAGCGACATTGATCTTGCGTCTCGCCCGATCAGGCACGGCACTTGAACGGGGATGACGGGGCGCGGCCCGCTTTGGGTTCCGGTTGCACCGCCGACCCGGTCGTCAGCGCGGCGAGCCGAAGACGCGGTGCACGGAGACGTGTCCGGGAAAGAGGAATAGGCGACGTGAAGCTCTGCATCTTCAATGTGAAGTACTCGCCGAACCTTGGCGACGGCGTCATTGCTGACTGTCTCGAAGCCGCGCTGCGCCGTCACCTTCCCGGTGCGGACATTCAGAGTTGCGATCTCGCTGGACGAACCGCATTCGGTGAGGGATTGAACCGGTCCCGCGCGTTGGCCATGCGGACGCTCGACATGACGCCGGGGCCGCTCCGCAGCAGGGTCGAAACCGCCAGTTTGCGGA
>JBCBKE010000027.1:0-36663 GCA_038522375.1 Pseudomonadota bacterium
CGACACCCCCCGGTCCGCACTGGCCCGCATGAAACGTAAGCGATCCAGCAGGACTGACATGGGCCAGCGCCCCGTTGCAGGCATAGGCCACAATGGCGAGAACCGAGAGCAGGCGCGCGACATAGACCACACCCGAACGGTAGATCATGTGACGCAATCCGTCCCTGCGGCAGGGCGTCGTTGGTCGTGTGGCCAATACGCAAGAAACGGGTGGTCGGCCCCCTTGTTCCATGCCTAGTTTGAGCGCTCGCAAACTGGGGAAGCCTATGACGCCGCAACAAGACAGGGCCCAGGCCTTCCACGCGCTTCATTCCAGCGGCACGATGTTCGTGCTCCCAAACCCCTGGGATGTGGGATCTGCCCGCATCCTCTCGGGGCTTGGTTTTTCTGCGTTGGCCACCACCAGCGCTGGTTTCGCCAACTGGCAGAAAGGGGCGCCGGACTATAGCGTCACGCGCGACGCGGTGCTTGGTCATATACGCTCCCTGGCTGCAGCAACCGATCTGCCGCTGACGGCAGACCTTGAAAACGGGTTTGGCCACACACCGAGTATTTGTTCCGAAACCATTCGTTTAGGCGCTGAGGCCGGCTTGGTCGGTGGCTCTATCGAGGATTTCACGGGGGACCCGGCCAATCCCCAATATCCCATTGGCCTTGCGACCGAGCGCATCGCGGCCGCGATCGAAGCGGCCAACGCGCTCTCTTTCCCCTTTACCCTTACAGCCCGGGCCGAGAACTTTTTCACGGGAAAGCCGGATCTCGCCGACACCATCACCCGTCTCCAAGCCTACCAGGACGCCGGAGCCCATGTCCTTTACGCGCCCGGTCTGCGTTCGATGAACGATATCCGATCCGTACTTGCATCGATCGACCGGCCGCTAAACGTCCTGCTCGGACCCTTTGATGGCTTCGTTCCCTTGTCTCGACTCGCAGAACTCGGCGTCGCCCGTGTGTCGATGGGCTCCGCCCTGGCCAATGCCGCGTTTGGCGCCCTCATTGGCGCTGCCCGGGACCTGCTCGGCCCGGGAACCCTGGATTTTCTGGCAACCGCAGCCGACGGCAGAACGCTGGACCGCTGGCTAGGAGACAACCGCGCGCCAAATTGACGCTAACGTCAACGGAAACTTGATCCGCTGAGCTCATCGTACCATTGTTGCGAGGTGCACGATGGCGGGGTTGTACGGCCACGCCGATCCTCGTTAAGGATCACCTAGGAAACGCAAACAGGAGCCGGCCAATGAAGGTGCTCGTCCCCGTCAAACGGGTGATCGATTATAATGTGAAAGTCCGCGTCAAACCCGACCAGACGGGCGTGGACCTGGCGAACGTAAAAATGTCCATGAACCCATTCGACGAGATCTCCGTCGAGGAGGCGGTTCGGATGAAAGAGGCCGGAACGGTCACCGAAATCATTGCGGTGTCAATCGGCCCCCAACAGGCGCAGGAGACCATTCGGACGGCGCTCGCCATGGGTGCGGACCGGGGAATCCTCGTCAAGACAGATGAGACGCTCGAACCCCTGGCTGTTGCAAAGATTCTGAAGTCCATCGCGGAGGCAGAAAACCCTGATCTCATCATTTTGGGGAAGCAGGCCATCGACGATGATTGCAACCAGACCGGCCAGATGCTGGGGGCACTCCTGGGATGGCCACAGGGCACTTTTGCGTCAGAGGTGAAGAAGGATGGAGACGTCCTGCACGTGACGCGCGAGGTTGATGGCGGCCTCCAGACTGTGGCGCTGACCGGGCCGGCGATCGTAACCGTCGACCTGAGGCTGAATGAACCCCGTTATGCATCGCTTCCGAATATCATGAAGGCGAAGAAAAAGCCGATCGATATGAAAGAGGTTGCAGAGTACGACGTCGAGATCGCCAACCGGCTTACCGTCGTCAAGGTCACCGAGCCGCCTGTGCGTGAGGCGGGCGAGAAGGTCGAGGACGTTGCGACGCTCGTGGAAAAACTCAAAACTGCTGGAGCTGTCTGATGGCTGTCCTTGTTATTGCAGAGCACGATAATGCATCGCTCACCGATGCGACGCACAAGACAGTGACCGCGGCTGGCAGGTTTGGCGGCGACGTCGATGTGCTGGTTGCCGGCGAAGGCGCTGGCGCTGTTGCCGAAGCCGCAGCAAAGATCTCCGGCGTCCGAAAGGTTCTCCATGCCGACGCAGCACCGCTGAAAAAGCAGCTCGCAGAGGCGATGGAGGCCCTGGTCGTCCCCATGATGGACAATTATGACGCGGTTTTTGCGCCAGCCACCACGATGGGCAAGAACGTGATGCCGCGGATCGCGGCGAAACTCGATGTCATGCAATTGTCAGACATCACCGACGTTCAGGGCTCCGATACGTTCGAGCGGCCAATCTATGCCGGCAATGCCATCATGACCGTCACTTCGGGAGACGCAAAGAAAGTCGTTACCGTTCGCGGCACGGCCTTCGAGGCGGCGGGTGAGGACGGAAGCGCTGCGGTCGAAACCGTAGACCTGGCTGACGGTGACCTGAAATCAGCTTTCGTTTCTGAAGAGATCGTCGAGAGCGACCGCCCGGAATTGACAGCAGCGAAGCGGATCGTGTCCGGCGGACGCGCCCTGGGCTCTGCCGAAGAGTTCAACCGCGTCATCGAACCGCTGGCCGATAAACTCGGTGCAGCGGTCGGCGCCTCGCGCGCAGCGGTTGATGCGGGGTATGCGCCGAACGACTATCAGGTCGGCCAGACCGGCAAGATTGTCGCGCCGGAGCTCTACATCGCCGTAGGCATCTCCGGTGCGATCCAGCACCTGGCGGGCATGAAGGACTCAAAGGTGATCGTTGCGATCAACAAGGACGAAGAAGCCCCTATTTTCCAGGTGGCAGATTATGGCCTCGTCGCTGATCTCTTCTCCGCCGTTCCAGAACTGACCGGCGCACTCTAGGCGTTTTCCCGAACGCTCCGAAATGATCGGTGCAAATCAGTCGCCTCGGCCCTCCAGGCCGGGGTTTCCTGTCTTAATCGCAACGTTGGGCTGTCAATCCGGACTGGCATAATCGTTCCCGTTGGGATATTACAGAAGGAAGTGGATGGAGGCACCCATGCTCGCATTACTTGTACTTGTTCGCGATTTGGTCATCTCTGTCCTGATCAGCATGACAGGCATCGGCGATCTTCCTGAAGATGGGCAGAAACCTGACACGAATGCTGCCGTTTCGGGACCGGAATGGTTCAATCATTAGGCAGCGGCGTTCATAATCGCGCGGGGATCGCCCTGCTAGTAATGAATGCGACAGGCTAGGGTAGAGTGCATTCCATGAATGACGCGATGTTGACGGACGCTTTGGGGCAATCAGGCGCCACCAATGCGGATCTGCGCGCGATTCGCAGGGCAGGACAGTGGATGCCATGGGCCGGGCTTGGACTGGCCGTCGTATGGTGGGTGTCGGTCGCCATTACCGTTGTCAGCAGTGTGGACCGCGCGGAATTCATCGAAGCGAGTGCCCTGTCGATCATGGCCGCGATCGCCCTGGCCGCTGTGCCAGGACTGGTTGTCCTGTTTGCTGGCTATGTCGCCAGGGAAGGCGCGCGCCGGACGGCCGCCAGCAACCTGATCCTGAGGGCAGCAACGCAACTTCTCTCCCCGAGCAAGGCTCATAGCGCCGAAGCCCAGAGCCTGGCGGCGAGCCTCCAGGCCAGCAGCGCTGATATAGACAAGGCGATGGAAACAGCCCTGTCAGCGATGAAAACGCTTTCCACGGAAGTTGGTGATGAACGGTTACGCCTCGAAAGCGTGACCTACGCCGCCGCGGACAATGCCCGCGACCTGGCCGCAAGACTATCGGACGAGCGGGCCGCTTTGGAAACGCTGACCCGCGATCTCAGAGAGCAGGCCGACACGATGGGTGAAATCATTCCCCAACAAGCCGCCGCCATGGTGGACGCGGCAAGAACCGCCAGCTTCGATATGGCAAAGTCCGATGAGGAACTGGCCAAGCGCATTGCCGACCTCAAAAAGACCGGATCGGCAATCACCTCGGAATTCGCAAAGATTGATGGCATGGCACACACGCTGCAAAAGCAGGGTGATACGCTCGTGTTTGCGGTCTCACGCCTTGAAACGAAACTGGAAGAAGCCCAACAGACCGTCGAAGGCGCGATGCGGGCTGGCGATGCGGCCAGCGGTGCCGCCGAGGAAACCGGGAAAGCGATGACGGGTGCGGTAACCGCCGCCCTCGACCAGGCCCGGCAGCTCAACGCGGAGATCCATGCAAGCGCGCGCCTTGCTGGCGAAGAGGCCTCACGGGCCATGTCGGAGTTGCGCTTTGCGGCCGAACAGGCCGCTGCGGCCGTGCGCGAAGCGGGGATCGCAGCGCGCGAAGAAGGCGGCGTAACCGAAGACCAGTTGTCGGAGATGGTAGACGCGTTGAAACACGCCGCCGGACAGCCCATGCGGGTCGGCGAAGGCCTGGCCGGGGAAACATCTGCCCCATCATCCCTGGGCCGGCCGTCTGGAGATCCCCGAAGCCGCACGTCTCAACCAACGGCGAAAGCACAAGTCCCAGGCACTACCTCACAACCGCCGGCCAATGCGCCGACGCAGCCATCCAAAAGCGCAAACGGCGAGACGGCACCCGCCGGCACGGCTCGCAGAACCGTTCCGGTCAAGGCGCCTGCCATCCGGCCTGTCGATCCGCAAACCTCCCGTCGAGAGCAGCAAGCCACGGCAAAACCGAGCCCGTCCGGCGCCGCCGATCCTATACCTCCAGCACAGTCTGACGATCGAAAGCCAACGCATGGCCGGTCTTCAGACGAGACGCCGCGCGGTGCACGTCCCATACTTCCACCCCCCGCGGCCAATACCGATGAATCGCCGCAAGTGGTGACATTGACGTCAACCCGAACGGCAGGATTTGCCCAGCCGAATGGCCACAAGTCCATGCCGTCGCGCCTTGAAACAGACCAGGCAGGCGGCCCCGGACCTACAAGTCGTGAGGACGCCACCGCCAGGACACCTGACGAGCGGGGCAACCGGCGGGCGGCGGGAAGCCAGGCAGTGCCAGGCGGGTTGCCGCGGCAGTCCCTAACCCAAACGGAGCCAGAGCAACGCGCGTCGCCCGTGCGCGACAGGTCGGTTCCGAGGTTGGATGCCACCCCACGTGAACTGGAGGATGAACTCTTCGGCGGCGATGATGACCTGCCAGGGGCTCCCCTTCCGTCCCGGAAGAATGGCGCGTTGCCGGTTGAAGAGAATATCTTCCACGCCAATCCGAGGGATGCCGGGTCCGATCGCGGCTCAGCGGCCGCTGCCGCACAGCCGTCACCGCCACAAACCAATGCGCCACCCGCAGCAGCCCCGAAACCGAAGGATCTGACCGAGCCGCCGCATCTCACGCGGGCTGTAAACGCCCCGGCGCCTAGGCCGGCAACACCGCCCGCCTCTCCAGATCGGCAAGCTCCTGAAGCCGTCAAGCCTCCGCTCGCGATGCCCGATCGCTCCGATCTGGAACCAGGGACCGGCCGGGGCGATGCTCCATGGTCCAGTATTCTCGGTGATATCGACCGGGAAGAGTCCGGGCAGCTCCCGCGGGAAGAGACAGCCGAATCGGTCATTCGCAGACTGGAGACCTCCGGCATTGCCCTGTCCAACATCTTCAGGCCGAAGGCGAAAAAGAAGATCGCAACCGCTGCCAGGAAGGGCGAGCAGTCGCGGCGCGCTGCGATCATCTCGACCGCCAAGACCGAAGTTGACCGGGTCGCGAAACGCCTGCTTGCGGACCCGGACCTGGCCCAGATGGCCGGAGACTTCGTGTCGATGGAAGAAGCTGACGCCATTGCAGCGCTCGACAGGACACAGAAGTCGGGTCGGAATGCGAGCCCGCGCCTGTCGGCCTTCCTGCTCCTCGATGCGGCAACAGCCGGTGGCCGCTCAGCGCCGCACTAGGACCGGGTCGGGCGTCGGCGGGTCATGGGGTGCGGCGCGATACCTGGCGCCTTAGCGCCCTCTCTTCGGTCGCGTGCGGAATAGTGGTTTTTATCAGTCAATCGATCCGTTTTGACGCCAGCACATTGGAATTTCCACCGTCTGGCTGCAAACACGTCGATTGGTTTACCTGCGTGTGCTAAACGGAAAACGATTGCTTCAAAGGATAGTCTCTCCTGCCCCGCTCCGTTCTTATCGCCACTTCAATCTTCCTCCTCCTCCTCGCCTACTTTGGCGGGAGAGCCTTCATGCGCGGGGCGGACACGGCACAAGACCAACCGGCCCAGGCAGCAGCCGAACGAACGGACGCAAAGCCGGAAGTGGTTGTCCGTCCAATTACCCTTGAGCCACACACCGTCGTGGCCACGCTCAAGGGCCGTACAGAAGCCGACAGGGCCGTGGCGGTGAAGGCGGAAACGACGGGACGGGTGACGGCAACCCCGGCCATCGAAGGCAGCGTGGTAGATGCGGGCGCTACGCTCTGCCGCCTCGACGTTGAAGCCCGGGAGGTGAACCTGAACCGGGCCAAGGCTGACTTCGATGCAAAGGCGATTGAGTGGAACGCCGCAAGGGAGCTGGTCGACAAGGGATGGTCCTCCACCTCCGCTGCCGCCGCAGCGAAAGCCATGTATGACGCAGCTAAGGCGAGTGTTGATGCGGCACAAATCGAGCTTGACCGAACCGCGATCAGGGCGCCGTTCCCCGGCGTGTTCGACCGGCGCGCCGCTGAAGTCGGCGACTTCCTCTCGCCCGGGGCCGAATGCGGGACGGTTATCGATCTTGACCCCATTCGGGTCGTTGTCGAAGCAACCGAAGCACAAACCGCGCGGTTTTCCGTCGGACAGTCGGCCGAGGTCGAGCTCGCCGACGGCCGGATAGTGGATGGCACCGTCCGTTATGTCTCGCGAACGTCCGATGGGGCGACGCGCACATTCCGCGTTGAATTGAACGTGGCCAATCCCGACTACACCATCGCAGCCGGCCTGACGGCATCCATCCGCGTCGAAGTTGGCGAGGCACCCGCAACGCTTGTGTCGCCGGCACTCCTGGTCTTGCACGATGATGGCCGCGTCGGCTTGCGCTATGTGGATGAGACCGACAGGGTACAGTTCACACCGGTCGATATTATCGATGACGCACCAACCGGCGTCTGGGTAACCGGGCTGCCGACCGGATCGAGACTGATGGCATCAGGTCAGGACTATATCCGCGAAGGAATTGACGTGATCCCGATCAGCGCAGAAGGGCTCTAGGCCATGCATGGATTGATCGATGGCGCCATTGGGCGAGCCAGAATGGTTCTCGCCGTCCTGGTGGTGGCGCTGATTGCTGGCGCGTCGACCTATGTCAATCTTCCTAAGGAAGCCGACCCCGACGTGCCGATCCCGTTTGTCGGCGTGACAATCCCGCTTGAGGGGATTTCTCCTGAGGATGCCGAACGGCTCCTCGTCAGACCCGTGGAAACGGAACTGAAGGGGATCGAAGGCGTCAAGCAGATTGACTCTTTTGGACTGGAGGGCGCCGGCCAGGTCGTCGTAGAGTTCGAAGTGACATTTGACCAGGATCAGGCCGTGCTTGATGTCCGCGAAAAGGTCGATCTAGCCCAGCGCGATTTTCCCGAGGATACGCGCGAACCGATCATTACGGAAATCAATGCCTCCCTGTTCCCGATCCTCGTGATCAACCTCTTTGGCGACGCACCGGAACGGGGGCTGTACACCATAGCCAACGATCTCCAGGACGAGCTTGAGGGCGTCGAAGGCGTTCTGGAAGCCAGCCTTCTGGGCGACCGGGAAGAAGTGCTCGAAATCATTGTCGATCCGGTGAAACTGGAGACCTACAACCTATCATACGAGGAAATCCTCCAGGCGGTTTCAACGAACAACCGCCTCGTGCCGGCCGGCAATATCGCCATGGACGAGGGACGGTTTCCGGTGAAGGTCCCGGGGCTGATCAAGACCGCTGAGGATGCTTTCCGTCTGCCGATCAAGTCCGACGGCGACGCGGTCATCACGCTCGAGGACGTCGCAAATGTGAAGCGCACGTTCAAGGACCGCACGTCATTTGGCGAGTTCAACGGTCAGCCAGCGGTCCAGATCCAGGTGGTGAAACGGGTCGGGGCAAATATTCTCGACACCGTCGCCGAGGTTCGGGAGATCGTTGCCCTGAAACAGGAAGCCTGGCCGTCGACCGTGCAAGCCGAGCTGACGTCCGACATGTCGGAAATGATCGATGAGCAACTTGGACAACTCCAGGCCTCAATTGTCACCGCGGTCGTGCTCGTGATGATCATCGTCGTGGCAGCCCTGGGCCTGCGATCAGCCGGCATGGTCGGGCTTGCGATCCCCGGCTCGTTCGTGATGGCCTTCATGATGCTCGGCGCGTTTGGCTACACCATCAACATGATGGTGATGTTCGGCATGGTGATCGCTGTCGGTATTCTGGTTGATGGCGCCATCGTCGTTGTCGAGTATGCGGACCGGAAGATGGCAGAGGGCCTTCACCGGAAACAGGCCTATGCCATGGCGGCAAAGCGCATGTTCTGGCCGATTGTTGCCTCTAGCGCGACGACGCTTGCAGCCTTCTTCCCGTTCCTTTTCTGGGACTCCCTGGTCGGCAAATTCATGGCCTACCTGCCCATCACGCTGATCTTCGTCCTGGTCTCCTCCCTTGTCATGGCGCTGATCTTCCTGCCGGTACTCGGATCGGTCGTTGGCGGCCGCGCAAAAAGTGACGCCGATGGTGACCTGGCTGCGGTATCGGGTGCAGACGGTGACCCGCTGGATGCCCCCGGTTGGATTGGTCGATACGCCAAGGCAACCGCCGCGCTCGTTGCCCGGCCCTGGCTGATCACAGGAGCTGCCATCGCTGCGATCATGGGAATTTTCGTGTGGTTCGGTTCGACGGAGCACAAGTCCGAGCTGTTTCTTGATGTCGAACCCGAGCAGGTCTACGTTTTCGTCCGTGCCCAGGGCAACCTCTCTGCCGCCGAAGAGTTCGACATCGTGAAACAGACTGCCGCAGCGCTTGCCGGCGTAGATGGGATCGAGTCGATATCGACGACGTCTGGGTCGGGGGGCTCCGGAATGTTCACGTTCGATGGCGTTTCCGCGCCTCCACAGGATACGGTCGGCCGCATCCTCCTGAACCTCAAAGGCCGTGACGAAGGCCATGACGGACGGGTTACGGAACAGCAGATCCGCGATACGCTTTCCGTATTGCCTGGTATCCGCACAGAGGTGCAAAAGCTCGAGCAGGGCCCTCCTGTCGGCAAGGACGTGCAAGTGATGTTGCGGTCCAATGACGGGGCTGCCCTGAACCGTGTTGCAGACCAGGTACGGGGCTTTGTGGAATCCATGGATGGGCTGCGCGAAGTCGAAGACACACGGCCCCTGCCCGGCATCGAATACCAACTGGTTGTGGACCGCGCCCAGGCCGGCAAGTTTGGGGTTGATGTCTCCGCGGTCGGCGCAGCGGTCCAATTGGTCACCAATGGTATTCTGGTCGGCCGCTACCGCCCCGACGACGCACTTGATGAGATCGACATCCGCGTGCGGCTACCCGAGGCTGACCGCAGCGTCGAAGCCCTTGACCGGCTGAGGATCGGTACGCCCGAGGGCCAGGTGCCGCTATCACTCTTCGTGAGCCGTGTTCCGGCACCGAAGGTCACCAAGATCGAGCGACGTGACGGAAAACGGGTCGTGCTGGTCAGGGCCAATGCGGAAGTGCAGGGCGAAGGCGCCGCAAAGGTCGCGGAGATCAAGGCGTGGATGGCGACCGCCAACCTTGATCCCGCCGTGGAAGTCCAGTTCGAAGGGGCCGATGAGGATGCCGCTGAAGCCGCTGCGTTCTTCGAAACCGCGGCGCTGGTCGCCCTTTTCCTGATGGCCATTATCCTGCTGTGGGAATTCAACAATTTCTACCATGTCTTCCTGACGCTATCGGCAGTCGTCTTGTCGACCGCTGGCGTCCTGATCGGAATTCAACTGCACCTGTCATATATTTCCATCCTGATGGTCGGTGTCGGGATCGTCGCGCTCGCTGGCATTGTGGTGAACAACAACATCGTCCTGATCGATACGTTCCAGAGGCTGCGGCGGGACGGACGTACGGCAGAACAGGCCTCAATCGCAGCTGCTGCCCAAAGAATCCGCCCCATCATGCTCACAACCCTGACGACGGTCTGCGGGCTGTTGCCCATGATGTACATGCTGAACGTCAACTTCAGGGAAGGCACGATCACCCATGGCGGCGTCACCGCCGAGTGGTGGGTCCCACTTGCGACCGCCGTTGTGTTCGGCCTGTCATTCTCGACCTTCATGGCCCTTATCGTAACGCCGGTCTGGCTGGCAGCGCCCGAGAAGATTGCCAATTGGCGCCGCAGGATGATTGCGAGGCTTTCCGGAAAGCCGGCCGCCCAACCCGCTGTTCTGGCCCCCGGCATGCCGCCTATGCCCCAGCAGCAGAGACCGACCCCGATACGGCCTGCGGCCGAGTAGGAGCTACTTCATCAGCCCCGCCGCCTTGAGGGTCTTTCCCGCCCTCAGCACGCGGGCGAGCTTGTGTTCGCTCGAACGGTCGCCGGCATTGCTGTCGGGATGGAACCGGCGGACATATTCGGCATATCGGGCGCGAATTTCCTCGGGTGTCGCTTCGCGATCAAGGTCCAGTTCGTTCAGCGCCCTGACCTGAAGCTGGGTCCTGCCGGCCCGTTTCTGCCGGGCATGGGTTTCTCCCTCGACCCCATCTTCGAACACTTCGCGGCCGCGCCAGTATTTCTTGTTGTGGAGCTTTTGCGCGGAATTGGCCCCAACCGGACCATTGCCGAACCGCCAGGTCTTCTTGTGATCGTATCTGGCCTGCTCGTTGAACGCCGTCACCTCCTCCTCGGTCATGCCCTCAAAGAAGTTGAACGAGCGATTATATTGCGCTGCATGAGCCTGACAGAAATAGTGGTAGCCCTTGCCATCGCGTTTCGGCGCCTTGTGCTCGCCTGCGAGATCGCAATCGTCATGCTCGCAGACCCGGGTTTTCTTCGCTTTTTGCCGCGACGTGTCCGACGCCGGGGGCTTCACCCGGATATCGGTGAACTTCACACGGTAGGAAAACGGATCTGACATCGGCATACACTGTAGAGCGTTGCGGTTAAGGAGACTAGAATTGACAAACCGAGAGGACCGAATTCGTACGGTGCTGACCGAGGCGTTTCGCCCCGTTGAGCTTACGATTACAGACGATAGCGCCCGGCATGCTGGTCACGCGGGCGCCGCTCCCGGCGGAGAAACCCATTACAATGTCGCGATCGTGTCAGAGGCGTTCCGGGGGCTGAGCCGTGTTCAGGTCCAGCGCTCCATCCATATGGTGCTGGACGGTGAGTTCGACACGGGCCTCCACGCCCTCAGCCTCAAGGCGTCCGCGCCGCCAGACGAAGGCTGATTTGGCTCAACACGGAAGCAATGCATGACCATCCCGCACGCTGGTGCCTTCAAGCGCATACGGCGCAGCGATGGCCAGCACGTGGGAGCGGTCACCGGGCAGGATACAGGCTCGCCAGTGGGAAAGATCTTCTCCGCCATCGGAAACTGGCCCCCTCACCTCGCCGCAATCAAGTTCGAACCGAACCGATGCGGTCCCCACCCTCAACCCCCGTCCGGTTGCCTTCGCGTAGGCTTCCTTGAGACACCAGAGGCGAATGGCCATCGCGCGCGCGTCATCGGTGGCCAGCCTATCCACGCTCGCCGCTTCCTTTGGATGAAAGTGGGTCGCGGCAAACCGTTTGGCATCTGTGCCAAGCCGGTCGCTCCGTTCTGCATCGATCCCGATCGCCCCGCGCCCACTGATCGCGACGGCCACGAGCCCGGCGGTATGGGTTACGGAGAAGGAGACTGGCGGCTCGCTCGCCGGTTGCTGGTGTCGGCGGAGTTTCGGTTGTCCCTCCGCCGTCAATTCGAAGGCGAGCGCTCGAGGCGCCAGGCCCGTCGACCGCGCAAGGGTACACCGCAGCAGGCCGCGCGCCAAAATGCCTTCGCGCCTATGGGATGCAGACCTCAAGCGCCGATACCGCCCCAGTTCGTCAGTTGTCAGCAGGTCTGAAACGGCATCCAGCGACCCAGGCTGCACGAGGCGTGCGGGATCGGCCACCCATACCTCGACACCGGCAGTCACGGTTCAGATCGTTTTCGTCTTTGAGGGAGACGCCGGGCGGGCAAGGCCCGTCGGCCCGTGAAGGCTTCGCCGGCGCGGAGGCGTTTGGCAACGCCAAACTGCCGCGAGCGCGGCAAAACCGACGACCGATTCCGCCAATGTCGGCAACGCCCTAATCACGGGGAAACGGCGATAGCGATGCCCAGGGCGATTTTGGCTTGGGCTTGCACCACGGTTTCTCAGCACCATCGGGAATTGCGTGCCCCTGGGCAACGAGGCGTGCCGACAGACTTTCGCCATCGCTGAGGATCGTGTCCGCCACGACCCGGCCAGCATACTTTCCGTTGCGGATATCGCGCAGTTCGACCATGTCGCCCACTTGCGCCGCAACCGCCTCTTTTGCGGCCCTGGCCGGCGCTTTCTCGGCATCACATCGTGGGCGGTAGATTTCAGGCGCATCAATGCCGGCCAGACGCACAGAAACCTCAACGCTTTGGTCAACCCAGATGCGGGCGCGGACCTTGATAGTATCGCCGTCCACGACGCGGATGACCTCCGCAGGGATTGGCCCGGGCAGCGGCGCGTCGGCCATCGCGTAGGGGCTGAGAATGGCGGAAGCCCCAATCGGACCGGCAACCAGCAGAAAACGACGGATCAATGACTTCATGGCGCCAGCTCCAGGATATCTTAATTCTTGATATGTTCTCCCTCATAAAGAGGGATTATCCGCAACGATTAACAGATTGCGAAACTTCGGTTTCGCATCGGTTAACGCTGGGGGTCTGGACGGGGCATGATGTGGGCGGGCGCGCCTAACCCGATGGCGGCTCCGGCAGGCGAAGCAATCGCCTTGCCGCACGGCGGTGCTTTTCGGTCACATGGGCCCCGACAATCCCCAGCGCCGTGGCAAGGACCGTGGCGTCATCGGTATAGCCGAGACCCACAATCACATCGGGCAAGGCATCTGCTGGCAGCACGAAATATCCCAACGCGGCAAACAAGGCCGCCTTGGCTTTCACAGGCGTGGCTGGATCAAGCGCCGCATAGTAAGCGGCGGCTAGGTCGTCGGCAAAAGGGATCCGTCCTGCGACCTTCAGGAGTTTCGGTATGAAGCGCCGGCGGGTCGATCGCCGGGCCTGTTCGGTCGGGATCGGCAGGTGGTCTTTCCCATCTGGTGACGATGTCATGTCCATCGCAATTCGATTGTCCTTACGTCAGTCATTGGCCGCCCTTCCCATTCCGGGTAGATCGAACGCCAACCACAAGTGTTCAAGGGAGACATACACCATGGAGCTCAATTCTAACGTATCGGCCGTTATCACTGGCGGTGCTTCGGGCCTGGGCGCGGCCACGGCCACGAAACTCGCAAAGGAGTTCGGGGTGAAAGTGGCCCTGTTCGACCTGAACGCCGAAAAAGGCGAGGCGCTCGCCAGCGAGCTGGGCGGGGTATTCTGCGAAACCAACGTTACCAGCGACGAAAGTGTCGATGCAGCCTTTGCAAAGTCGCGGGCAGCGATCGGGCAGGAGCGTATCCTGGTCAACTGCGCCGGTACAGGAAACGCCGTCAAGACCGCCAGCCGCAACAAGGAAACCGGCGAGATCAGCCATTTCCCGCTCGATAAATTCGACCTCATCATCCAGATCAACCTGGTGGGGACCTTCCGCTGCATCGCGAAATCGGCGGCCGGTATGATGACCCTTGATCCGGTGGACGGGGAACGCGGTTCTATCGTCAACACCGCGTCGGTTGCCGCCGAAGACGGGCAGATTGGCCAGGCGTCCTACTCGGCGTCAAAAGGCGGCGTCGTCGGCATGACACTTCCCATTGCCCGGGACCTATCGCGAGAGCTTATCCGCGTGAACACGATCCTGCCGGGCATTTTCGATACGCCGCTGCTGGCCGGCGCGCCCGAAAACGTCCGCCAGGCCCTCGGCGCCCAGGTTCCTCACCCGGCACGCCTCGGCAATCCTGTGGAGTATGCCGGTTTGGCGGTCGAGATGTGCCGCAACGGCTATTTCAACGGCGAAGACGTCCGCTTGGACGGCGCAATCCGCATGGCGCCGCGCTAGGGCGAGTTCGGAGCAAACGGAATCGTTTGTGAACGGATACTTGCTCAAAAACAAAGACCTCAAGCGTCGGCCTGGCGTGAAACGAAAGACCGGCGTTTAAGGTTAATTGTGCATGAATTCTGCAGGCCGGCCAGGACCGGCCTGCTGTTCCTTCCGCGCCTAGACCGACACGCCGGCTTTCTCGGCATCTGCCAGAAACGCAGCCAGACCCTTGTCCGTAAGCGGATGGGCAACGAGGCTTTTCAAGACCGACGGCGGCACGGTTGCAACGTCCGCTCCGGCGAGCGCCGAGAGTTTGACATGGTTGGGATTGCGGATCGATGCGGCGAGGATTTCCGTTTCGAACGCATAATTGTCGTAGATTTCGCGAATTTCCTCGATCAGTTCCATGCCGTCGATGTGGATATCGTCCAGCCGGCCAATGAACGGTGAGATGAACGCCGCTCCCGCCTTTGCCGCCAGGAGGGCCTGGTTCGCCGAGAAACATAGCGTCACATTCACGCCAATCCCGCCATCGGCGAGCGTGCGACAAGCCCGTAAACCGTCCCACGTCAGCGGCAGCTTCACCGCCACATTCGAAGCGATGGCGGCCAGGGTCCGCCCCTCCGAAACCATGGTTTCAAAGTCTGTTGCCACCACTTCGGCGCTGACGGGGCCAGGTGTGATGGCGCAAATCTCGGCGATCACGTCCCTGAATATCCGTCCTGACTTCGCGATCAGCGAGGGGTTGGTTGTGACCCCATCGATCAGCCCCGTTTCCTGAAGCTCGGCGATCTCGGCGGTGTCTGCGGTATCAACAAAGAATTTCATGGCGCGCGCCCCTTGCTCCTGACCTTGCTCCTGACCTTGCTCGCCTACCGGGTCACGCCGCGTGGGTAAAGGGGATCAGCCTCCGGCCTGGGCAACCCTGCGGGCCTCTCTGATATCGCCGCGAAGCACAAGCAGGTCTATGGCATCGGGTGCAATGGCCCGCGCCGCGTCAACATCAGCCAGGGCCTTATCGAACTGCTCCAGGGCGAGGTGGGCCCGCGCGCGCAGGCTGAGGGCATCGCCGCTGTTCGGTCGCTCCGCAAGGACGGTGTTCAAGTCATCGAGCGCCACGCGCCAGTTCTCGGCAAGAAGGTGCGCGCTCGCCCGATCGAGGATGAGGTCAAGTTCGCCGGGCTTCATTTTCAGGGCATTGTCGAACGCCACAATAGCAGGCTCGGCCATCCCCCCAAGCAGCCAAGCGCTGCCGGCCTGGGCGTGATAGAGGGCACGGGTTTCCAGGCTGCCGGCATCGGGAGCGCCGGCCAGGTCTTCGAGTCGCCCGGCTGCTTCGGCATGGTAACCAAGCTCCAACATCGCCAAGGCTACACAGTGCCGTGCTTTTGGACGATTGCCATTACCGAGCCATGCCAGCCCGTCTTCATACGCCGCTTCCGCATCGACTTCGATGGCTGCGATACACCGCTCGAGCTTGGCGGTTTCTTCCGCGGCAATCGCCTTGCCGGCTTCGGTCATCGGTGCGGCCTGCAGAAGGGCAAGACCGGTTGCGGCAACGGTGAAAGAAATCATGGCAACGCCTGTGCTGGTTCCTCTAAGGTCGTATCCTTGCCAGTTTGGGGCTCCAAATGACAGTTGTGCAACGCACCCTCTACTGTTTCGGCTTCGGCTTCAGTGCCGCACGCCTGGCGCAGCGCCTTATGCCGGCCGGCTGGCGGGTCTACGGCACAGCTCGCTCGGAAGGGAAGGCCGCAGCGCTCGCCGCCCTCGATGTCCATCCGATCGTGTTCGATGGTGGCGACGGGCAGGCCGCAAACGCCTTGCACGCCCCGCCGCAGGGAAGCCATTGGTTGATTTCGATACCGCCGGATGAGTGGGGCTGTCCCGCCTTCCGGGCCGCTCAACACCATTCCGCAATGGCCAGTACGATCACCTACCTCTCCACCAGCGGCGTCTATGGCGATCTGGAAGGCGGATGGGCGTTCGAGGACAGCGCCATCAACCCCGGATCAGCACGGGCCCATGCGCGGGTTCAGGCCGAGCAGCAGTGGCAATCGATCCGGGCCGATGTCCGGATCGTCCGCCTGCCCGGGATCTATGGTCCGGGCCGGTCGGCATTCGACAGGCTTCGCGGCGGGCGGGCCCAGAGGATTGTGAAGCCAGGGCAGGTCTTTTCTCGGGTCCATGTTGACGATATCGCATCGGGGCTTGCCGCGCTGTTGGCCCACCCCACCGCTCGCGGAGTTTTCCATCTTTGCGATGACGAACCGGCCCCGCCCCAGGACGTCATTGCCCACGCAGCTCGGTTGCTGAAGTTGGATCCACCACCGGAGGTCCCGTTCGAAGCCGCGTCTCTATCGCCGATGGCAAGGAGCTTTTTCGCAGAGTGCAAGCGGCTTTCGAATGCCCATACGAAAGCCGCCCTGCACTGGTCGCCCCGGTATCCCACCTACCGCGAAGGGCTGGAAGCCATTCTCGCCGAGGAACGGGGGTAATCGTCATCACGCTCGGTTCACCGGTACACCTAGAGACCCGTGGCGGCTTCATTCAGCAGCATGGCCGTGTCGACCACGGACTCGACAGTCGGACGGGTCTTGAAGCCCTCTTCCCGAAGGACCGCGCCAACGGTCCCATCAGCACGAATGAACACCACGGCCGGGTGGGGGATTCCATAGGCCCGGCTGGAGGGTTTCATGTCTTCATTGAGCAGATTGAACGCCCTGATCACCTCCGAGCCTGGATCGGACAATAGCGCAAAATCAAGCGCCTGGTCTTTCGAGAACGCTTCCAGCAAGGCCGGGCTGTCATAGGATATTGCCGACAAGCGCCATCCCGCCGCGGCCAGCGGAGCAACCGCATCGTTAAGCTCTTCGAGCTGCGTCTTGCAGTAGGGACACCAGTCCGCAGAGCGCACAAAAACCAATGCAAGACCGGCATCGGTAGGCGTTGCCGGCACTGCATCAGGTTCGATTGTCTCGACCCCCTCAAGTGACGGCGCCGGAGCTCCGACCATCGGTCCAATCATTGCCACCGCTTCCGCCGGCTGGTCGGACTCGACCTCCTGCGCGAAACCGGGGCTGGCCAGAAGGACACTGGACGCAAGGGCAAGGACAAGGTGACGGACCATGGGAAGGACCTCCTAAAAAACATTTATCTGATCAAGGCTGCTAGAGGAAAACACGAAACAGGGCACGCGGAAACCTGACCCGCTCACCGAGACGTGAAACCCAAGCCACACGGCCAGACGCCCGCAGGTGCCCGTCGCCGCTTGAAACAGTCACCTGTGCCGCTTCGCTCAGGACAATTTCCAATGTTGCGCGAGAATTCGCGCCAGAACTGCCGTGCGTTCCCGTACGATCTCGGCCGTCCAGGCCTGCTGCTCCTTCAGATCGCGGGTGAGTGCGAACGGCGTCTCTCCCCGCGCCCCGAAATAGATGTGCTTTTTCTCATGGTACATCATCCGGTCCGCATCCTGGTTCTGTTCATGGGTCAGCAGAACGAAGTTGCCGAGGGTGTCGCATAATTCCCGTCGCTTCGCGGTATCGGGCCATGTGGTGAGCCAATGGCTATCGGCTTGGGGATTGCGCGGCAGGACGTGTTCGACGGTCGCATCCGCTTCAGGCGGAAGCGTACACCCGCCTTCAATCGCCGCGTTCAGTCGCAAGGCCATGGCCCGGCGCTGGTTGAAAGTTGCAAACCGGCCGACCAGCCGCTCGCGGACCTTGTAGGCCTCATCCTTCGTGATGGTCAGGGGGCCGGCATCCGAGAACAACATCGCCTGGTCATGGATCGCGTCAATGACACGGCGGTACCGGCGATCACGCTGGTCGCGCTTGTGAATGATCAGCTGAATGATGTAGGCAAGCCGCTCAAGATGCCAGAAGAAACTCTCGGCCGACGGATCGGCGACGCCACGTTCGACGAGAAATTTGAGCGCTGGCGCTTTCCAACCATGGTGATCGAGCGAGCGCATCCGGTTGAGGTAGTCATTGATGCCCTTCGCCACGGCATCGGCGCCCATCCGACCGGTGATGAGGTCCACATAGGCATCGACATATATCGGCAGGTCCTGTTCTAGAAATTCCCGGGGGCTCACCTTCGACAGCACCGATCGTTTGAACCCCGTAACGAGGTCGCCTTTCGGATTGCGATCATAGAGCGAACGGATCTGACGGAGCAGCTCATCGAACGGGTCAGAGCCCAGGCGCGCCTCGTGGGCCGCCCATTCGGACGAAAACTTGTTGGCTTCCTCCCGGTCAAACCGGGCGACCTCGAACAGTTCAGTCTTGATGATGTCGTGGGCATTCGGTTCGCGTCCGCGCGTATTGAGAACGCGGTAGACCTGGTAACCCCGGTCCCGGTTCTCGACGGTCACCCGCACAAGTGCGCAACGGTGCATGATCGTGTCCAGCAGTGCGCGCCGGACGTCCGGGTCAAGCCGGGACAGGACGGCGCCCATGGCCTCGGCAGCGATCGTGATGCGGCGCTGGCTGCCGGTGAGCTGGAGATCGGCCTGCACGACGCGCTTGATAGCTTCACCGGGCGCCTGGATGGCTGCACGGAAGAAGTCAGCGTCCAGCTGGTTGAGATTCAGCCGGTAATTGCCCGGCTCGCCGCGATCGGGGGCCGCCGGATCGAAGATCAAGTCATGGATCGTCTGCGCTGCGGCGGGATCGGCTTCGAGATCGCGCAGCAGGCAGAGGAGAATTGTCAAGGTCGTCAGCCGCTGTTGCCCATCGACAATTTCGAGGCTGTTGAACTGGCCGCTGGCGTTCACCACGATGGCACCGATGAAATGCAATTCGTTGAGGTCCGCCGCATCGAGGAGATCCTGGAGCAGCGCAAGCGCTTCCCGCTCCCCCCAGGAATAGCTTCGCTGGTAGGATGGCATGGACAGACGCTCACCCGGCGCAAACAGATCCTTAACCGCCAGGTCGCGCGACTGCATGCCAAGATCCACCATTTCACTCTCCCCTGCGTGCCGTCCAGCCAGCGCCATTCTGGCCGCGCGGACGGAAACCCAATCGATTAGACCGTCGCTGCCATCGGCTCAACGCTTTCCGTCTGTACCGACACCGATTACAGGCTAGCAATCAGGGCTGATCGGTAAGCGGAGATCGCCATCATGCGGTTTGTGACCTTGGAAGACGCCAACGGGACCCTACCCGGTATGGTGTTGGACCGGCGCTGGATCGCCGATCTGGGCAAGAGGCGCCTGGAAGGCGTTGTATCGGGCGCCGGGCACCGGCAAAACCAGGCGGACGACCCAACGGCACCGCTGGGGAGCATCAAGCGCCGACAGCCGATCCCCGGGCCCCGAGAGACCCTCGGTATCGGCCTCAACCATGCTGGCCATGCCGCCGAGCGCCTCTGCTTTAGGGAACCCGACGGGAGCGGCGTGCAAAGATCGTTCGACAGACACGCTACGGCGGCAAAAGGGCCAGACCATCCGATGATCGGGAACCGCACGTGAAGGGGATTCTTGCCGCATTGGTGCTCACCAGTTTGCTGGCGGGCTGTGGGCCCCGGGATCCTTCCGGGATTGGGGGAAATGCGGAGAATGGGGACAAAGCAGCCCCCTTGCTGGCTGTCGCTCCCGATGACTTCGTGGCGTTGCCATGCATCGCTGCCCCGGTCGGTGTACCCTGCTCGATTGTCATGGCCGGCGGCAAGTCCTTGTTGTTCGGGGTCCCGGAAGGCGCCCATGGGTCGCTCCTGGCCGTCGATGTCACCCAACCCGACGGTGTTTTCCTGTTCAGCCTCGAAGGGCAAGGCATGGAAGGGCTGATACGTTTGCGAAATCAGACCTGGCTTGCCGGACGCGAAGCAAGGCTGCCGGTCGCGGGCCCGGATGGTACGGTTCTCCTGCTGGCGTATCTCGACAAGGGCCTGGAGCGGTCAGACGCGCTGTCGTATGTGAGGCATAAGCCACCAGGGCGGTTCGACACGGCGCTGTTTGCGCCGCTCGACATCGTTGCCGGCGAACCCTTAACAGTCTTTGACAGCGGGGACCTGTCCGTCTCGGCCAGCCTGGGCCCTGGCGCGAACGTCGACTACCGGATCAACTATGCAGACCGCACGCTGGAGCTGAAGTCCTGTCCGCCGCCCTCGCAGCCGCCGGAGGCACAGGCGATCGACACGGTGGAGCGATCGGACTTGACCATCGCCTGCAGGCGCTCGACCGATGGAGCGCTGGTCTGGCCCCTCGAACGCCCCGGCGTGGCCATAGAACCGTCTTGATCTGCCGCGATCCGGGCCTAGGCGCGCCTGGTAATATTTGATAACAAGACCATGTTCTGGTGATGCTTTTTTAACCAGCCGTCTCACACCGCCCCAGTCCATTGTTGCAGGGCGGCCACCACTTCAAGGTACTGGACCCAATGCGTTATTTCCTGTTCCTGACCTACGTCGTTCTCGGCATCGTTGTGGCGATGGCGGCGAATCAGATGGGCGGTCTCGAGGTTCTGCCAGCCCTCGGGGTTGGCGTCGCGCTGACGCTCCTGATGGGTCAGATCCACCTTTTCGCCCAACCGGTCAGTTCCGAGGACCAGGATATCCGCATCGCAGCGGTCGAGCGGGCCCACCGGGACCTGGCCGAGCGCGCCGACGTTGCCGACGCCAGGATCGACGCTGCGGAAGTGACCCTGAAACACGAGATGACCGAACGGCGCGACGCACTGGTCGCAGAAATGAAACAGCTTGAAGGTCTGATCGAGCGACTTGCCGAGAACTTCAACGCGTCGGAGCAAGACGGCAAGATCACGTCAATCGCACCTGAGCAGGACAAACTCCTCCGCGACGTCAGGTCAGCACTGGAGCAGGGCCGGGTCGACCTGCACCTCCAGCCGATTGTGAGTCTTCCCCAACGCCGGGTTGCGTTTTACGAGGGCCTTTCTCGCCTTCGCCGACCGGACGGGTCACTGATCATGCCGGCGGAGTTCATGGATGCAGCGCGGCGCGCCCGCATGCTCGGCGTGCTCGATACCCTCAACCTGTTCCGCTGCGTCCAGATTGTCAGGCGACTGGCCGAGCGCGACCGCCGCATCGGCATTTTCTGCAACATCTCCGCAGCCTCCCTGGACGATGACAAGGTCTTCCCGTTCTTCCTCGACTTCATGTCCGAGAACAGGGACCTGTCCGGCGCTGTGATTTTCGAACTGTCTGCTGAGCATTTTGAAACCCGCTCCCGCCAGATGCGCGAGAACATGGACAAGCTGAGCGCAATGGGCTTCCGCTTTTCCATCGACAATACCCCAACGGTGGGGCTGGACTTGCCGCGCCTGCAGGACGCGGGTGTGCGCTTTGCCAAGGTCGAGGGGGAGAACCTGGCCGACCAGCTTCGCAACTCCCAGGGCCCAAGACCGGTGTCAGCCCTCAATAGCCACATCGGTGGCGAGGATGTCTCCGCCGTGTTCTCCCGCTATGGCGTAACCCTCATCGCAGACCGGCTCGAAGACGAAGCCGCCGTGGTCGAGCTGCTGGAATACGACATCCCGTTTGCCCAGGGCGACGTCATAGGCCCCGCTCGTCCGATCAAGGCATCGCTGATGGAAGAGACAGCGCCCACGCCGGACTTCATCCGCCGCCTCACCAGCTTCGGCTAGTGCCGACCCGACAGCGACGCGTTCACATGCTCCGGGAGAGCGGGTGGGCCGCGTCGAGGAGTTCGGCCAGCTCATTCGTCAACACATGCGTATAGATCTGGGTCGTCGAGATATCGGCATGGCCCAACAGGACCTGCACGCTCCTGAGGTCGGCCCCGCCCTGCAGCAGGTGGGTGGCATAGGCGTGGCGGAGCGCATGGGGGTGGATACGATCGCGCGCCAGGCCAGCCTTCTCTGCCAGCACATCAAGCATCTGCCCAAGCCGACGCCGTGTCATGTGGCCCGATGCGCCTCGAGATGGAAACACGAACCGGGCGGCCCGAGCCCCTGCTGCGTCTGATTTCGGCAAACTGTCGTCGCGCACGGCAAGCCACGCCTCGAGCGCATCGAGCGCTGGCGCGCCCAAGGGGCAAAGCCGGTCCTTGCCACCTTTTCCCCGCACGGTGATGGCTGTCGTTTCCCAGTATTCGCCCGGTCGGCGGCTCCGGCGCGGCAACGCGCCCATGGGCAGGCCAACCAATTCAGACGCCCGGAGTCCTGCCGAGTACAATAGCTCCAGGAGGCACTTCAGGCGGAGATCGTCGCCGCAGGCGCCAATCAGGCGACCCACGTCCTCCTGGGACAACACGTCCGGAATATCCCGGCGCGTCAGCGGCGCTTCCAATCCCGTTGTGGGGTCATCATCCCGGTCACCTTCCTGGAACAGAAACCGAAAGAAACGCTTGAGGACCGAGAGCTTCCGCGCTGCCGTCGTGGCGGCGTATCCATCAGCGCAATAACCCGCCAGAACGCCCGCCAGATCGCGATTTGACGCCGTCAACAGGCCACCCCGAAGCGACGCCGAAGCGTCTTCAAGGTCACCCCGATAGGCCAGCAGCGTATTGAGCGCCGCGCCCCGTTCGGCACTCATCATTTCAAGAAAGGCTTCGATCCGGTTGAAGTCAGACATCGCTCCCATCTTGCGGGCCGCGCCTTAACGAACCGCTAGTATCAGTTGCCATTACCGTTGCTGATCGGCTTCCAGTACCCCGTCGCTTCAAGGGCAAGGGTCCGGGCCGCATCGTCTGCATCAATATCACGCAACGCTTCAATCAGCACAATGAGGTCCAGCGGTGCCAGCCGCGCGGGGTCGCCTCCGGTGAAGCCGATCACGCCGAGCACGACCTCTCCGGCACCGCCGGCTTCTGCCGCCGCACCAACCCTCAGCAGATCCCATTCGCCGATCTCGCGAACAGGCGCATCAAGGCCGGCGAGCATGGCCCGCGCGCTGGCGCTGGACGCAATATCAAGCGCGGTCCAGGCTGCAAACAACTGCCCCGCCGCGCGCTGCTTTCCCGTCGTATCCGCAGCGTCTGCGATAGCGTCGGCCACGGGCATGGCGTCCTGCTTGCTGACCTCACCGCTTGCCAGAAGCACAAGCCCTTCGGTCCAGGCAAGCTCGAACGGGTCCTGCTCTGCAGCGTTTTCAGCGCTGGCCGCCCCTAGCCAGGCCGCGGCAAGCGCCGGGTCTCCTGCCGCAATCGCTGCGCGGGTAAAGGCTAGGCTGTTGAGGGATGTCGACGCCGTTCGCGGCAGCGCTTCGATATCCTCAAGCAGAAGACGCGACATGGCAGCGAACCGGGCCGCATCACCGGCTGCGGCCGCGAGCGCGTCTGCCAGGTATCCGGCACGCACCGCTGGCACATTCACAGTGGCTGCAATCGCCTCTTCGGACAGGTCGTCCGTTCGACTGGCGGTGTCTGTAACGGTCTCGCTCGCAGGCGCCTCGACCTTGTCGCCATCTGTCTCGCCACCCTTCGTGGCCTGGTCCGGCGCCGGCGGCACAAGGGCTCGTTCGATGGGGCGTGTGGCCTCATACCCATCCTGGGCGAGCAGCATGTCAAACAGGTCGCGATGGAAGTCCGCTGCGATCAGGCCGGCCTCCGCGGCGATCCCGGCAGCGTGCACCCGCAAACCGATCGGCAGACTTTCCCGCCGGGCCATGGCCGCAGCCAGGTCGCCGCGCTCGGTTGCCGTGAGGACGTCACCGGGTTCGAGCTCTGCCGCTTCGGACAGCGCGAGGTTCAAGCCGCTATCATACTTGGCGTTGGGCTTGCCGTCTTCGTCTGCGGTTGTGGTGGCATAGACCGCGTTGAAGAACCAATCATCATCAACGCCCCGGCCCGCAGCAATTTCCGCTGCGAGATCGGCGCCCACAAGGTCGCCCACCAGAAGCGCGCACACGGTCCTGAGCTTGGCCCAGAACGCGTCGTCTGAGGAGGTTTGCCCGCTGGCATTGCGTGGTTCGCAAGCCGTCGCATTATTGCCGAGCGCCAATTGCAGATCGATCGCCAGCGCTTCTGCGTCGAGGCCCGAAGGGTTTTCTTCCAGCCGGCTCAACAAATCCGAAGCCGCTTCTGCCTCGCCAATCTCGAACATGATGCGTGCCCTCTGAGCGAGGACCTGGGCGGCATCGTCACCGTCGGGCCGCGCCGCCGGCGACAAGACAACCCGGCGCAGCAACGAGCGTTCCGTGGGCGTAAGGGAGACCGTGCGCACCTTTTCCATGAGGGGAAGCAATTCGCTGGTCCGGGACGCCTTCCACATGTCGGTCGGCATCGCCGTTTCGTCATTTTCCAGATAGCCGCGGCCAAACGGGTCCACATCGCCGATGCCACCCGCCTCGATCTGCGCAAGGGCGGCGCCCGCCCAAAAACCCGCACCAGCAAGGGTTGCTGCCAACCGCCTACAGGACATTCTCGATCTCCAGCCGGACCGTGCCCGCATCGGGTTTGTTCTCATTCGCCTTTCCAGCCAGCCAATAGGCGAGTGCGCCGACCAGGGCCAGCAACAGAACCAGATATGTCAGCCATTTGCGCATGTGCGCTTCCCTCCTACCTGAAACGGCGACCGCCCTTGTGGAGGCTTGCCGTCTTCCCATAGCCTCGCAATCGCCAGACCGTTGCCCATCCGACGGCCAGCATATAGGACAAACCCAGAGGAACCGAAAAGACCATGGGCGCAGATACACAATCGCTGGAACAACCCGGCAAAAAAGAGGCGCCCTATGCAAACAGGACCATTGCGCTTGTCGGATTGATGGGAGCTGGAAAATCCACGGTGGGTAAACGCCTGGCCGATGTCCTCAAACGGCAGTTCCATGACAGCGACCACGAAATCGAAAAGGCTGCTGGCCTGCCGGTCTCGGATATCTTCGCAATCCATGGGGAGGCCGAGTTCCGCCGCGGCGAACGCCGCGTCCTCGAAAGGCTGCTTTCGGGCCCGCCCCATGTACTCGCAACCGGCGGTGGCGCCTATCTCGATGAACACACACGGGAAATCATGCGGGAGCGCGCCGTGACAGTCTGGCTGAATGCCGACCTGGAAACGTTGTGGCGCCGGGTCCAGAAACGCGACAGCCGGCCGCTGCTGAACACGGACAATCCGCGCGGCGTGCTCGAGCAGCTTCTGAACGAACGAACGCCGGTCTACGCCTTGGCCGATGTGTCGGTCTATAGCGCCGATGGGCCCCATGGCGACACGGTTTCCTCAATTCTGAAAGCCCTTGAGGGCTGGGCTCCGCGATGACCGTGGTTGCACCCGAGGTGAAGACCGTCCGCGTCGCTCTTGGCACACGGGGGTACGATATTCGGATCGGAAGCGGGCTTGTGACCATGGCGGGCGTTGAAATCGCACCCTTGGTCAAGCGCCCGCGCGTCTTTGTGGTGAGCGACGAAACGGTGGCGAGCTTGCACCTCGACCCGCTGACGGGCGGATTGGGTAGCGCAGGTCTGGAGGCGACCGTGCTGACCGTGCCGGCAGGTGAAGCCACCAAATCCTTCGCACAGCTTGAGCGCATCCTGGCCTGGCTGCTCGACATGGGCGCTGACCGTTCCGATGTCCTCGTGGCATTCGGCGGCGGCGTTGTCGGCGACCTCACCGGCCTGGCGGCAGCGCTCATGAAGCGGGGAATGACTCTCGTCCAGGTTCCGACAACACTACTCGCCCAGGTCGACAGTTCGGTTGGTGGCAAGACGGCAATCAACACCGAACAGGGAAAGAACCTGGTTGGTGCCTTCTACCAACCCCGGTTGGTGCTGGCCGATACCGACTTGCTGGCAACCTTGCCAGATCGGGAACGGGCGGCAGGCTATGCGGAGGTGGTCAAGTACGGGCTGATCGATGATGCGGCATTCTTTGCCTGGCTGGAACAGAACGGGGACAGGGTGATGGCGCTGGAGCCTGACGCAATCGCCAAGGCGGTGGCCGTCTCCTGCGAGGCCAAGGCCCGGATCGTTGCCCAGGACGAACGCGAGGGTGGGGTGCGCGCACTCTTGAACCTCGGCCATACCTTCGGTCACGCCTTGGAGGCGGAAAACCGCTATGGCCCTGATCTGCTGCATGGTGAGGCGGTGGCCTGCGGCATGGTTCTGGCGCTCCAGTACTCTGCGCGCATGGGCTTTGCGGGCGATGACGATGCGGCGCGTGCGGCTGCCTTGCTGGGCCGCGCCGGTCTTGAAACCGCCATACCCGCCCTGGCAGGTGGGCCCTATCCGGCCGCCCGCCTCCTCGATCATATGCGCCAGGACAAGAAAGCCCGGGGCGGCCGGGTCCCCCTGATCCTCACCCGTGGCATCGGTCGGGCTTTCATTCACACCGACGCAGACCTCGCAGATGTCGGCGCGTTCCTGGAGGCTGCGGGCGCAGCCTGATCGCGACAGGTCCGCCCATTCAAAAAAGTCAAACCATGATCATCGGAACCATTGTCGCCGTCTTCTTCCTGCTCGCTCTGTCAGGATTTTTCTCCGGTTCGGAGACGTCGCTCACGGCCGCGTCCCGGGCGCGGATGCATGCGCTCGAAAAGGAAGGCGATCCCCGCGCCGCCCGCGTCAACAAGCTGATCGCCGACCGGGAAGGGCTGATCGGCGCCATCCTGCTCGGCAACAACCTCGTCAACATCCTGGCATCGGCCCTCACCACGACGCTGTTCATCACGATCTTCGGGCCCGGCGGCCTCGCTACGGCGGTGGCAACGGTCGTCATGACCATCCTGGTTCTTGTCTTTGCGGAGGTCCTGCCAAAGACCTACGCCATTGCCCGACCCGACCAGATGGCCATGAGCGTAGCCCGCCCGATCGGCTGGCTCGTCACCTTTGTCGGTTGGATCGTGAAGGGCATCCAGGCAATCGTGAACGTGACGCTAGGCCTGCTCGGTGTGCGGGACCCCACCGATGCGGTCAGCGTCGATGAAGAGATCCGCGGCGTGGTGGACCTTCACCATGCCGAGGGCGGCATCGATCCGGTCGACCGGCACCGACTTGTCGGCGCCCTCGACCTGAAGGACATGTCGGTCGAGGAGGTGATGATCCACCGCAAGAACATCGCCATGCTGGACGCCGATCTCAAACCCCGCGACCTGGTGATGAAAGCCCTGTCCAGCCCGCACACCCGACTGCCACTCTATCGTGGCGACCAGGAGGAAATCATCGGCGTGCTCCACGCGAAAGACCTGTTGCGCGCTGTCGCACCTTTGAGAGGCGACCTTGACCAGGCCGATATCGAAGGCATCCTCCGGGAGCCGTGGTTCATCCCGGAAACGACATCGGTGCAGGACCAGCTCGATCTTTTCCTGAAGAAACGCAGTCACTTCGCCCTGGTGGTCGATGAGTATGGCGCGCTTCAGGGCCTCGTCACGCTGGAAGACATTCTCGAGGAAATCGTCGGCGACATCCGCGATGAACATGATGTGCCGGTCCAGGGCGTCCGGCCCCAACCCGACGGCTCGGTGAATGTGGATGGATGGGTGACGATTCGCGACCTCAATCGTGCAACCGGCTGGGAACTGCCTGACGAGGAAGCCGTCACCGTGGCCGGCCTCGTCATTCACGAGGCGCAGACCATCCCCGAACCCGGCCAGAGCTTCGTCTTCCACAAACACCGCTTTGACGTCCTCCGCCGCATGCGGAACCAGATCACGGGACTGAAAGTGAAGGCGGTGGAAGACGAAGAGGATTTATCAGGCGATGAAACGCTCTCGAAATAGCCGGTGAGCCGACCCGCAATCGCCGCCGAACCGATACGCCTCATGGGCCTTTCAGCTTCAGCCACCCCTTGCGGCCCCGTCCGCCCGCCTCGCCCGTGGGCGCCCAACCGAGCGCTGCATAGGCTTCCCTCGCAGCGTGATTACCGCGGTCGACTGACAACGTAAGCGGATGGCCAAGAAACTGGCGGGCGGTATCAAGCAAACCACGCCCAACCCCGCACAACCGCCAGTCCGCGTCGATGAACAGGTGATCCACATAGGAGCGCTGCTCGATCAGCGTGACAAAACCAATGACCCCGGCCGACGGCTCCTCGGCAACCCAGCAGAGCCCCCGGATCAGCGCGCGACTGAGTTGCTGAACACTGTCCTCCGGACCACCACGCCAGGGAAAGTCCTCAAGGCATCCATTGAAGATCGCCTTGCAATCGTCCTGGTCTGCCAGGCGATAGGGCCGGATCTGCCAGCCTGCACCGTCATGCGAGATCATGGTGAATTCTAGCATGGGCCCATGTGCCGTACACGCCTTGACAGGCGAGAGATTGCAGTGGCCCGGCCCCCCGCTACATCTGCATTGTCCAGCCTTCGACCCCCATGGCCGCCTGGCGAATGGCTTCGGACATGGTTGGGTGGGCATGGCTCGTGCGGGCCACATCCTCGGAGGCTGCGCCAAACTCCATGGCGACGCAAATCTCACCGATCATTTCGCCCACGCCCACCCCGATCATGTGCGCACCCAGTATCCGGTCTGTCCCCGCCTCAGCCAGGATCTTCACAAAGCCGTCGGTTTCGTGATTGGTCCGCGCGCGGGAGTTGGCCATGAACGGGAACTTGCCGACCTTGTATTTGATGCCCGCATCCTTGAGCTGTTCCTCGGTCTGGCCGACCCAGGCGATTTCAGGATTGGTATAAACAACGCTGGGCACGAGGTTGTAGTCCACATGGCCCGGCTTGCCGGCAATGAGTTCCGCCACAGCAGCACCATCATCCTCGGCCTTGTGGGCCAGCATCGGTCCGTGGATGCAATCGCCAATCGCCCATACGCCCTCTGCGACCTTGAAGTGGCCGTCTACGGTATTGATCACGCCGCGGCGATCGGTTGAACCGCCCACGTTTTCGAGACCCAGTCCGTCCGTGTAAGGCCGCCGCCCCACGGCAACGATCACCACATCCGCATCCATGGTGGTGGCGTCCCCGCCCTTGGCCGGCTCCATGGTGAGCTTGAGCTTGGTCTTCAGTTTCTCGACGCCGGTCACCTTGGTGCCGAGGTGAAAGGTCAATCCCTGGGACTTGAATGTCCGAAGCGCCTGTTTCGATATTTCGCCATCTGCCCCCGGCAGGCACTTGTCCAGGAACTCGACCACGTGGACATCGGACCCCAGGCGCGACCAGACACATCCCATCTCAAGGCCGATCACCCCCGCTCCGATAAGGACCAAGGTCTTCGGGATAGACTCAAGCCTGAGAGCGCCCGTATTCGTCACGACGCGTTCCTCATCGATCTCGATACCAGGCAATGGTGTTGGCTCAGAGCCCGTTGCAATCACGATGTGCTTTGCCGACAGCATTTCCCTGCTCCCGTCAGCCTTGGTCACTTCGACCTGACCAGGCCCTGCTATACGAGCCTTCCCCTGAACATGGTCGACCTTGTTCTTCTTCAGCAGGAACGCGACCCCCTTCGTCAGGCCATCGACCGCGTCGGCCTTCTGCGCCATCATCTGCGGTAGGTCGACGTCTAGACCGCTGACTTTTATGCCCATATCGGCAAAGTCTTCCTTGGCCGAGCGATAGGAGTCCGATGCATGCAGCAGGGCCTTTGATGGGATGCAGCCAACATTCAAGCAGGTGCCGCCAAGCGTATCTCGCATCTCGATGCAGACTGTCTTCAACCCCAGCTGGCCGGCGCGTATCGCGCAATTGTAGCCGCCCGGGCCGCCTCCGATTATGACGACGTCATAGGTCTCTGCCATGGATTTAGCCTATTGTGTTAGGTGAATGGAGTTTGCGTCAGGCATAAACGCTCTGCCGGCGGGATCAATGCGGCTTAGGTGGATACCGGTTCGCGCGGGATCGATATCAGCGCTGCGGTCCATGCCGCCAGAATAGCCGCATGGACAAACTGGGGTCGCCACAGCATGGCCTCAGCGCCTGCCGCAAGGACAGCGCCACCGATGACAAGACTGACGACCGCGGCAGCGCCGGCCAGCCACGGCCCGAACCGCATCGCAGACAGGGCCAGGGCTCCGGCCAGGGCTGCAAGGAGCCCGCGCAGGGCTGGCAGAATGAAGACCGGGTCCGCCAATGCTGCCCCGACGGGCGCGCCGCGGTTCACATAGAGCATTGCCGCCTGCACTGGGCCCCACAAAAGCCAAAGGCCAAACACGAATAAGACTGCCCCGATTATGCGCCGCGCCATGATCCGCTATCCCCTCGCCCGTCAGCGCTACGCAAACATCAGCGATGATAGTCGTCGCCGACCCTCGATTGTCAACGCATCTTTCGGTCCAGCCGCTTCAAACAAGGTGAGGAGTTTTTCCTTCGCCTTGCCGTCACCCCAGCCCAGATCATGGGCGAGGATCGCCAGGAGGTGGTCTGCGGCCTCCTGGCTGCGACCCGCCGCGGCCAGTTTCTCCGCAAGGTCGAAGCGGGCACCATGGTCATCGGGCGCCGCCTCGACCGCTTTCACGGCATCGGCGAATTCGTCGGCGTCCGGCGCATCGCCCATCAGCTCGATTGCCGTGGCGACACTTTTCCAGGCTGTCTCAGACCTTTGGTCTTCGGGGGCCAGGTTCAGGGTTTCTCGTGCCCGTTCCTTGTCGCCATTGGCCAGGTAACACCGAGCCAGCCCGGCAATGGCGCCCACATTCTGGGGGTCCTCGTTGATGACAGATGCATAGATCTGGGCTGCCCCACCGATATCACCCTGCCGCGACAGCTCATCGGCATGGTCGACGGCTTCTGCGAGGCTCTGGCCCTGGTCGGTCCCGCTCAACAGCTTGTCCACGAACTGGCGTATCTGGCCTTCAGGCAGCGCACCCATGAAGCCATCGACCGGTCGGCCCTTGTCAAACGCAAACACGGCGGGGATGGACCGCACGCCGAGTTGGCCCGCAACGCCCGGGTTCTCGTCGATATTGATCTTCACCAGACGCACCTTGCCGGCCTTGTCGTTGACCACTTTTTCGAGAACAGGCGTCAGGCTCTTGCATGGTCCGCACCAGGGCGCCCAGAAATCAACCATCACCGGCGCATCAGCGGAAGCTTCAACCACATCGGCCATGAAGGCCTGGTCGGAACTCTCCTTGATCAGTCCTGCGACCGCTCCACCCGCGGCGCCGGCAGTCGCGTTTGTGCCTTGGTCATCGCCGAAAGAAAAAATACTCATGGGCCCGCGCGGCCTCCTGACTGGACTATGATTGCGCGTTGAACATGGGCGCCTGCGCGACGGGATGCAACAGCGCGGTCAGGGAGCCTTCGCCCGTTGGGCCTTCAGCTCTGCCAGCTCTTTCTGGATGTCAGCCAGGACAAGCAGAATTTTCTCGCGTTCGTCATGGGCTTCAGACGCTTCTTCCTCCAACTTTTCCATCTGTACGTCCTGGGCGGCTTCCTGTTCCATCTGTAGGGCCTCGACGATCAGGGCGATGAACAGGTTCAACACCGCGAAACTGGCGATAAAGATGAAGGTCAGAAAGAAGAACCAGGCGTAGGGGTGGCCATCATCGATGACCTTCTGCACCACCTCGAACCGCCACCCATCCATCGTCATGACCTGAAAAAGGGAGAAAGCGGAGCGCGGCAGGTCACCGAAAAGTTGGGCCACCTCTTCGGTTTCGGTGTCGCCATAGAGATTGGTGGCCATCACCGCGCCCACATAAGTGATCAGTCCGAGAACTGCGAGAATCGCTCCCATCCCTGGCAGGGCTTTCAGGAGTGCCTCGGTAATCCGCTTCATCATCGGGACGACGTGCAGCAGCCGCAGGACCCGCAACACACGCAGGGCCCGCAGCACGGAGATGCCCTGTCCCCCAGGCACCAGAGAAATCCCCACCACAATGAAATCGAACCAGTTCCATCCCGAGCGAAAGAAACTCAGACGGTGTGCGATCAGCTTGATGCAGATCTCGGCGACGAAAACATAGGTGATCGCCGTATCGACCTGTTCGAGCACGTTGAGCACCGCGACCGGCAAGTCCCGATAGGTCAGGATCCCCAGGACGATCGCATTCACGATGATGAGGCCGGTGACAAAGTTCCGGAACCATGCGCTTTCCACCGCGCCGGCGAGACCATCCTGCGAGGTTACAGTGTCTGTCTCACCTGCGGACATGGGCGCCATCCCCTCGCTCTCGTGACAAGGCCGCCGTCCACCTCACCGGCGAACGACTCGCCCCTTCGTCTCTAAACGATTGCGATCATCGGGCAAACGGCTCCGTTGGCACGCTGTGCAGCCGTTCGCAACAAGCGCCCCTACCGAACCAGCTCGACGGTGACGTTCACGGCCGCCGTATAGCCCACCTCACCAGCGGCAACCGGCGTCGCGGCGAAATCGGCTGACTCGGCCCTTGCCATCGCCATCAGCGGTTGGGGCCCCTGATTGTAGCTGTTTTCGCTCATGTTCACGATCCGGCCGACCCGGTACCCGGCCGCCGACGCCAGGAGGTCAGCCCGCGCCATGGCGGCTTTCACGGCCTGTTCGCGAGCCTGGTCCAGAACACCGGTGTCGTCGTCGAGGGCGAACCGCAGACCCGCAAACGTGTTGCCGCCCGCTTCGACAAGCGCATCGAGGGTTGGTCCCAGGGCATCGAGATCCCGTACTTTGATGGTCAGCTGGTTTGACACCCGATACCCCTGCAACTCCTGCCGCTGGGACGAGGAACTGGAGGATTGGACCTTCACATACTCATAGCGCGGATAGATCTGGAAGTTCGAGGTCTGCATGTCCCGGTCATCGATTCCAGCCGATTTCAGCACCTCAAAGACACTGTTCATGGCTGACCGGTTCGCTGCCATCGCCGCCTGCGCCGTTGCCTCTTCGGTCTCGACACCCGCAGTGATGTAGGCCACATCGGGATCGACCATCACCGAGCTCTCGGCGGAAACCGACAATGTCGTCTCGGGCTGGATCGAATTCGGATGCATGGTCATTGGCGAAGCGCCCGTTTGCGCGCAGGCAGCTGGAACAGCGAGCACCAGGAGGGCCATGCCGGCGCCGGCATGGCGGAGGGCGGGAAACAACATGATGGCGGCTCCAATGGCTTGATCTACGATCCTAAATCGGCCATTGCGGCCTCATCAAGGCTTGCCTTGGCAGCATTCCGGGCAGGACGGCAATCCTTTCCCGTCCCAAGGGAATGTTGAAAAGGGCCTGTAGCTCAGGTGGTTAGAGCGGACCGCTCATAACGGTTTGGTCGCGGGTTCAAGTCCTGCCGGGCCCACCACTTTACACTTTCTGACATTCGTCCCACCAAGTGGGACACTTTGTGCTCCAGGCGTTCTCAATGCTTCGGCTGCGAGCCGCTTCTGATCGGCCCCTCGGGTGTAAGCTTTCACATCCCCGGTTCCCGAGTGACCCAGGACGGCGGCACTTTGATGCTCGGTCAGACCAACTTCCTGCGTCCAGCGCTTCAAGGCATCGCCAACGCCGGGCATTGCGTGCGGCTTGCCGTGTGATGTCTGGACGAACTGATCCCAGGGAAGCCTTATCGGCAGAAAAGGCCCTAAGTTGCCTGACGCACGACGAGATCAGGTGTCGGGTTTCCGGTCTACAAGGGACGATCGAAAGACGACCTTCGCGATCCGGCAGCAATGCCATATCGTCACCGCATGGCGGATATCACTTCACTATACGTGTACAAGGTCGTGGGACAGGCCAGCGATGGTGTGGAGACGCGAGATCTTGTCAAAGCGCTTGGTCTCAACCCAGACGGTCCAGTCGATCCATCCCAGATGGTGACATCCGAGGACTACTATCGTTTCTTCGCGGAGTTGACCGAAAGGGACCCTGACGGTCTGAGGCTCCCACTCAAAATCGGCGCAGCGATGCGTATAGATGAGTATGGCGCATTCGGCCTGGCCTGGAAATCGGCACCCGACCTGCGCGGTTCCTTCACGCGCTCAGAGCGGTACGGCCATGTCCTGGGCAGCGCTGAAACCTATTCCATGGAGCGCACCGATAAAGACGTGTTCTTCAGTTTGGATAAAGCCGGCGACGGAAGCCTCGGCATGTTGCTCTCCAATGAAGCCAGCCTGTCAGCCGTTGTCACGATCTGCCAGGAAGTGAGCACCGCGCCCTTCGTGCCGAGGGGCATTTTTTTCAAACACGCAGCGCGCGGCGACCTCTCCGTTTACGCGGCGCACTTCGGGTGTCCGGTGCACTTCGAGGCGGAGCGCGATGCCATTCTGGTAACCGACGACATGTTGTCAGTGCGCAACAAACTCGGCGACGAGACCATCGCCCGGTTTTTCGACCAACACCTTGCGGCAGAGCTGGCCGCGCTGGCAGACGACACAGGACTGGAACGACGAGTCAGGATTGCGGTATCCCAAAGCCTCAGTGAAGGCGTGCCAACGGTCACCGACATCGCCAGCCAGCTCGGCATGAGCGGACGGACCCTGCAGCGGCGGCTGTCCGACAAGGGCGCCTCATTCCAGAGCCTGGTGGACCTGGCGCGCCGTGAGCTTGCCGAGCAGCTGCTCAAGGACACCGACTACAGCCTTGCCGAAGTCGCGTTTCTGACGGGGTTCGCAGAGCAGAGTGGCTTTACCCGGGCCTTCAAGCGCTGGGCTGGGCAGACTCCACGGTCCTACCGGCTTGGGGCCGGCAAACCGGGCTAAGGCCTGTTTGGCACGATATGCCAAAACCTTGGCGCGCCTTGGCAAGAGCCGACGGTCGTTGATGCCTATCCATTGACTTGCAGCAACCGAAAAGGAGCAAGTCGATGAACTTCCTGCGCAAAACCAAACCCCTCACCCTCGTTCTGGGCGGCACCGGCAAGACCGGGCGCCGGGTCGCAAGTCGTCTTGAGGCCGTGGGCGAGACCGTCCGTATTGGGTCCCGGTCTGCGGTGCCGTGTTTCGATTGGGACAATGAAGCGAGCTGGGATGCCGCGCTCAAGGGCGTATCAGCTGTGTACATCACCTACGCACCGGACCTGGCGTTTCCGGGCGCGACGGATGCCATTCAGACTTTTGTCAACAAGGCAAGGAAAGCTGGCGTGAAGCGCCTCGTCCTCCTGTCGGGCCGCGGCGAGGAAGAAGCCCAGGCCTGCGAACGCATTGTCCAGGCCTCCGGCATCGATTGGACGATCGTGCGCGCGAGCTGGTTCAACCAGAACTTCTCGGAAGGCGCCTTCATCGACATGGTGCTGAACGGGGCGATCACGCTGCCGGCGGGGGACACGCCTGAGCCGTTCGTGGATGTTGACGACATCGCCGATGTGATCGTCGCAGCCCTGACCCAAGACCACCACAGCGGGCAGGTCTATGAGGTCACAGGGCCGAGACTGCTGACCCTGGCCGATGTGGCCGCCGAACTGTCAAGAGCAACCGGCCGTGAAATCACCTATGTGGACGTGCCCCATGAGGGTTTCATGGCGGAGATCGAAGCCTCGGGCGCGCCCAAGGACGTGGCCTGGATGTTGGATTATCTGTTCTCCACTGTCCTTGATGGACGAAATGCCAGCCTGACCGATGGTGTTGCACGCGCGCTTGGCCGTCCGCCGAAAGACTTCGCCGACTATGCCCGCGATGTGGCTCGCAGCGGTGCCTGGGGGCAGGCAGCATGAAACAGGTCACGGAACGCGTTTTGCTCGCCGGTTCGGGAACGCTCCTCAGCGTCATCGGCGCCGCCATGCTGACGAAAACGGAAGCCTTTCTTGCAATGAGCGACGTCGATTTTACCCCCAATCCAAGCCTTCTGTCAGAGCTCAAGGCACCGAGCGTCCTCTTGATCCTCGCTGGAGCCTTCATGCTGATCGGTAGCGTTCGGACACGGTTTGCGGATCTGGGCCTCACGCTCGGCGCGATCGTTTACGGCAGCTACGGCGCGGCGAGGATTGCCGGCATGGTGATTGACGGCCTTCCAACTGGCTCGCTGCTTATCGCGACGCTGATCGAAGTCGTCCTGGCCACGCTCCTGATGGCGTTTCGCCTCGCAAAGCCAGCGCGGCAACAGCCCATGGAGGCTTGAAACGCAACGCTGTCCCGGTCGGTGCCTTGCTGTGCACAGCGCCGACCGCCTCCCCTCTCTTTGAACTGGATCACTCATTATGACCCATGACTGGACCGTCCATCTCTCGCTTTTTCTCGCCATTTGGAGCGCCGTTGTCGGCGGCGTGTTCTCGGCCTTTTCCGAATTTATCATGCGCGGGCTTTTACGCACCGCACCAGCGGGCGGGATCGAAGCCATGCAACACATCAACCGCACGGTTCTGCGCTCGCAATTCGTGGCCGGCATCCTGGTCATCGCGCCTATGTCGATCGCAATCGGCATCTACGCCGTGAGCGGTCTGGACGGGGCAGCCAGACTGGCGCTAATCGCCGCGCCGCTTGTTTATGTCCCAACCGTGTTCCTGATGACCGTGTTCGGCAATGTTCCCATGAACAATCGCCTGGAACGTCTGGATTATCGTTCCACCGAAGCGGCAACCTACTGGCAGATCTATGGCCGTGACTGGACGCGGCTCAACCATGTGCGCACCTTCGGCAGTATTCTGACCGCAGGGTGCTATTTGGTCGCTGCAATCACCTCGGTCGCCTAGAAGCCCATAAATGCAATGGCCGGCGGCCGGCTACGAGTCAGAAACGCGCATTCGTCAGGGCGCTGTAGAGAAAGCCATCAGTGAGGTCGTCGAGCAAACAGGCGCAGACATTCTGATCATGGGGGCTTAT
>JBCBKE010000028.1:0-36596 GCA_038522375.1 Pseudomonadota bacterium
TGCGCAGCCATTTCCGCTCCGCCGAGGAGATGAACTGGTCGAAAAACACCTGGGCACCATTGGCGAAGTCGCCGAATTGCGCCTCCCACATGGTGAGGGTGTTGGGGTCAGCCAAGGAGTAGCCGTATTCATATCCGAGCACGGCTTCTTCAGACAGAAGGCTATCGATCACCTCGTACCGGGCTTGGCCCTCACGTAGATCGTTGAGCGGTGTGTAACGATCGCCCGTCTTCTGGTCGACGAGTTTCGAGTGGCGGTGGGCAAACGTACCCCGCGTGGAATCCTGTCCCGACAACCGGACCGGAAAGCCCTCATCAAGCAGTGTGGCGAAGGCGAGATGCTCGGCGCCGCCCCAGTCTATATCAGTGCCTGACGCATAGGTTTCGCCGCGCTTCTTCAACACCCGGGCCACGGTCTTGTGGGCGTTGATCCGGTCGGGGATCGTCGTGAGCTTCTTACCGAGGCGTTGCAGCCGCTCCCGGGATACGCCGGTCAGTCCACGACGGTCATCATCGTCGGGGAGCTTCAGCCCTTTCCATTCACCGTCCAGCCAATCGGCTTTCTGGGCGCCGAGGGTTTTCGCATCCTCAAACTGACTATCGAGGAACTCCGCAAAGGTCTTGATCTCCCGGTCGACCTCTTCCGCGGTCACCAGGCCCTCCTTGATAAGGCGATCTGCATAGATTGCGCGGGTCGTCCGCTGGCTCTTTATCTTTGCGTACATGACCGGTTGGGTCATGGTTGGGTCATCGCCCTCATTGTGCCCAAAGCGGCGATAGCAGAACATGTCGATAACGACGTCCTTGCCGAATTTCTGCCGGTATTCGGTGGCGACCTTGGCGGCATAGGTTACAGCCTCGGGGTCATCGCCATTGATATGGAAAATCGGCGTCTGGACCATCAGGGCGACATCGCTGGGATAGGGCGATGACCGGGAGAACATGGGGCTTGTGGTAAACCCGATCTGGTTGTTCACGATGAAATGGATCGTGCCGCCAGTGCGGTAACCCTTGAGGCCAGACAGGGCAAACCCTTCGGCGACAACGCCCTGACCGGCAAAGGCGGCATCACCATGCAGCAAGAGCGGAAGGACATTTCGCCTTTCAACATTGTGGTTGGTTTCAGCGCCCGACTCGCGGTGCCGAATGGCTTGCTTTGACCTGACACGGCCCAGAACAACGGGATTAACAGCCTCAAGGTGAGAGGGGTTGGCATTCATGGTCAGGTGGACACGGTTGCCATCAAATTCCCGGTCGGACGAGGCACCGAGATGGTATTTCACGTCCCCGGACCCAAACTCGTTTGCGCCCTGGGTGGAACCGCCCTGGAACTCATGGAAGAGTTTTTCGTAGGGCTTGCCCATGACGGCGCCCAACATGTTGAGCCGGCCGCGATGCGGCATGCCGATCACGATCTCTTCCACGCCAAGTGCGCCGCCGCGCTTGATGATCTGCTCCAGAGCCGGCACAGCAGCCTCACCCCCATCGAGGCCAAACCGCTTGGTACCCGGATAGCGTTTCTGAAGAAACTTCTCGAACCCTTCGGCCTCGATCAGCTTGGACAGGATGGCACGCTTGCCTTCAGGCGTGAAGGCAACGCCCTTGTCGGGACCCTCGATCCGCTGTTGGAGCCAACCCTTTTCCTCGGGATCGGCGATCTGCATGAACTGGATGCCTATCGTCGAACAATAGGTTCGCCGGAGGATATCGAGCATCTCGCGGACGGTGGCGTATTCCAGGCCAAGGACGAAATCGATGTAGATCGGCCGGTCCATGTCCTCCCGGCCGAAGCCGTAGGTTTCCGGTTCCAGCTCTGGCAGCGAACCGCGATCCTCAATCCCCAACGGATCAAGGTCGGCCATCAGGTGGCCCCTGATCCGATAGGCCCGGATCATCATGATGGCCTTGATCGAGTCCTGGACGGCACGATTGACCTCGGCGCTGGACGCTGCCGGTTTCTGGGCTTCGATCTTCTTTTTCAGGGCAGGTTCGACAACGGCCCAGTTCCCGTCGAACACCGCCACGTCCTCATCGTTGGGCTGCTGCCAGTTCGTGCGTTTCCAGCTGGCCCCTTCGGCATTCTGGAGGGCGTCATCCGCGCTGTCGCCCAGTTCTTCGAAGAACACCCGCCAATTGTCGGGAACAGACTTGGGATCCTTGGCGTAGGCCGCCTGCATCTGTTCCAGATAGACGGCGTTTCCGCCATAGAGGAAAAGGGTCTCCAACAACGCCGTATTGGCCTTGCTGCGAGGGTTTTCGTCCCTTTTGGGTGCGGAAAGTGGGGTTGCGTCGTCTGCCATGTCTATCGTCCTGCAGCATGAAGCTGGTGGATTGGATGACGGCCCATTGGGATCAAGGGGGCGACAAGGGCCGTCACCCGGTTTTCAATAGGCTTTGTATCAGCCCTTGAGGACCTCGACCATGGTCTTGCCCAGACGCGCTGGGCTGGGGCTTACGCGGATACCCGCTGCTTCCATGGCGGCGATCTTGTCTTCTGCGCCGCCCTGGCCACCCGACACGATCGCGCCGGCATGGCCCATTGTGCGTCCGGGCGGCGCGGTGCGGCCCGCGATGAAGCCGACCATCGGCTTCTTCCGGCCTTTGGCGGCCTCGTCCTTGATGAACTGGGCGGCTTCTTCTTCCGCCGCGCCGCCGATCTCGCCGATCATGATGATGCTCTCTGTCTCATCATCGGCGAGGAACATTTCAAGCATGTCGATGAATTCCGTGCCCTTGACCGGGTCGCCGCCTATACCCACCGCCGTGGTCTGGCCGAGGCCTTCCTGGCTGGTCTGGAACACGGCCTCATAGGTCAGCGTACCGGAGCGAGAGACAACGCCGACTGAGCCTTTTGTGAAGATCTTGCCCGGCATGATGCCGATCTTGCACTGTTCCGGTGTCAGCACGCCGGGGCAGTTGGGGCCAATAAGGCGGGAGCTGGACTTGTCGAGCTTGGCCTTCACGCGGACCATGTCGAGCACGGGAACGCCTTCGGTGATGCAGATGATCAGCTCGATCCCGGCATCGATGGCTTCCTCGATCGCCGCGGCGGCGCCGACGGGGGGGACGTAGATGACCGATGCGGTCGCGCCGGTGGCCGCCCTGGCGTCACCGGCCGTGGCGTAGATGGGAAGCTTGGCGCCGTTGTCGGCCTCCCACGCGCTGCCGGCTTTCTTGGGATGCGTGCCGGCAACCATCTGGGTGCCGAAGTATTCGAGCGCCTGGTTCGTGTGGAAGCTGCCGGTCTTGCCGGTAAGCCCCTGGACGATGACTTTGGTATGGCTGTCGATGAGAATGGACATGGGGGAGCCTCCTGCGTCGCGTGAGCTAATTACATGAAAGGGTTGATGACCTGGACGCCGTCATAGTCCTGGCCGTGGTTCAGGTCTTCCGTGAAGAAGGTGACGGCGCCATGGCGCTTGGCCGCCGCGAGCAACGCTGCGTCGTAATAGGGGATTTCGAAGCGTTCCGAGAGCCGTGATGCAGTGAAGAAGATGTCGGTGTCGACCACAGTACAATCGAATTCCAGCAGATTGGCGATCCACTGATTGATCGTGTCGATCGGCATGCTGAACTTCGGCTTTCGCATGTTCGAATAGAACTCGTTGAGGGTCTGGACCGATATTCCGAAGTCTTCTTCCTCAAGGAGCCTTTGGGCGACCGCCTGTTTCTCCGGCTCGTTCTTCTTGCCCGTCGCCGCGTAGATGATCACGTTCGTGTCGAGAAAAGCGTTCGGCATAAAGGGCCTCGCGATCGAATTTCCAGCCCTTGGGCATGTGGGTGTTCGTGTTTTCAGAGAGCTCGCGCATACGGTGCCTGGCGGCCTCCCGGCGTTGCTGCGTGGTCGAAGTAGCGACCTTTTTGATCAGGAGATCGCGAACGATGGCGTTCACAGAGGTCTTCTCCTCAAGCGCGACCCGTTTGGCGTGCTCCAGCAGGTCTTCCTCGATCGCGAGAGTGATGTTCTTGGTGGCCATGGTGGCTGGCAGCGCTCCACATATCCTGTGTTACACATATTATGTGCAAACAAGTGGCGCAACGATTATCTCGCACCGTCATTGCCTTTTCAGGCTTTGAATAACCATCGGGACGGATAACCAGAAGAATACGATCGTCGGCGGGATCAGCAATACTGGTGGGAGGACGATCAGTTCGAATGCCCAGAAGTATTCAGGGTCATCGGCACTCGGTCGTGCGACCATCCGTAAAACCAGATAGCACGGATAGAGAAGTGCTGCGCCAACAAGCGAGGATAAGGTAAGGCACGCAATGGTGGCGAATAATGCTGACCGAAGCGTTCCGCCAACATCCAAGTCAGTGAGTAGCCGTTTCAGTCCCCAAGCAAAACCGATGCTTACTAAGGTAGCGAAGCACCAAACAACCGCAACGACTCCCACACCGCTGCTCATCGAAACGCCTTATCTTCTAACTTCCCCGCACCGCGTTGACGATTTTCTGGGCGGCGTCGTCGAGGTCGTCGGCGGGGATGACGTTGAGGCCGGAATTGGCGATGATCGCCTTGCCTTCATCGACATTGGTGCCTTCGAGGCGGACGACGAGCGGCACCTGGAGGTTGGTTTCTTTCACGGCCTGGAGCACGCCCTCCGCGATGACGTCACACTTCATGATGCCGCCGAAGATATTCACGAGGATGCCCTTCACATTCGGGTCCTTCATGATGATCTTGAACGCGGCGGCCACTTTCTCGGCATTCGCGCCGCCGCCCACGTCGCAGAAGTTCGCAGGCTCTTCGCCATAGAGCTTGATGATGTCCATGGTGGCCATGGCGAGGCCGGCGCCGTTCACCATGCACCCGATCGTTCCTTCAAGAGCGATGTAGGCGAGGTCCCATTCGCTGGCCTCGATCTCCTTGGCGTCCTCCTCGGTCTCGTCGCGCAATTCCATGATGTCGGGATGGCGGAACAGGGCGTTTCCGTCGAAGCTGACCTTGGCGTCGAGGACGCGGAGGTGGCCGTCCTTCATGACGATCAGCGGATTGATCTCCAGCATCGCCATGTCCTTCTCGGTGAAGGCCTTGTAGAGGATCGGGAAGAGTTTCATGCCGTCGTCCCGGGCGACGCCATCGAGCTTGAGCGCATCGCATAGGCTTGCCGCATCGGCCTCCGTCACGCCAGCACTCGGCTCGATGGGGAGAGTCAGGATCTTCTCGGGCGTTTCGTGGGCGACTTCTTCGATGTCCATGCCGCCTTCGGTGGAGGCGACAAAAGCGGGCTGGCCGGTGGCGCGATCAACAAGCAGCGACAGGTAGAGTTCGGTTTCAATGTCGGCGCCATCTTCGATATAGAGGCGGTTGACCTGCTTGCCGGCCTCGCCGGTCTGGGCCGTGACGAGCGTGTTGCCGAACATCTGGTGTGCGTGGGCGATGGCGTCATCCTTGGAGAAGCCGAGCCGGACGCCGCCTTTCTCACCAGCTTCGGCCTCCTTGAACTTCCCCTTGCCGCGGCCGCCGGCGTGGATCTGGGACTTCACGACCCACAAGGGCCCTGGCAGGCTGTTCACGGCCGCTTCGATGCCCTCCTTGGTGAGGACTGGCGCGCCTTCGGCAACAGGAGCGCCAAAGGATTTGAGGACGGCTTTCGCCTGGTATTCGTGAATATTCATGCCTTGGGGATCCCTACGGGTTGGTCAGCACGTTTTTTCGCGCCTGCAAACTCGTCGCGTTATACCAGTGCGCCGTCCCGGTGCAACCGAACCGTTTGACGCAAAATAATTGCGGGCGTGGCCCCACACTGCGGCGCCGTTCCGTGGTCTCCACGACCGTCAGTCCGGACTTCTGGGGTCCATTTCAGATCCAGCCAGAGACAAGGGGTGAGCCGCTTCCCAGGGCTCGGAGTCAGCCTCGGGAACAGCATCCCGGGCATTTCTGCGGAAGAGCATGGCGCCGGCCAGCGCAAAGGATGCGATGGCGGTCGCGACGAACAGCCCTTGCTGGCCGATTCCTGCCCGCATCGCGAGCCCGAATAGCGGCGGGCCGATCACCGAGCCGATCGCCCAGACGAAAAGAAGGCCCGACATGACCTGGGGGATCTGGTCGGCGCGGGCACGGTCGATCGCGTGGGCCACGCTGATGCCATAGATCGAAAGCGATCCGGCCCCCCAGGCCCCGATGGCCAGCATGGTCAAGCTCCGGTCAACGGCACCAAGGCCAAGGGCGATCAGCACCGCCATTGCGCCGGCACCAAGCGCCATGACGGCCACAACCAGGCGCCGGTCAAGCCGGTCGGACACCCGGCCCGCCGGCCACTGGCTGATCAGGCCTCCGACATAGGCCGCCGCTGCGGCCTGGGCCGCGACGGTCGTTGCGCTCTCACCCGGTAACACCATGGACTGGGCAAAGATCGGCAGCATGGCGGTGGTGCCGGTATTGGTGAGCCCGGCCGCAAACGCGCCGATGAGGCCGGCAGGCGCGAGCCTGAAAAGCGCCACCGATGACATGGTTTCGGTCGCGGGCGCGTCGGGTTGCACAATACGCGTGGTGCAGACCGGCACCAGCGACAGGGCAAGGAAGATACCGCACCAGAGGATGGGCTCCGGTGAGAGGGCAGACAACCCGGCGGCCAGGAACGGGCCGAGCATGAGCGCCGCTTTCGCACACACGTGATAGAGCCCGTTCACGCCACCGCGGCGGTTGGCCGGCGTGGCGCTGGACAGCCAACTTTCGAGACTGGTGAACATCCATGCGAAGGAAATGCCCTGGACCAGGCGAGACGCCGCCCAGAACACGGGATCGACCTCCAGCGCCATGGACAAGGCCGCCGCCGCCGTTATGGCAGCGGCCGCGGAATAGACCCGAATATTTCCGAACAAGGCAATGCCCCGCGGGGCCGTGGCCGCACCGACCACGAAGCCGACCGCATGCAACGCGGCCACCACGCCGATCAGGGTAGGCGAGAGGCCCATCTCGGTAAGCCCGAGCGGCGTGATCACACCCAATAGTCCTCCGGCCAGCTGGAGAATTCCAACCGCCACGATGAGCACGAGAACGTTGCGGTATGCTGACATGGCCCGATCCGGAGACCAAAGCGTCGCCATTAGGGGAAACCCGGGTCGTGCGCTAGTGGCTTTCGGTCTTCAGTGAGGCAAGTGGATTAACTTATCCTGCGACCCTGACCAGACGCTTTCCGCGATTGTCGCCGGCAAGCAGGCCGATCAGGGCGCGCGGTGCGTTTTCAAGCCCCTCGACAATATCCTCGATCACCTTGATCTGGCCGTCGGCCACCCACCGGGACAGGTCCGCCTGGGCCTCCGCGTCCTTGTCTGGAAAGTCCATGGCGATGAACCCTTCCATCCGCAGACGCTTCACCACCACGAGGCCGGGAAGGTTGCGGGGCCCGACCGGCGCTGACGCATTGTACTGGCTGACCGCGCCACAACAAACCACTCGGCCCTTGAGGTTCATCTGGAACAGGACAGCTTCCAGGATCTGCCCGCCAACATTGTCGAAATAGATATCGATCCCGTCCGGGCAGGCCGCTTTCAGCGTCTTCATCCAGGCCGGATCACGGTAATTGATGCAGTCATTGAAACCGAGTGTCTCTCGCACCCAGGCGCATTTTTCGTCACCACCGGCAATACCAACCGCACGGCACCCGAGGGCCTTCGCGATCTGTCCCACATATATGCCGACAGAACCCGCTGCCGCTGAGACCACGACCGTATCGCCAGGCTGTGGTGCCCCGACCCAGCGCAAACCGTGATAGGCGGTGAGGCCTGCAATACCGAAGACAGACAAGAGGTTGGAAGCCTCGCCGGGATTGGTGCGCTTTTCCAGTTTGTCAGCGTCCACGGCGACGTATTCGGCCCAACGGGACTCGCCGGAAACAAGGTCGCCCGGGGCAAAGCCTGGCGCGTTCGACGCGACGACTTCTCCAAGGGCATAAGTGTGCATGAGGTCGCCTGCCAGAACCGGCTCGCGATAGGTGGCGCCCTGCATCCACGCCCGATTGGCCGCGTCGATGGACATGATCAGGGTGCGGACCAGAACCTGACCGTCGCCAGGCTCGGGCATCTCGCCCTGCTGGAGTTCAAACGCGTCCTCCGTCAGGTCTCCCTTGGGTAGCGTCTTGATAATGATCTGGCGGTTCATGTCCGGTATCCTCCCGTCTTTTGTCGGGGGAAGCTACACCGCCACCAAGGGGTTGTCGCCCCGCAGGGCGAGACATCGCCTGTGGGCCCCGTCGATCCGTCGATCTATTCGTCAGCTCTTTCGGGGATCGGAAAGGTGGTCTCGCGAACCACGTCGCCGGTTTCGTCGTTTAGGGTGAGCGTAATGGCGCGCGTATCCCAATCGATATTCACCGCGCCGAAATGGGTTTTGGCGTAGCCATCTCCGATCTGTGCGCTATCGCGCTCGTCACTTTCGTCGCGGAACGACATGTTCAGGGACGAGGACGTCAGCTCATGCACCGGATAGGGCAGAGCTTCATCATCCAGCTTGTAGAGAAACCCCGTGTGCCGGTCGCCGGACGCGAAGACAACGCCTTCGGCCCCGGTGTTGTCGATAAGCTCGAACAGGCGCTTGCGCTCAGCGGGCATGTTTGCCCAGTGTTCGTAACCATGGCCATCGGTGGTGCTGATCTGGATCGATGAGACAATCAGGCGGACGTCGGCCGGTTCCTGGAGCTGGTTTTCGAGCCAGGTCCACTGGGCTGCGCCGAGCATGTTCTGGGCTGCGGGGCCTGTGTGGGGAATATAGCGCTCCTTGCCCGGCGCGTTCCATTCGTCGGTTCGGACCAGCGGCCCGCGGAAGAACCGGGTATCGAGTACGATGAGCTGGGTGCGCTGGCCTTCGGGTCCAAAGGTCCGGGCGTAATAGGTTCCCGGCCAGGAGCCGATATCGTCGTTTTCGAGGCCCCAGAAGGTTTCGTGGATCATCTCCGCATAGATCCTGAACGGCATCTCCGAGCCGGCATCATTGGCCCCATAGTCATGGTCGTCCCAGGCCACCATCATCGGATGGGCAGCGCGGACGGCCTGGAATTCCGGTCTGGCGGCAAGCTCTGCAAAACTCGAACGATGCTCATCGAAATCCGGCTCATTGAGGACCCGGCCCCGTTCACTGTCGCTATCGCCGTAAACATTGTCACCGGTCATGATGAAGAGGTCAGCCTCCTCTTCCGCGACGCGCGCAAGAACGGGGCTTTCCCGCTCTTCATTGTTGCATGAGCCGAAGAGGATCCGCGTCAGTGGCTGGCTGGCGTCGGGGAGGGCTGGGCCGGCCGGCGCAACCGGCAAGGTCGAGCGATCGATCGTGGCGTAGTAGGCATTCAGGGCATCGACGGCGCTGGCAAAGACCGGGGATGCAGGCACCTCAGGCGGGGCGACGGACGCCGCCGGCTCGGGTGGGAGGGGCGCTTCCGCATCGGGAAGATCGGTGACTGCCGCAGTCTGGCACGCGGAGAATGCCAGCATCGAAACGAGAGCAGGTGCTACAACAAAACGGTTCATATCCATCACCCCAGAACGCTTTGCGGGGAGCTTAGACCGCAGAGTTGACGCTTTCACGACTATTTCCGTCCGAGACGGCACTTATTCGCCAAAAACCACCGCATGCATGATCCTGCCGGGTACAAGGGTGAAGAGGCCAGGCACAAGCAATGCGCCAAAGATGATCCCCCGGGCGGCGAATTTGTGTTGCCTGAAGTTGCGACGGGCCACGCCCATCCAGATACCGAAGAGCCCGAACAGGGTCAGTGGGATAAACCCATGTATCCAGCTGAATGCCCCGCTCGGGTCGGTGGTGATGAACACCGCTGTCAGGGCTGTGGTGAGCAGCAGGATGGCGCATGTTATCCCGATAGCCTGATGCGGACGGCGGCCCTTCGGCAAGGCGTAAAGCGCGGCACCCAGGACAAGCGCTCCCAGGGCCGCAAGGGTGTGGATCACGATCGTTGGACCTGCGGCGAGCAATGGATCGACAGTCACGGGAGCCATCCTTTTTCCGTTAGGTTCGCCATCGGCTCAAGCCGGGGAAAACGTGCCATGGAATCCAAGCGGCCACGGATAGTCGGCTGCGAAACTGGCGATCGGGCCATCGGCAACCCCCGCAAGATCAAAGACGTGCACCTCGTGACACTGCCTGGCGGTGTTCAGGGCCGTACCGATGACCCACGCATCGGCTTCGGTACGACCGGTTGGCTTTGCCACGATCAGATGTTCTTCGGCAATTCGGGTGTTTCCGTAATCGAAGCTCGACGCTCTGCCGGTTTGCCAATCGACAACCGACAGGCGATGTGCGCCTGGCCGGCCTTCCAAGTTGCCACCCACAAGGGCCGTATAGCGGCGGGCGAGGCCATGGAAACCCGGATGAACAGTGGGGAACTCGCCGTCGATTCCCGTCTCTTCCACTCGGACATCGCCGTTTGGAGCGATAACGAGCCTGGACAGGTTCGATACCGGCGTATCGGAGCGCGTGACCGGGCCGCCCCGAATCAAGTCAGTCGCGGCGCCGCTTGCCAGCTCGGGTTTGTCGTAAAGTGCGATGTCGATGTGTATGGCTCCGCTGGCATCCTCCCACGCAGCGCCGGTGTGATAGAAGAAGCGGGCAGGGGTTTCGGCCCATCGAGTTCGGGTGGGATCATCCTTGTCCACAATCAGGATACGAAGGCCCTCATCCGGTGCCCATTCCAAATGATCGACAATGGGCAGGCCAAAGCTCGTGCGGAGCCAGGGCTGGACGAGGATGATCAGGTGCCTGTCCGTCATCGCCCAGTCGTGGATGTAGGCGGCGGCGCCGATATCGACCATGTCAAAGCGTTCGAGATCCCCCGCCGCCCCGATCCGGTAGATACCGACCGTCCGTCCGCCAACGGCCAAATTCCACAGCCGTCCATCCGGCTCGCGCTTTGGATGGGCGAGAAATGGCATGCCGGTCAGGTCCTCCCGCCAGACCTTCGGTCCCTTTGTTTCGAGCGTCACCGGGTCTAGTTCATAGGCGGACCCGCCCTCCCAGAGGGCGTAGAGCTTGCCGGCGTGGACGATAACGGACGTGTTCGCCGCGTTGGTGTCGTCTGGTCCTGACAGGGCGACGTTGGCCGCTCCCGCCGAACCGAAGCCCGGATAGATAAAGCGGTCTTCCGCCTGTTCGCGGACCCGTTTTCTTGTCTGCACAAACTGGCCGGAATGGCTGGCCTTGCCGTCACCGAGCCATATGCGCTGCACCATGCCATCGCCGTCAAACCAGTGGCCGGCAACCGTGTCGCCATAGGTGAACTGAGCCGGCCCGTTCCGGAAGAAAGCGCCGGTCAAGCCCTCGGGCAACCGCCCGGAAACGGGTGTCATAGACGCTTCAGGAAAACCGGCAGCAGGGGCCGTGCGGTATCCGGCGTGCCAACCGGGCATGCCCGTCGCTTCAGTGATTGGCACCGCGCGGGCGGGCGCCGCTGAGAAGGCGGCCGTTGCGCCAGCCAATCCAAGCGTCTGGATGAGTTGGCGGCGGTTTGGGGCGAAAGGATCAGTCATGGGGTCAGGCCTCCGGGAGCTGGTTGGGTCTGTCTCGGCTATTGCAGGGTGATTGTGTGGCTGTTCTCGCCGGGCGTGATCGCGAAGGCCGCGGCGTCCCATTTCGCCGGACCGAACCGCCCCTGCGCATCATTCGAAAAGGCAAACGGTTCGATCGGTATCCCAAAGGGGTTGGTGTCGAGTTCACCGTTTCCGTTGGCGTCATGATACAGCTTCACACCGTAGTCGCCCGGGGCCAGGCCCTCGAAAGTGGCCGACACGTTAGCAGCGTTGGCGGCGACGCTATGGGCCGCGACCGGCGCGCCGCCTTCATAGGCCTCGCCGCCCTTGAAGAGGGCAATCTGGAGGTTTCCAGAAAGGGGCTCGACCGCCGCGATTGTGAGGGTCAGTGAACTTGCTTCTTCTGCCTGGGCGGGCGTTGGTGCGACACTGATAAGCGCCGCGGCTGCGGCCGCAAGGAGGAAGGAACTACGCATTGGTCTGTCTCCGTCTGATGGGGTACTTTTGGTTCAGGGGGTCAGCGCCGGGGCTGATGGCCAAGAGGTGACAAGAGCTTGCCGGCTGCGCTACGCCGATTTCACGAAACACCTCGCTTCGGCCGTGAAATGCAGGCCGTTTCAACTCACGAAGCGCGAAATGCATGGGAGTGGGGAGCGCCGCCAATGAACGAAACGCTGCTAAAGCGGGTGAGGGCAGCAGCGCTGGTGATCGCACTTTCCGCGCTGTTCACCTGGCTGGGGGTCTATGAGCGCGGCGATAGTCCCTGGGCCTGGCGCTTCAGCCTGTGGCTGGTCTTCCTGTCGGTCGGTGCCCTGTCCGCAATGGCCATCACGCCTTTCGTTTTTTCAGATCGCTTTGATCGGATCGGCGCCCCTGGAAAGATCGTGCTTTGCGCAGGGCTGGTGTCTATCCCCGTTACCGCCTGCCTGCTCGGTCTTCAGGCCGTTCTGGGCGCGCCTGAGCCGGTCAGCCTATGGCCCATCCAGTACCTCTATGTCTTCGTGATCAGCCTGATGATGACCATCGGTGCCTGGTTTCTCAGCCGCCACGACGAAGTGGAAAAACTGACGGCGGAAGGGCTTCATGGTGCAACGAACCCCATCGCCGCCTTCACGGAACGTCTCCCGGTCAAGTACCGCACTGCAACGATCTTCGCCGTGTCATCGGAGGATCACTATCTGCGGGTTCATACCGCCCTTGGGGAAACGCTCATCCTCATGCGGCTGGGCGATGCTGTCCGCGAGCTTGCTGGCGCAGACGGGCTTCAGGTGCACCGGTCATGGTGGGTGGCAAACGACGCCGTCACCGACGTGAAACGGGTCAACGGAAAACCGCTGCTGGTCCTCAAATCAGGCACTGTTGTGCCGGTGTCACGCACCTATGCGAAGGCCGTAAAGGCGGCAGGGCTCATTTAAGGCGGGGATCGCCCGTTTCCTTGGCGATGCCGTAACCGCCCCGGCGAACGAGCCAGAACATGCCAACCAGGTCAAACAGGCCTGCGCCGAGCCGGCCCCAGAAGCCGTATTTCGAGGTACCGTGCCAGCGCGGCCGATCGTTGACCCGTTCTTCCCGGACCTTCCAACCGGCCCGCTTCACCAGGGCTGGCAAGAAGCGGTGCATGGACGCAAAGAACGGCAGGTCCCGGAAAGCCTGGGTGCGGATCAGCTTGAAACCGCAGCCAGTGTCGGTGGCGTCATCGCGCAGGACGGCCCGCCGCACCCCATTTGCCACGCGCGACTGGAGCCATTTGAACCCGCTGTCGTTCCGGCTGTTCCGTTTTCCCGCAATGATTCCGACGCGCGGGTCTACGCCCTCGCCATGGGCCGGTGCAATCACGGTGTCCCACAGCCGACGGGTGTCGGCCACATCGTTCTGCCCGTCCCCATCGAGCAACTGCACCCATGAACCGCGCACGACGCGAAGTCCGGTGAACAGGGCGGCCGACTTTCCGGCTCTTTCCAAATGGGTCAGCACGGTCATTGTCTCGGGCCAGCGGCGTTCAGCATCGCGCAGTTCGGCACCGGTGGCATCGGTTGAGGCGTCGTTCACGCCAATCACGTCAAAGGACAGCCCCTCAAGCGCCTCGTGAACCTCTTCGAGGAGGGGGATCACGTTTCCGCTCTCATTATAGAACGGGATCAGGACCGAAAGGTCGGGCGAGCGTTTGTCAGTGTACAAGGGGCTCAGCTTTCAGGCGCATCACCGGCATCCCTGACACGGGTAAAGAAATCTTGGTAGAGCGCGTCTGCCGCGCCCTTGCAGGTCCCCAACGTCACGGCGATCGCCGCCGCGCGCAAGCGGTCCAGCCCACCAGCGCCTTTGGGATGGGGATCGCGGGTCGCGATATGGACTGATGAGACCCCCGCAGCGATCAGTGTTTCACTGCACGACATTTCCCCGGTGCTGCGTTCGCGGCAGGGTTCAAGGGTCACGTATGCAGTCGCGCCTTCAGCCAGGGAGCCGGCCTCCTCGAGGGTTTGTTCTTCGGCATGGGGCCGGCCACCCGGCGCGGTGACCGCTTCAGCAATGAGTTCACCGCGGGCATCGATCAACACGCAGCCGACAGATGGGTTTTCGCCCGTCTTACCCCAGTTGGAGCGGGCGAGGGCCAGGGCGCGGCGCATATTGGCAACATGGTCGAAGTCGAAGAAACCGCGTTCCAGAAAAACCATCCGAGGGGACGTAACGGGATGGCCAGCCTCGGCGAGGGCCTGTTCCAGGGCGGACGGGGTCTGCCGGCTGGTTTCCCAGGACCGACCTCGCTCACCGCCGCGCCACACCACCGCGCGTTGTTCGCACAGTCCGCCGAAACACTCCACGACGAGGCCGATGAGGGGGGAATTCCCGGCAGACCGGCTGAACGCGGCAACGATATCCCGCTCCCATGGCGCCGGTTCATGGAGGCGGTAGTCGGCGCCAAGGGCATGGACCCGCCCCTCAAACGGGGTGTCGAGATCCCGCTGGACACCGCCAAGCCCCTCCATCAACCCCTCCCAATCGAGCGTCCTGTCAAATCCGATGAGGCCGGAGAACACATAGGTCATCGCGCTTGCCCTAAGGTAGCGCAGGCAGGTTCCTAGCTCGGACTTCGTCGAGGTAGCGAACCGCTATAGGCTTAAGCGCCCCGTCCAAGGTGATCAGCAGGGGGTTGCCGGTCGGGATTTCGACACCGGTGATCGTATCATCGGGCACCGAAAACAGGTGCTTGACCAGGGCGCGAAGGGAGTTCCCATGGGCGGCAATGATTGTGTTCTGGCCACCCGCGACGACCGGGGCAATCACCGACTCCCAATAGGGCAGCACCCGTTCGAGCGTGAGTTTCAGGCTTTCGGTTGCCGGGACCGTGACGCCGTCATAGCGCGGATCCGATGACAGGTCATAGGCGCTGCCGGTATCGAGGGGAGGTGGTGGAATGTCGTAGCTACGGCGCCAGACATGGACCTGGTCGGCGCCGTGCTTCTCGGCGGTTTCGGCCTTGTCGAGCCCCGTGAGGCCGCCATAGTGGCGTTCATTCAGGCGCCAGTGCTTTTCCACCGGTAGCCACGCGCGGTCCATTTCTGTCAGCGTGAGCCACAGCGTGCGGATCGCCCGGGTCTGGACGCTGGAATAGGCGCCACGGAAATCGATTCCGGTTGCCTTCAGCAGGGTTCCGGACGCGCGCGCCTCCGCTTCTCCCTTGTCGGTAAGGTCAGCGTCCCACCAGCCCGTGAAGCGGTTTTCGAGGTTCCATTGGCTTTGGCCATGGCGGATAAGGGCAAGCGTGGTCATGGGATCTGCATCTCCGGTTGGGGCATGTGTCGCCAGCCAGCAACTATCAGGCCGCCATCGTATCGATCAATGTCGCGTGCGGTTGAACCATGGTATCGCGCATGGGTCTCCGCGTTTTTCGCCCCTTTCGCAGGAGCGTACGGCTCGACAGGGAAATTTCTGCCCTGCTGATGGTGATTGCTCGCCAAGGACAGACCCGGTTTGCTAACAAGATCGCAGTAGCGGCGCCGTGAACCTGGCGCGCCGTATCCGCAACACCCGATCAGGAACCGAGTACCTGCATGAAAGATATCGTCTTCTACCCGTTGGCCGTCGTGTTGGGGACCGGGTTATTGATCCTCGCCCTTCTTCCGGGAATCGGCGCCCTGCCATCCGGACCTGTCAGTGTGGGCGATGGGCGTTACGAAGCCGTGTCGGTCAGCGGTCTGCAGGTGAACCGCATGCAACCGGGGGGAAACGCCGCGCTGTCGCTTGTCGAAGCCGGTCCAGAAAGTGCTATCCGCATCGACGTGGAAGCCGATACCTTGTCTGACGATCCGGTGCTTGGCCCGCACTTCCCGCTCGCAGCGGACCTTGAAGTGCAGTTTTCAGGCTTCGAGATTGAAATCACGGTGCGGGCGAAACCTGGACCAGAGCGCGGCGCAACCGCCATGCGGATGAACTATTCAACGGGGCGCCACGGCGAGTCCGGCTGGCAGGAGTTTGCCCTCAAACCGGATTACCAAGACTACAGCTTCACCTATGAAGTTCCGGTTCACCGCGGCGATCAGGGTTTCGATTATCTTGGCATCCGACCGATTGTCCCCGACAAGAGCCGGTCTCTGCTGGTCGAGGCGGTGGAATTCAAACGCTTGAAACGATGGGCGGAGTAAGAGAATGGCGACGCACGATCCAGATACACTGGCTGCAGCGAAACGCGTGATCGCGATCGAGACCCAAGCGCTGGAGGCGCTATCGGACGGCCTCGGCAGCGCGTTCCTGACAGCGGTCGATACGGTTTTTGGTGCCGCGGGACGCGTTGTGGTCGCTGGCGTCGGCAAGTCAGGGCATGTGGCGCGGAAGATTTCGGCGACGCTGGCGTCAACGGGCACGCCGTCATTGTTTGTACACCCGACAGAGGCCAGCCACGGGGACCTTGGCATGGTGGCCCAGAGCGATGTGGTCATCGCCCTTTCAAAGTCGGGGGAGACCCGTGAACTTAACGACCTGGTCGCCTATACGCGCCGGTTCTCGATACCGCTCATCTCCATGACCGCAGTCGCCGACAGCATGCTCGGGCAGGCCGGCGACGTGCTGCTGCAGATCCCGGACGCGCCAGAAGCATGCGCACAGACACGGGCACCGACCACGTCGACAACGCTGATGATGGCGCTTGGCGATGCGCTCGCCGTCGCCGTGCTGGAACGAAGGGGTTTCACGGCCGAGGATTTCAAGACCTTTCACCCCGGCGGCAAGCTGGGCGCCATGCTCATGCGGGTCAGCGACCTCATGCATACCGGCGACGCGCTTCCGGTCGTTAAACAGGGTACGGCGCTGTCGAAGGCCCTTGCGGTCATGTCGGACAAGCGGTTTGGCTGCGTTGCCGTGACGGGGGCGGACGGCGCGCTGGCGGGTATCCTCACCGATGGGGACCTTTTGAGGCTTGTCGCGAACGGCAGGCAAGGGGGTGTGATCGACGACGTCATGACCCGCGGTCCTATCACCGTGCGACCGCACATGCTCGCATCGGCGGCGCTTGCCATGATGAATCACCGGAAAATCAGCCAGCTGATCGCGGTCGATGACGGCGGAACGCCAGCGGGCATTGTCCACATGCACGACTTCCTGAAAGCAGGGGTGACCTGAAGGGCCGCGAGCCACTTCAAAAGCAGGTTTGCCGTGAAAAGGCCTTTCCGCCTTGTCTGGTGGACACCGACGAAAGGGGAGTTGACCCTTGGCTGATCCATTCAAGATCCTGGTGCCAGAGATCGCGTTTGATACGGGCACAGTTATCTTCCGCTATGTCGTGCCCGGTTTCGGGGATTTCGAAGAACGGGTTGTCTTTCCGCGGCCCCTTCCCACAGGTCCCGCAATCACCCGCCTGGCAAATGCCGCTGCCTGTGTCATCGGAACCAGCTATTTCAAACTGGCGCCGGCCGCGGCCATCGCCATCGATATGCCCCTGTCACCGCCTCTTCTTGCGCTTGCGGAAGACACCTACACCCATGGCCTCGGTGAGTTCTATGTGCGGAATGGACTGGCGTTTCCGCCCGATATCTCGCTGACCGCCCCTCCGGGCGACGACAATGGCAGCCATCGCGACGCCCAGGCCCCTTCCGGTGCGATTGTGGCCTTTGGCGGCGGGAAGGATAGCCATGTCGCTGCCGATCTTCTGGCACGGGCAGGGATCGACGCCGAACCGGTGAGCGTTATCCTGGCGGAAAAGGTCGGCAGCCGTCTTTCGGGAATGCTCGACGGCGATCTCACGTTCATCCGCCGCACGATTGATCCCCGTCTCATTGCGCTTGGTCGGGCGGGGCGGGGGCTGAACGGACATATCCCCATCACCGCAATCAATTCGGTGCTCCTCACACTCTTCGCTGCGGCGACCGGCCGGGCGCAGGTGGTGTTTGCCAACGAACGCGCCGCGTCCTCCCCGACGATACAGATGCAGAACGGCACAGAGGTGAACCATCAACACAGCAAGTCGCTGGGATACGAGGCGTTGCTACGCGCGGTTTTCGATGCCGTGCCCGGCCTTGACGTGGACTACTTCTCGATCCTGAGACCGACGAGCGAATTGTGGACTATCCGGTACCTTGTGGACCACTGCCCCGGCGCCCTCAGGACGTTTGCGAGCTGCAACCGAAACTTCGTGTTCGAAGGTCCAAGCGCACTCGCCGAGGACAGGAACTGGTGTCTCACCTGTTCCAAGTGCGTCTACACGGCTGTCTTGCTTGCGACGAAGATGGGACCCGACAGGCTCAAGTCCGTCATGGGGGGCAATCCGTTCGAGATTGCCGACAACACTCTCCATCTCGAAAAGCTTTCGGGCATTCTTCCCGTAAAACCCTGGGAATGCGTGGGTGAGATCGAGGAAATTGCCGCGGCACTGGACAGGATATACAAGACCCCCGCCTGGGCAGGCCTCCCGGTGCTGGACGCGGTGGAGCCTGCATTCCGGCGCCGCTGGCCCAATAGCGCCGCTCTTGAGAAGCGCTATGACGCTTCGTTCGCGCTGGCGGGCGAAAACTTCATTCCCGCGCCCTTATTCAGTGTGATGACGGCGCCTGAACAAAGTCGATAAAGGCGGTTTCGATCCGGTCGCGAAGCGCGGAATGGATCGCCGCGCAGGTGTGAATGGGATGGCCAACCCCTGTAAGCGCCACGGTCTGGATATGCCGCGCAGCGCCAGTGATCGCTTCGATCACGGCGCGTGGGATAACCTCGTCTTCGTCGCCTGCAATCAAGAGCGTCTCGCCGCCAAACGCCATGAGATCATCGAGCGCAGGCGACGTCAGGTACGATCTCGACCGGCGAATGGCAGCCTGGAAGTTCGGGCCAAAGGCCAATCTCTCTGTGCCAGCGCCGTAGATCGCTGGACAGAACAGCACAAGTTTGCGGACGCTGTACTCCGCCGCCAGTCGAATAGCGATGTGTCCCCCCATGCTGGACCCGGTAATGACATTTGGCTGACCCGCCATGGTCTGGGATACCGCGGCACGCGCTTCGTCCATCCGGTTTGCAAGGCTTTGCCCGTCCAATTGCCCGCCGGTTGCGCCATGGCCTGTATGGTCTATCGCAAGAGAGCCAAGTCCGGCCGCCATGAGCCGGTCGCAAAGATACGCTGTGCGCACACTGGAGGCGCCTCCTCCCCCATGGAGAAACAAGGCCGATGCCATGGACGAAGCGCCCCACCGATAGCCCACGATCGGGAGGCCTCCATGGGGCGAAACAACTTGAACCGGTTTCACTCGGAGAGGCTTTGGGCGATTTCCCGGAACCGGTCCCCGCGGGCATTGATATGGCCGAAAGCCGAACCGCGTGGCGCTGCCGGAGACAGGAGAACCACACCCCCAGAAGGCAAGAAGGCCGGCGCTGCGCGGATTGCCGTGTCGAAATCGTCATAGGCCGTTGTGATGTCGGCGAGGCCATGGGCCGCCAGGACCGACGCAATACGGTCGGCATTGTCAGGGATCAGGATCAACCGTTTCAGGGTCTGACGGGTTTTCAGCCTTTTCGCCAACCAATCATAATCCTGGCCCCGCTCGGTGCCGCCGAGGACAAGGACCAGGTCCTCGTCCTGGAACGCCTCGACTGCCGACCAACACGCCGCCGGTGTGGTTGCGATGGCATCGCTGATAAACCGCGTACCGGCAATGGTGGCAACGGTTTCCAGGCGATGGGCGAGCGGCTTGAAATCGTTGAGGGCTGCCAAGGCCGCATCGGCCGCGATGCCGAAATTCTCGACAAGGGTCAGTGCGGCGGCGAGGTTGCGGCGATTGTGCACACCGAGGATGTGGGCAGGAACCTCCAGCGCACGGTCGCTCGCCCTCAGTATGCCACGATCATCGACCCAGATACCGGGCGCGGCGCCATGGAGCTGCATGGGTTTCGCGGCCTCCAACGCCGCGAACCTTTGGCGTTCCCGCGCCGGCACGATCAGCTGGCCGGCGGCTGACTGGACAAGAATGTTCAGCTTGTCGCGGTGGTAGGCCTCCAGGCTTCGGTGCCACGGGATATGGTCTGCATCGAGATTGAGCAGCATGGCATAATCGAAACCGTGGACGAGATCGGCACCCTGGTAGGAGGACATCTCGACAACAACGATCTCCGCGTCCGATCCGATTTCGCACACCGGACGCCCCACATTGCCGCCAAGCTCGGCGCGCTTTCCGCACCGGGCAAGGATGTGGTGCACCATTGTTGAGGTCGTACTCTTGCCCTTCGTACCGGTGATGGCAATCGCCGTCTGGTGGGCAGGCCGATTAGCGAGCCAGAGATTCGTCTGGCTGGTCGAGACAGCGCCCGCGGAAATGAGGCGGGTGAACTCTTCGCCATAGGGGCTGATACCGGGAGATTTGATCAACAGGACGGGCGCGTGAGCGGCGATGAACGCGCCCATGTCCTCCTGTCGGACAAAGCCGTTGCCAAGCTCTGCTGCAAACGCCTCGGACTGGTCGGCAACAGAAATCGCCAAATCCGGGCAGCGCGCGGCGAGGAATTGGCGAACTGCGCGGCCTTCAAGGCCATACCCCCAGACAAGGGCATGGCGAAAGCGCGTTTTGACGATGTCTATCTTCATGGGGCGTCCTGCTAGCCCCCGATCACGGCTAGAATTTGAAGCCGCCGGCGAGAATCGTGTCGTAATGCTCCTGAGTCATCGGGACAAAGCGACCAAGTTCCGGATGCGCGAAGTAAACCGGGTCGGACACAGCCCCAGGGTTGAAGCCTTCCTTGACGAGGTCGACCTTGCGGTACTTGAAGGTGCCGGTGGTTTCCGCTTCAGGCTGGACACGCAGGAAAAGTGGGCGAGCATAGGCTGGTAATCGCTCCGCGAGGAAACCATGGAGCGTGTCCCAATCGATATCGCCCGGTGCGGTGATGGCCGCCATTCCTGCCTTGCCATCGGTGCCCGGAACCGGAACGCCGTACACATTGGCATGTTCGATACCGCTGAACTGGGACAGCACTTCGCCAACTTCATTGGTGGCGACATTCTCGCCTTTCCATCGGAACGTATCGCCGATCCGATCGACGAAATAGACCCATCCCTTGGCATCCTTTCGCATGAGATCGCCTGTCCTGAACCACATGTCGCCTGGTTCAAAGACGTCGCGCAAGATCTTCTTCTTCGTGGCTTCGGCATCATTGTAGCCTTCGAACCGCTGGCGCACATCATCGCCGATCAGTCCAATCGCCTCTCCGGGCTCATCATCCTCGCACTCGATGCAGAGGCCATTCGGCGCGCGCACTGGTTCTTCTGTCTCGATGTCGAACTTCACGAACTTTATGTGTTCAAAGCGCGATTTCAGGAAGGGCGGTATTCGGCCGACTGCACCCACCTTCCCATCGACATTGACGAAGGAAACGTTGCCTTCCGTCGAGCCATAAAACTCAGCCAGGTGGGGAATGTTGAACCGCTTGAAGAAGTCTTCCCAGATTTCAGGGCGCAGCCCGTTACCGAAACCGGTGCGAAGGCGATGGGCCTGCTCCTTGGGATGGGGCGGCTGGTTCAGCAGGTAGCGGCAGAGCTCCCCGATATAGGCGAACGAGGTTGCCCCCTCATCGGCGGCATCGTCCCAGAACTGGCTCGCGGAAAACTTGCGCCGCAGGATGATGGAAGCCCCCGTATTGAGCGCTATCCCAACCCCGCAAATGCCCCCTGTGCCATGGTAGAGCGGAAGCGTGATATAGACCCGGTCACGCTGGGTAATCCGGCAGGGACCGATGAATGTGCGCGACATGCCTTGGGTCCGCGTGTGGGTGAGGCGCGCTGCCTTCGGTAATCCCGTTGTGCCGGACGTATAGACATACAGCGCAAGCTCGGCTGCCTTTATGCCGTCCCGGTGGCTGCGGTCTGGCCGTTCTGGCGATTGTTCCGCCAGGACAGGTTCCAGGGCGCGAACGCGGTTGGTCTCCGTGCCGCCCCATGTCCAAAGGGCAGGATCGTCTTTGAAGAGGTCGATGGTCGACGCCATGGCATCGTCCTGGTCGGCCCCACTGATCACCGCTTTTGCATCGGCAATGTTCACGCAATGGGCCAGGGCTTCATCGCTCAGATTGTTGTTGATCAAAGCGGTGACGATCCCGACCTTCGAAAGGCCGAACCAGGTGGCGACATATTCTGGCCGGTTTTCCATGAACAGCGCCACGACGTCACCCGCTTCGAATCCCTGCGCGAGCGCCCAGTGGGCAACCCGGTTCGCGATGGATTCAAACTCATCATAGGTCATGAGGGTGCCTTCGAAGCGGAACGCCACGTTTGCCCCATGCTTGTCGACCGATGCCTCCAGATCGTCAGGGATAAGTTGGTAACTCTCGGGATCGAGATCACCGATCGCCTTCACGGTGCGCCGTAAGCCGGTCAACGCTCGCCAATCCATCCTGAGGTCGGTCACCGCGCCCATAGACTGTCTCCCAAAATTTGTTTCCAAATAGATTGGCCGAAACCCGACCAATGCAACTGTGTTCAGAACACGGATACGTTGACCAAATGAAAAAGAACCGCCCCAAGGCGGTCGTGTTTCGGCCCGTCCTTGAAATGAGCGTCGCGTTTACCGGCCTATTGGCTCGCCGGCCCGTTCCAGAACTAACGGTCCAATTCGATATCCCAGTAGAGATAATCCATCCAGGTCTCATGCAGGTGGTTGGGCGGAAACCGCCGTCCCATTTCCTGAAGCTGGTAGTTCGACGGCCGATCGGGCTTTCGAGCCGGGAACATCTTGGCGTCCTTCGGCATGCGTCCGCCCTTTCGAAGGTTACAGGTCGAACAGGCGGTCACGATGTTCTGCCACGTCGTTCTTCCGCCTTTTGAGCGGGGAACGACATGATCGAAAGTCAGATCTTCGGTTGCCCCGCAGTATACACAGGAAAACCCATCGCGCAGGAACAGATTGAAACGCGTAAATGCAGGCGGCCGATCCTGGCGGACATATTCATGTAGCGCGACCACGCTCGGAAGCCGCATTTCGAATGACGGTGAGCGAACGACATAGTCGTATTCGGCGATGACATCGACGCGGCCAAGGAAAACGGCCTTGACCACATCTTGCCACGGCCAAAGCGACAGGGGGTAATAGCTAAGCGGACGAAAGTCGGCATTCAGAACAAGGGCGGGGCGGCCGCTGGGGGGAACCTTGAGTATCTCTGACATCGCCAACTACCGGGCGGCCCTCCACGAGGAGAGCCTGATGTCCGACAGAAGATGATAGGTCCACGTGAAAGCAGCGCCCTCCGACTTTCTTGCGGTATACGCGATTCTTCGCGTCAATATTATGACAAATCACGCCTCGGGAGCAGGCGCAACGTCGCGGCCCCTTTCATTGTTGATCCAATCCCACAAGAGGTGCGCTGCAACGCCACGGAACGGACGCCAGGTTTCCGCCCGCTTCAAGAACACCTTGGGCGGCAGTTTCGCATCATCGCCGCGCAAAAGGCGATAGCTTTCCATCAGCCCGACATCACCGGCTGGAAACGCGTCCAGCGCACCTGTCGCCGTCATCAGGAACACGTCGGCCGTCCAGGGTCCTATGCCTTTCACGGCGGTCAGGTGTTTGCGGGCTTCATCGATCGGCACCGCGCAAAGGGTCTCCATGCAAAGCGCACCATTATCGCAGGCGACCGCTATGGCGCGCATATGTGAAATCTTCGGTCGGGACAGGCCGCAGTCGCGCAGCGTGTCATCGGGCGTTCCAAGCAGGTCAGCCGGGGTCATAGCTGGCAGGCGGTTGCAAACGCGACCCCAGATGGCAGACGCGGCCCTCGTGGATATCTGCTGGTAGGCGATCATCCGGGCAAGCGCCTCAAACGTCGGTTCAATCACCCGCCAATTCGGCAGCCCGATCCGGTCATGGGCCTTTGCAAGGGCCTCGTCGCGGTCAGCCAGCACCTGGCAGGCTGAACGAAGATCGCGTTCCGATGGCGCCATCACTCCAGCGCTCCGTTCACGTCGATCGCGACAACCTTGTTGCCAAGCAGGTAAAGCCCGTCATCGCGAACGGACAGTTCAAGAAAGCGGCCATCCGCTGATGCCGCATCGAGCGCCGCAATCGCAGTTTCAGTGTCGCTGTCCAATTCACCCGCGCGCTGCAAGGCCGCGCGGAGCATGTCTGCATTATCGAGCCGGAGACCGATCGACCCGGTAAGGCCGGCCTCCCGATCGCGGGCCAGTTTACCCCGGGCGCCGGCGTCCAGGGGGCCCCAGTCCACCATGGCCTGCGCCAGCGTTATTTCACCGCCGCGCGCAAGAATGGCGGCAGGTAGGTCGGAGAGGTCTGGCACCGTCGCAAGTGCGCTGAAGGCCCGGGTCGCCTCGGCACGAAGAATCGACGGGCCAAAGCGCGGCCCAAGCGTGTCTGCGCCTGGAAGGGTATCGTTGAGCTTCAGGGCTTGCCAGTGAGTCTCGAGCTGCAGGGTGTCGGGCTCGCCCGGATAGGGGCGCAGGTGGAACTCGAAACGATCGAGCGCTCCGCCGATTTCGCCGGCAACGTCAAACCGGGCCTCGTCGACGGCAAGCGACACCCGCTCGATGCCGGTATCGCTCCATGACACGCTGCCGGCAGATTTCGGGCCCAGGTGTGCCCAGCCCTCCAACTCGCCGTTGAAGATACAGTTCTCGCCAGGCGCCCTGGCGATCACGTGCTGCCAATTCCAGGGTTGCATGATCAGTTGCAGCTGCTCGCCCTGCCAGCGCTGGTCGTTGCGGCTGTCGCCGTAGACCGGCTCGTCGACGAAAAGGGCAAACCTGAAGGGATATCCGCCCAGGCGCTTTTCCGAGAATTCGACGGTCATCCCCCGGGCGCGCTCCGCCTCGATCCAGGAATCGATGCCCTTCGACAGCTCAGCACGGGCAATGAACCAATAGGCTGAATAGGCCCCGAGGATGAGGCCGAACCCGACCAGCGGCAAGAAAATCTGCCAGCCAAGGCGCGGCTTGGTCATTGCACACGCTCCAGATCGGCGCGCGTCCGGTTCTGCACGTCCAGGCCCTCAAGCAGCAGGGCGTCTGACGCCGGTTCGATGGCGGATTCGAGGCGACCGATCATCTCCTTGCGGTTGAGACCCGGCTCAATCGGCGGAAGAATTTCAAAAACCGCGACACCGGGTCGGCGCACAAAGCCGAAGGCCGGCCAACACAATCCCGAGTTTGTCGCCACCGGTACGATCGGCACGTTCAAGGCCTTGTAGAAAGCGCCAGTACCCGCGGAGAAATACCCTGCCGTGACTCCCGGGGGATGGCGGGTGCCTTCAGGGAAAATGACGAACTGTCGCCCTTCCTGGCGGCGACGTTCAGCGGCCGCCAGCATCGCCTTGATCGTTTTTGTCAGGCCCCCCCGATCAATTGCTATCATCTTGGTCTTGATCGCGTACCAGCCCAGGAACGGGTACCAGAGCAGCTCGCGTTTCATGGTGATGACGGGATCGTCGAGCACGAGAAAAGGGATGAACACATCCCACATGCACTGGTGCTTTGCAGCATAGATGATCGGACCGTCAGGAAGGTTCTCTTCGCCACGGATCTCGGTGCGAACCCCGCAAATGACCCGGAGCCCCCATCGCACAAGGCGTGTCCACCACCGGATACCCACCACCAGAACCCTGCGCGGCAGGAGCAGTGACGGTAGCCAGATAAGACCCATTAGTCCCATCAGGCCGTACATCCACGCCATGAACAGAAGTGAGCGGACTGCATTCATGGCGGTCACTTAGAGACACGGAGGGCCCGCGTCACGCGGCGATTGCTGTTCTGCCCGATGCTTTCAAGGCCCGCATCACCGTTATTCGGGCTGCAGTCCGGGCGGCCAGACCGGCGATCAGCGGCGTGGTAACGAGGATCAAGCCATCAAAACCGTCCAGACTGAGCACCGGGAGCAAGCCCGTGCGCGTGCCGTGCGTGGACGCAAAGTATAGCGCAAGGGCCACGCCGCCGAGGGCAATGAGCGCGCCAACACTACCGGCCCTGAGTCCCAGCATCCAGAAGCGCCGCTCGAAGAGTTTGGCGATGAACCGGTCAGTTGCGCCCGACAGGTGCAACACATCGACGATATCACGCCGGGCAAGCAGGGCCGCGTGGGTGGCAAAGGCGATCACCGATAGTGCGGTCGCTGCGAGGAGCATCACGATTGAAGCAGCGACGACGCGGATCACACCAAGGGCGCGCCGCACGTCGCCAGCCCACTCGTCATGGGCATCGATCACGCCGTCAAACCCTGCCTCGGTAAGGCGTTCCGAGAAGACTGCCGTAAGGTCATCAACTCCGGTTTCTGTCTTGACGACCATGACCAGGGGCATCGGCAGGCCAGCGGGCATTTCACCCCCGGCGAAACTGGGCGCGAGCAATGCGTTGATTTCGTCGCGCGAGAGGATGCGGGCCTCACCAACGGCGGGAATGGCAGAGATGATGTCTTCCGCTTCACTGGCCCCGCGGCGATCAGTGTCCCTGAGACGGATGGTGTATTCACCTTCGACGCTTTCGGTCCAGGCCTGTGCTGCGCTGTAGGTCGATTTCACCGAGAGCCCGGCAATCGCGGCAAGAAAACACAGGGCCGCCACAACGAAGAAGAGCGCCGCTTCGCGGGCGTCGCGCTCAGGCAGCAGCGGTGTCTCGCTCGCCATCAGCGGGCTCCAAGGTCCGTGTCTTTGGTAATCAGTCCATGGTGCAGCCGCAGGACAGGGGCGTTGAACTCCTCGATCAAGCCAAGGTCATGGGTTGCCACAATAACCGTGGTGTTGAGCCGACGGTTGAGTTCCACGAACAGGCGCATGAGGCGCGCTCCCATCTCCGGGTCCACATTCCCCGTAGGCTCGTCAGCAAGCAGGAGGTCGGGCTTGTTCACAAGGGCACGGGCAATCGCTGTACGTTGTTGCTCGCCACCGGAAAGGGTCGCTGGATAGGCTCTCATGCGCGGGCCCAGGCCGACCCACCTGAGCAATTCCTCCACGTCGCCTCGGTAGTCCGCCTCTTTCCGCCCGGCAACGCGGAGGGGCAAGGCTGCGTTCTCATAGACGGTGAGGTGATCGAGCAGTTTGAACTCCTGGAAAACGACACCCACTCTTCGCCGCAGGGCCGACAGCTGGTCGCGGCTGAGCACACTGGTGCGCCGTCCAAACAACGACACCTCTCCCAAGGTGGGTGTCAGCGCGAGGTAGATCAGGCGAAGAAGGCTGGTCTTGCCCGCCCCGGACGGCCCTGTGAGAAAGGAAAAGCTGCCAGGTGTCAGTGCCAGGTTTACGCCATCGAGCACGGGGTCGGCGCTGTCATAGCGCACGGTGATACCGTCAAGGCGAACCGCATAGTCCATGCCAAGGTCGGCGGCGTTCACGGCACCCATGGCTCTTGCCTTCCTGTTCTCTCAGACGTTCCAACAGCATAGACCAATGCGGCGAATTCGGGGACATGGTCTGCCATGATCCTGACCTGTACTGTTTGCCAAACCACTTACTACGCCGAACCTTCCACGATCGGGGCAGATGGCCGCCAGGTGAAGTGCGCGTCATGCGGACACACGTGGCATGTGGATGCCAGCGGTATTGAGGCCCAACCAAAGGCCCAGGCGACGTCGGCGGCCCACACCTCTTATCTGCGCACGGTGCATGAAAGACACGTGAAGCGCAGCCGAGCCGCCGCCCTTGCTGCATGGGCGGTGGTCGGCGCGGCCGCTGTCACGATCGTTGCGGCTGGTCTTGTCAATCGACACGCCGTGGTGGACCGGTGGCCCCAGGCGGCCAGTGCCTATGGCCTCGTAGGATTGACCGTGAACCGGTTTGGCGTTGAGTTCGAGAATGTCGAGCGCAGGAGAGACATCATCGGTACGACGCCAGTTCTGACCGTGGCTGCGGACGTACGGAACACCGGGACGCGCCCGCGACCTGCGCCACGGGTGACAATCGGGCTCCTGGATCCTTTTGGGAAGCGCATCGCAGAATTCGAGGCCGCGGTCGAACCGGGGGTCCTGGCCCCTGGCACCGTTGGCCGATTCCGGGCCGTGATGGAAAACCCGCCGGCGGACTCCTACACGCTCGATCTGCGATTTGCGCCCGCCGATCGCGCTCCTGGAAAGGCCCAGGCGGGACTCGAGGGAAAGGCTGACATGCAATGATACCGCCCGAGGGCATCAACATCGTGGTTCCCGAGGCCGCGCTAATGGCTGGGATTGATGACCTTGCGGGCCGGCTTGCACCCCGGATGGGCGGCGAGTGGACAGTGGTCAGTATCCTCATCGGCGCGACGCCGTTCACGTCGGATCTCATGAAGGCCCTCGCAAGAGCCGGTGTGCATCCGATCCTCGACGTCCTGTGGCTGGAAAGCTACCGCGACGCCCGCGAAAGCAGTGGCCGGGTCGTTGTGCGAGCCGACCTGTCGCGTCCGGTCACCAGCCGCGGGGTGTTGATTGTCGATGACGTGTTCGACACCGGTCGGACTCTCGCCTTCGCGCGCCAGCACATGCTGGCAAAGGGCGCAACGGAAGTGATCACCTGCGCCCTGGCGGTGAAGCCGGATGCCCCCACCGACGGCGTCGACTTCTATGCCATTGAGGCACCTGACAAATTCCTTGTCGGTTACGGCATGGACGACGCCGGAAAATACCGTGGCCTACCCTTCATCGGCGCAATCGACGAAACCGATGCGTGAAGGACGTCCAAGGCGAACGGAAACGTTGGCCAACGAATAGTCGCGCTGAAACAGGCCCCTGAAAAGCCGGGCTTTCGCTTCACTCCGAACCGGCGTGTCAAGGCTGCAGCCGGTATCCCCCGGCATCGGTCAGCAAGAGGCGAGCGTTGGACGGATCTGGCTCAATTTTCTGACGCAGGCGGTAGACGTGGGTTTCCAGCGTGTGGGTCGTCACATTGGCATTATACCCCCAGACTTCCGACAGGAGCTCGTCCCGTGGGACTGTCTTGCCCGTTGCCTTGTAGAGATACTTGAGAATGTTCGTTTCCTTTTCCGTCAGCCGGATCTTCTTCTCGTCTTCGGTCATCAGAATTTTTGCGGCGGGCCGGAAATCGTAGGGGCCGATCTGGAACGTGGCGTCTTCGCTTTGCTCGAAGGTGCGGAGTTGTGCCCGCACGCGAGCCAGCAGGACCGAAAACCGGAAGGGCTTGGGCACATAGTCATTTGCACCGGAATCCAAACCCAGAATGGCATCCGCATCAGTGTCCTGACCCGTGAGCATGATCACCGGCGTATTGTCGCCCTTGGATCGGAGCTGCTTGCACGCCTCGCGACCATCCATGTCAGGTAAATCGACGTCGAGCAGGATCAGGTCCACCCGCTCTTTCTCCGCCATGGCCAAGCCCTCGCGCGCGGTGGGCGCTCCAAGCGCTGCGAACCCGTCATGCATATCGAATTGCTCTGCCAACGCTTCACGAAGGTCGTCATCATCGTCGATCAAAAGGACTGTTTTTTCTACTGACATTGTCTCGTCTCCAACACAGGCCCGACTTGTGACATTCCACAGCTCACGGCAAGTTCAAAGGCCGTCACAACCGTTTCACGGTTTTGGGAGAGCGCTGTGAGTACACTGTTTACCGCCCATGCCGATGGCCGATTCCGGGGTGAAGGGCTGTCGCTCCGGTGTGTTCTGGGGAAGGGCGGCGTCGCGGCGCCTGCGGACAAGCGCGAAGGTGACGGCGCCAGCCCGCTGGGGGTTTGGCCCATGCGGCGGGTATTCTATCGGCCAGACCGGCTCGCGCCTCCAGAGACTGGCCTGTCCAAGGTACCGCTCGCCCCGCATGATGGCTGGTGCGATGACCCCGCCCATCGGCTATACAATCGGCCCATACAACAGCCGTTCAATGCCTCCCACGAACGCCTTTGGCGCGACGACCATGTCTATGACCTCATCGTGGAGCTTGGCTACAATGACGACCCGGTGACCCCAGGGGCCGGCAGCGCTATTTTCTTCCACCTCACCCGACCAGATCTTGCCCCGACCGAGGGGTGTGTCGCGCTGTCACTCGACGATTTTCTGGCCGTCCTGATGCGCTGCAGCGACGGCTCGTGCCTGGAAATCGCACCCTGAGCCCCGCGGCACTTTGCAGAGCGTTCCCTGCACCGTAAGAGGGCAGCATGGGAATCGTCGCACTTATTGATTACGGCTCGGGAAACGTCCACTCCGCCGCCCGCGCACTGACCCGCGCAGCAGAGGGGGCGGAGCACGGCCTTCGCGTCGCGCTGACGGCCGATCCGGACGTCGTGACCAAAGCTGACCGCGTTGTGCTGCCCGGTGTCGGGCACTTTGCCGACTGCAAGCGGGAAATCGATCGCAGGGACGGGCTGACAGAAGCGCTCGAAAGCGCCGTCATCGCCCGGGGCGCGCCATTCCTTGGCATCTGCGTCGGCATGCAGCTGATGGCCGATTTCGGCGCGGAGGACGGCGACCATCGCGGCTTCGGCTGGATACATGGTCGGGTTGAAGCGCTCCGGGGCGGTCCGGGCCTTCGCATACCCCACATGGGCTGGAACGAGGTAATGCCGCGCGGGGCGCATCCGGTGCTTGCTGAGCTGGGCCAGGACGCCCACGCCTATTTCGTACATTCCTACGCGTTTTCCCCCGAAAACGAACATGAGATCGCCGCCGTCACCGATCACGGGCAGCCGTTTGTATCGGCGGTTGGTCGTGACAACCTGTTTGGCACCCAGTTTCACCCGGAGAAGAGCCAGGCTGTTGGCCTGAAGATCCTAACCAATTTCCTGAACTGGCGGCCCTGAAATGGCGGTGTTCGACCTGTACCCAGCCATCGACCTGAAAGACGGCGCCTGCGTGCGCCTGATCCAAGGCGATATGAACCGGGTGACGGCCTTCAACGCCGATCCTGCAGACCAGGCGCGACGGTTCCAAGAGATGGGCTTTGCCTATCTCCATGTCGTCGATCTGAACGGGGCATTCGAAGGCGAAACCACCAATGGCGACGCCGTGCGCCGCATTCTCGCTGCGACGGACGTACCCGTCCAACTGGGCGGCGGTATCCGCACGCGGGCCCAGGTTGATGCCTGGCTCGAAGCTGGAATTGCCCGTGTTATCCTTGGAACCGCAGCACTCAGGGATCCCGGCCTTGTCCGCTCTGCCGCTCGCGCGCTGCCCGGCAGGGTCATCGTGGGTATTGATGCACGGGACGGGATGGTCGCCGTTGAGGGCTGGGCCGAGTCGTCGAATATGGCAGCCACCGAGTTGGCAAAGGCGTTCGAGGGGTGCGGTGTTGCAGCCATTGTCGCCACCGATATCGGTCGGGACGGCATGAAAACCGGCGTGAATGTGGATTTCACCGCTGGTCTCGCCTCAGCCGTTTCAATTCCGGTCATCGCCAGCGGCGGCGTCGCGGCGGTTGCCGATATCACGGCGCTGAGGAGTGCCCGCGGGACACGTCCGGTCGCCGGAGCAATCCTCGGCCGGGCACTCTATGATGGCGATATCGACCCATCCGAAGCGATCAAAGCGGCAGGGGCCATGACGTGCTGAAGACCCGCATCATTCCATGCCTGGACGTGAAGGACGGACGGACCGTAAAGGGCGTGAACTTCGTGGATCTTCGCGATGCGGGCGATCCGGTGGAACTGGCCGAGGCCTACTCCGAGGCCGGGGCCGATGAGCTCTGCTTTCTCGACATCACAGCATCCCATGAGGGGCGTGGCACCATGCTGGATGTGGTCACCCGGACAGCAGAGCAGTGCCTGATGCCGCTGACCGTGGGCGGCGGCGTGCGAACCCCAGATGACATGGTCACGCTGTTGCGCGCCGGCGCTGACAAGGTTGCGGTGAACTCGGCAGCCGTCGCCGACCATGGGGTCATCAGCCAATGCGCCCTGCGATGTGGCCGCCAATGCGTTGTCGTCGCAATCGATGCGCGCGCCACCGCGCCCGGCCAATGGACGGTGTTCACCCATGGTGGCCGGAACGATGCAGGGATTGACGCGGTCGCCTACGCCGTTGAAGCGGAAAAACGCGGCGCGGGCGAAATCCTGCTGACCTCCATGGACAAGGATGGGACCAAGTCCGGTTTCGATCTGCCACTTTTGAAAGCGGTCACCGAGGCCGTCTCTATCCCTGTCATCGCGTCGGGGGGGGCTGGCTCTGCTGCCGATTTTCCCCCTGCCGTCCTGGAGGGCGGTGCCAGCGCGGTGCTTGCTGCCTCGATCTTTCATTTCGGCGAGGTTTCCATCGCGAGCTGCCGGACGGCGATGGCAAATGCCGGCGCCCCCGTCCGTCCATTCCCTTGAAGGCTGCTGGTGTAAGAAAGGGACCCGCCATGACGTTGCCCAAGCCCCTTGGAGACGGAGAGCGCCTTGCCGATGCGCTCGCTCGTCTCGCCCATACAATCGATACACGCGCCGATACCGATCCCGGTATCTCCTACACCGCCAAATTGTTGGCCAAGGGTCCGCTCCAGTGTGGCAAGAAGCTCGGGGAGGAGGCGATCGAGCTGGCCCTGGCCCTTGCGGCCCAGCCCGATGAGGAGGTGGTGAGCGAAGCGGCGGATGTGCTCTACCATCTTCTGGTGGCCTTGAAGGCCCGTGGCATTCCGCTCGATCAGGTAGGGGTGGCGCTGGCAGCCAGGGAAGGGCGATCCGGCCTCGAAGAGAAAGCTCGACGCCCGTCAGACTGAGCCTCTGCCATGCCCGCTTTGCGCGCGAGCGCCCTAATGGTGAGCCCCAGTCCGCCGTAGCCAGACATAGAAAGCGCCCCCGCCGCCATGCCGCGCGTGGGCTTCAGCAAAGCCGGACGCCAATGACCGGCCGCTGGGCGAACTTAGCCAATGAATAAAGTTCCGTTTCAGAACCGACAGGCCGCTTCGCCCTTTTCCCGTGATGACAAGGACGCATCGCGCTCCTGCGCTGCGGTGATGCGACAGGAACCCCCGCAAGGCGCGGTCAGCTTCGGCTTGGGTCATTCCGTGAAGGTCAATCCGTGCCGTGAACGGGACCTGGCCGCGACGGACCTTCTTTTCACCCGCCCGGTCTGCGACCATGGCCTGCGGCACGGGTGGCTTCTGTGGACGCCCGCCTTGCGCGGGTGCTGAGGCCGGCTCACGTTTAGCCTTGGCCGGACGCCCTGCAGCGTGTTCGGCCGGTTCCGTATTCATCCCGGTTGGCATGGCCATCGGCTCGACACCCGGCATCGCCCGCACCGAGCGGGTCACAGCCGCCCAGGCCTTGAGTTCAGAGGGTGTCAGGTTGCGGCGGCGCATGGATCGGATCTAGGGGGATACGGGTGGATTGTCAGGGGCTCCAGGCCGTCGAAGGCGATTTGCAACGGCGGGGGGCAGCAAGGCCCAAAGCCGGCCCGGGGCATTCATGGTGCCGGCCCTGTCGCCGGCCACCGCGCCGGTACCGAAAAAGATGTCGCCCCGCACCGGGCCCTTTATGGCACCGCCGGTGTCCTGGGACACCAGAACACCCCGCCAGAGGCCGCCCAGGCCAGGCGCGGTGGTTTCCACCACATAGGGCAGGCCAAGGGCATGGAAGTCCGGATCAATTGCGAAAGACCCAAGCGCAGTCAGCGGCACGCCTTGGGCGCCGGCAGGGCCAAGTCCCGGATTGGTCACCGGCTGCGCTTCAAAAAAGACGTAGCGAGGGTTGGCATTGATGGCTTCGGCCACACGAGCAGGTCGCGCCCGGTCCATCCAGGCGCGAATACCCTGCATGGACGCTTCGCCGCGGCTGATCTCACCGCGCGCCAGCAGCCAATTCGCTGTCGAGACGAACGCATGGCCATTGTGGGCATGATAGGCGGCCCGGATCGTCGCGCCGTCCTCGAAAACCAGCCGGCCTGAACCCTGGATCTGAAGAAAGAACACGTCGGCGGGATGGGCATAACCGAGCACCCGCCCAGGATCTGGCCGGATACTGCTACGGGGCGGGTACGCGCGCGTCCTGCCGTTGGGCAGCCGCTGAAGGCGCTGGTCGCCATTCACGATGAGGTCCCCGGGCGGCCCGGGAATAGCGGCTGTATAGGCCCCCTGTCGGCGTCGCCTGGCATCGATGATCGGTTCGAAGTATCCGGTGAAACGCTGTTGACCCTGCGGATCGACCACTTCGACAGGAACAAACCGGCTCTCGATCAGGAGGCGGGCAGCCTGCGCATCAAGCGAACCACTCAACGCCCCGCAGCCGGTTCTCCATTCGCCGACCCGCCCCGCCCAAGCCGCCCTGTCCGATACGAAGGCGTTATCTTCGCTTCGGGCCAAGAGGAGACGGCAGCTGCGCCGAAACGCCTCCAGACCGGCACGGGGATCTATGGCGCCCCACCCCGGTACAGCGCTGAAGTTTCCCGCTGGGATGTCTATCGGCGCAGCGAACGGGTCACTCGGCTGGCCGACACTGATGGTCGCCGATGAGACCGGGAGCGAGACGCTCCCCCTTGCAGCCTCATTTTGCTCCGGGCCGGGCGACGTGGCGCATGCGGCGACGAAGACGCCCAGAAAAGCCGGGCAGATGCGCGTGAGGAGAGAAAAGGTCATCGCCCGACGAATTGCCCAGTGCCGGAACGGGCACCAGTTAAATCTCAGCCGGCGGGCTCAACATCGTCCAACAACCAGTTCGGGTCGGCGCTTTGGATCTCGCGTTTAAAAACCCAGACTTCCTTGGCTGTCCGCGTCCGTTCGCCATCGCCAAGGTCTGACTCGTAAACGACGGAAACCCGAGCAACCCCATCAGTCAGCTCGCCGCGCTCCAGCTCTGCCTTTCGCAGCCGCAGGAGGCGCATGGGCTCCTCACCGCTGGCTTCCCGGTCGGAGATGGCCTGGTTCCACGCATCATAGACGTCATCGTCGAGCAGGGGCTTGAGCGTTGTCCGATCGCCTTCGGCGAAGGCTTCCACGATCATTTCGTAGGCGGACCGCGCCCCATGCAGAAACGTGCGCGGATCAAAACTGGGATCGGCCTCGTGAATATCCTCAAGACCGGGAATCCCGCCACTCGAGAAAACAGGGCGCTCTTCGACGGGCGCGCTCTCGTCGGACCGCGCGCTCGGCTCCGTCGCCATCTGGCCTTCGGGCGACCGTGACCGGCCATCGGGCGGACCATCATCGCTGCCCAGGGCTGAATACAGCCGGGAAAGGACGAAAAGGGCGATTGCCGCCAGGATCAGGACTTCAACCATAGGACTTTGGCGCTTTCGGGATAACCAACCACTGTCACATAGGCCGGATGCGAACGCGATGCCAGTCGGTCGTTGCGTGCCTTTGGGCCGCATGGTAGCGCGCCATGAGTGTTTAAAGGGAGCGAGATGTATGGCGGAACAGACTCCGGGCCCGAATACTGGCCCGCTATCGAACGGCCAACCGGGCGCTCCGACTCTCCGTGCGATTTCCCAGTTCGTGAAGGACCTGTCCTTTGAGAACCCTGCAAATGTCTTGCCCGAAGGCCAGCCCAATATCGATATCGGCATCGATGTCACGGCGACGCCGCGGGAAGATGGCAAGGGCGTTTTCGAAAGCAACCTGAAACTGACGGCCCGTGCCCATGTGGCCGATACAACGCTGTTTCTGCTCGAGCTTGACTATGCGGGACTGTTCCAGGTTCTGGGCCTGGGCGAGCAGGAGACCGAAGCGGCGCTACTGATTGAGTGTCCGCGAATGCTGTTTCCATTCGCCCGTCGGCTCGTGGCAGACATCACCCGGGAAGGGGGATTCCCACCCCTGCTGATAGACCCCGTGGATTTCGTGCAGCTTTATCGCCAGCAGAAACAACGCGAGGAGGCCGCCGCCGCGCACGATCCCGCCGGTTCGGTCGCTCCGATCCCGGAGGACGCGCCCGTGCCGACCCCGCAAGCTGCACCTCCCCCTGTCGTTGAGACGCCAGCGGCAACGCCAATGGAACAAACGCCCAGCCTTGCGCCCCAGATGGTTCCCGATACACCGCCCCAGTCTCCGCCAGCAGAGCCTGCGCGGGCGCCCACACCACCTGCTCCGCCCAATCAGGAACTATCGTAAGTGTCCAGGGACGGTCAGTATTACCCGTTGGGTTAGGACGCAACGGCCCGCGCAAGGTAGTCGAGCCTGTCATGCCCGAAGAACATCTCGTCGCCGAAAAAGAATGTCGGGGCGCCGAACACCCCGCGCGCAACCGCGCCGTCTGTGTTGTCCTTGAGCTTTGCCTTGTTCGCGGGATCGGCAGCCAGTGCCTTGATCGTGTCGAACGCGAAACCGGCGCTTTCGCATAGCGCTCTCAGGCCATCATCGGAGCCGAGATCAAGCGGATCGGGCCTTCCCCAACTATGGTCGAAGCATGCACCCGCAAACCGAAGCCGTTCGTTCGGGTCCTCCATCCCCACGGTCGCCCGCTGGACTGTCAACGTGTTCATCGGAAACGCCGGATTGGAATGGAATGGAATGCCGATGTGCTTGGCACAGCGGGGGACATCAATAGCGAGATAACGCGCCTTGGCCGCCACGGTGCCGGGTGGACGGTTGCCTGACCCCTGCATGACACCGCCAAGAAACATGGGTGTGTAGATGATTTCCGCGCCGATCCTTTCAGCAACCCGGGGCGCATCATACCAAGCGAGATAAGCCGTCGGACTGACGATATCGTAAAGGAACTCAAATTGTCTTGCCATGGCCTTTTCCCTTTGCGTGGCGGGGTTGACGGTTGTCTGAAGCAGGCTGATCGGTAGGGTGCTTCAGGAACGCTTAACCAACAAGTTCGAT
>JBCBKE010000029.1:0-36543 GCA_038522375.1 Pseudomonadota bacterium
GCCGAACCATTCAGCACCCGGAATTTATGAAGTTTGCCGAAGATATTGGCATGGTCGAGGCGTGGGAAAAATATGGCTGGCCGGACCTGATACCGTCTGATCCCCGCACCACGCCTTGAAGAATTGACGCTTTTTTGACGCCGTTCTGAATTGACGGTGCTGGCGCAAGAGCACCATCCTCCGCCTATCCACAAAGAGAAAAGCGGAGAGAAACAATGAAACGAATTGTCAGCCTTCTATTGATTGCATTGTCGATCGGACTCACACCTGCGCAGGCACAACTGGAGCCGTTCACTGACTATGAGATCAGCGAGGCGGTCTGGGAAATCGGCACCATCAAGGTGAAGACGAATGCGGGCGATCATTATTTGGAAGGCCTGAAGGAGACCTGGGTTCGGGGCGTCGAGATCAGCAAAGAGCTCGGTCATGTCGAGGATTATGCGATCTATTCGAGCATTACGCCGGAAAGCGGTGATTTCAACCTGCTGCTCGTCACGAAGTATGCAAGCCTTGCCGATATGGCGCCGTCCAAGGAAAAGTACGATGCGTTTATCGGCGCGCTTGGCCAGGAACAAGCTGATGCAGGATCCAAGCGAGCGCTGGAGACCTATCCAGAATTGCGGGAAATCACCGGCAGCTACATCGTGCATGAGATCGACCTCAAATAGAAGCTCAACATAAACGGTGTCAGGATATCTCGGCACCCTGCTTTCCGGTCAAACCGCGGCGAGCAGGGTGCCGTTTTCATTGCGCGACATGGCCCGCACATGTCACGGCCAGGCAAGCCATCAGACGAATTGACGCTTTTTTGACGCCCGTTTCGCTTGACGGCGGCGTCCATTTTCCACCACGTTGTAATATAATTAACTTAACAAAAACAGTGACTTGCTGGGCGTTTTGGCAGTGCTGCCAGGAGGGTCGTCCCTGCTGTGCTCACGGAGGCCCCTGAATGCCAACCTCACTATCAATGGCATCAGGGGCCCTCGGCGAAGGCAAAGCGCCGGGGTCTATCTTGGAAGTCGCGACACTCATGTCCTGGCCAGATCCGACGTGGACCCCGGCAATCCGTCAACCTGTTTGAGCAAGGCATATTGATATGACCGATAGCACCAATAGCGCTCTGAAAACCGGCGCTGCGACGCTGCCGGCTTATACTGATAACGGACATTTGCGCCTTGCCACGGGGACCTTACTTTATTTAGCGCAAGGCCTGGCCCAGGGTTTATTATTCGTTGCAATTCCGAGTTGGCTTGCGGTCAACGGACAACCCGTCGGGGCGATCGGGTCGTTTATCGCAGCATGCTCATTGCCCTGGAGTCTCAAGTTTTTTATTGGCGCCGTCGTCGACCGGTATGCCTTTCTGCCGATGGGGCGTCGGCGCGCATGGCTTGTTGGCGCGCAAGCCTGCTTGATTATTTCGCTCATCGCTTTCGCCATTCGAAGCCCTTTGCCGAGTGAGCTGGCGACGATCATCATTTTTGGCGCGGTCTTGTCGGCCATGACGGCTGTTCAGGACGTGGCGCTGGACGCGATGATCATCGACCTCACACCCAAGAGCGAACTCGGAAAGATCAATGCTTTCATGCTTGGCGGAAAGTCTGCGGGCATGGCCGGCGGCGCGGCATTGGTCGCCTACTTCCTTGAGTATCAGAGCTTTTCGATCGCAATGATCGCAACCGCCTGCCTGTTCTCGATACCCGCATTCGCCGCCATCCTGATCCGGGAACGCCCGGGTGAAAAACTCTTTCCATGGAATGAGGGCCAGACGTCGGACCAGAGCCGCGACGCCAAACCAGGCGCCTGGTAGCCTGTGTTGCGCGAAACGCTCCGCGTCTTGCTTCGGCGCGACCCGCTCTTGATCATCGGTCTCTGCGTCTTCTACGGCATGCATCAAGGCATAATCGAAGCGACCCTGCCGGCATTCGCAGCCCAGGAAATGCAGTGGGGTGAGACGCGATATTCGTCCTTGGCGGGGATTGGATATCTGATCTCCAGTGCCGGTTTATTGTTGGTTGGGGGCTGGGTAACCGACAAAATCGGGCCAGCCACACTTGGATATTGGACATCGGGTATCGTGGCCGGTGCCATCGCCATATTCATATTTGTGGCACTCGCTTCGACAACCGACTTGTTTTTCTCAAGCTGGTACCTGTTTTACACCCTGATCGTTTTCGGGTTTTACCTCTGCATGGTGACACTGGGCATGCGTGTGTGTGAAGGGCACGTGGCGGCCACCTCATATGCCTTGATGATGGGCTCAATGGCGCTCGGCATGATGCTCGGCGCGGCCAGCGCCGGTCTTCTCGACCAGATCGGTGGTTATGCAGCCCTGCTGACGGCGGCCATCGTTACAATACTCGTATCGGCCGCCATGGGCCTGGGTCTTAGCCCGTCCACGGGCGGGCCAGCAATGCCCGAGCCCGCACAATGACAACCGGGTACGCAGCAAGAGGAAAAATGCATAGCCAATGATCCTGCGCCGCATCACCACCGCCGCCCGGAAGCGCGTCAAGACAAGGACTTGAAGCGGCGCGCCGATTCCATTTGAGGACGCGCCGCTTTAGTGGACGCTTGCCGACGAGCCCCGTTTGATCCGAACAGGCATCAGGTCAGACCAGCGGCCCGCATGTCGGCCACGCGGGCCTTGATCGAACCGCCTCCGTTCGGCAACCGTCCAACCCAGAGCAATGACCAGAGCATCACGAGAAAAGATGGCACGGCCCAGAACGCCTGCGATTGTCCCAGGGCCGCCTGGAACGCATGCTCCCGCTGGCTGATCTCGCTGACCTTGATGTCTGGGATCAGGTCTCGCCAGCGCATGGCGACGCCCCGTCGCTCACCCCGGATTTCATCCAGCCGCCTGGCCGGTGTCATCAGCGCCGCCGGCTCGTTATCGCCATCGGCGCTGGACGCTCCCGCCTCTTCACGGGCTTCAAGTTTGCCCTCGATCGCCTTGGTGAGCGCTTCGGTCTGCTCAGCTGTCAGGTCGATCCCGCCCTCAGACAGCATGGCCGCCATGCCTGCCTGGTCATTTGCCCGGCTCTCAAGACGCTCTGCCACCCCATCAAGGGACGCCCCGCCTTCAAGGACAGCAGCTTCGAGCAGGAGTATCGTCTCATCGGCAAGCACCTTGATCGCCCCCGGACGGTCCAGCTTCAGGGCAGTCTCACGGTCATCGAACCCCTCGGATAACAAGCCGTTCGCCTCGACCACCGTGTCATAATCGGTTGCGCCCTTGTTGGCGCCCATCAGGAAGCCGCCGCCAGCGGCCAGCACGGGTATCAGCACAAGGACCGCCCAAAGCGGGCTTCGGCGCGCATCGCTGAGCCGGCGAACATGGAGAACGGCGGAACCGAGCGCCGTGATGACCACAAACGCCATGAACAGCCAGGCTGGCGGAAGCATGGCTTGTGGATCATTCGCCCCTGCTCCTGCGAGGACGGCGCCGGCAACCACAGGAATGAGAAAGACGATCAGGCGGCTGAAAAACAGGGCCGTCCAGACGCGCGTGAAGTGAAGGCGTGAGGTCTCCCCCATCGGATTTGTCAGGGCGGGCAACCAGCGCAAGCTTGCCGGATTGTCGGCTGGCTCCCGGATCCAGGGCCGCTGGGGGTCGATCCCGCCGTCAGTATAGGTCATGACCGTTGCCTCTGTTCAATCGAAGGGGTTGCCCAAGGAGGGCGGCGGGGGGCCGTATTGGTTCATCCCGGGGTCGCTTCTCAGGCGCGACATGGCGAAGCCGAGAATGCCATTGATCGCAATGACCGACAGCAAGGCCGAGAACAGGACTTCCCGCGCCAGGTCCTGCATGAAGACCGTCGCATCTTCCCATCGGCCGCGCGATACCATGTCGGCGAGCCCTTCCTGCAGCGCCAGGGCTTCGGGCGCGAGGAAGGGTGTCAGGATCGCCTGGAAAATCGCATCCATGATGACATAGGCAACGAGGAGAAGCAGGAAGAACCAGGCCGACATTCCGCGATCGTGCAAACGCTTGCCGAAAACACAGAGATAACCGTAGATGATCCCGACGGTCACAATCAGGGACACGGGCGCAAAGAAAACGCCGCCGTAAACACTCAGCACCTGGTTCACGATCACGACAGCCAGCAGGATGATGATTCCCCGAAGGAAATCACGCGGTCCGATACGGCCATTCGGTGAAAAAAGAAGTCGGGTCAAAGGCATGGTCGTGGCGCGGCTCCGCAAACGTATTTCCTTGCCATAGACCCGATCGCAGATGTTATCAATATTCGATAAGAACTTCGTGTGCGTCGAGCGAACCGGACGACCGTGAACCGTCCACTGCTCTCCAACTCGAACGCAGCGAAACGGCCCACTGCGCCCGTGGTCTGCTGGCTAGGCAAACTCGATCATGATCTCGTCGGCCGCCACACTGTCGCCGCTGACCACATTGACGGCCTTGACCACCCCGTCGGCGTCCGCGCGAATGATGTTCTGCATCTTCATGGCCTCGACCACGCAGACCGCTTCACCCTCTTTCACATCCTGGCCAATCGCCACATCCACCGACACGACAAGGCCGGGCATGGGCGACATGATCAGCTTCGACGTGTCGGGCTTTTCCTTCTCGGGCAAGGCAGCATGGAGGGCAGCAACGTCAGGCGTGCAGACCAACACTCTCTTGGTCACACCGCGATGGCGCATCATGAAGCCTTCGGTCCGGTCGGCACATTTGACGGCGACCGCCTCGCCATCCAGGATGCCCTCAACCAGTTGCGAGCCCGGCCGCCAGTTCGAAACGAACGTATGGGAGGCCCCGTCCAGGGTGATCGTGGCCGCGCCGTCCTCCAGACTGAGGGCGATCGGATGGTGTTCATCACCCAGGATGACCACCCAGTCCGTGCGCGGCGCGCCCGCTTCGGTCAATCGGCCAGATACCTGGGCGGCCCGGTTTGCCTGAAGACCGTGAACAAACGCTGCCACGGCAATCAGCATGACCTTCTGTTCGTCGGTTGCCTCGACGCCATTGAACCCGTCAGGGAACTCATCCTTGATATAGGCCGTCGTGATATCGCCAGACCGGAAGCGCGGCTCGTCCATGACCGCTGCACAGAAGGGGATATTGTCCTGTATCCCCTCGATATGGAAGCGGTCGAGCGCCTCGGCCTGCACGTCCAGTGCATCGTCCCGCGTGTCACCATGGGTCACCAGCTTTGCGATCATCGGATCGTAGAACATGGAGATTTCATCCCCCTCGCGCACGCCGGAATCGATACGCACCGTCCCGCCGGCAAGATCGCCTTCCGCTGGCGGTTGGAAGCGCTTCAATCGGCCGATCGAGGGCAGGAAATTCCGGTAGGGATCTTCCGCATAGACCCGGCTTTCGATCGCCCAGCCATTGATCTTGAGGCTCGACTGCTTGAGCGCCAGTTTCTCTGCATACGCAACCCGAAGCATCTGCTCGACCAGGTCAACGCCGGTGATCATCTCCGTGACTGGATGTTCCACCTGGAGGCGTGTGTTCATTTCGAGGAAGTAGAAGCTCTTGTCCGCGCCCGAGGCGACAAACTCGACAGTGCCAGCGCTGTCGTAATTCACCGCCTTGGCAAGGGCGACCGCCTGCTCGCCCATCTTGCGCCGCGTCACCGAATCGAGAAGCGGGCTGGGTGCTTCCTCCAGCACTTTCTGGTTCCGACGCTGGATCGAGCATTCCCGCTCGAACAGGTAGACGCAGTTGCCGTGCTTATCGCCCATCACCTGTATCTCGATGTGGCGAGGGTTGAGGATGAATTTCTCGATGAAGGTCCGGTCGTCGCCAAAGCTGGCCTTGGCCTCGGCGATCACCGCAGGAAAACCTTCTTCCACTTCCTTATCGCTATGGGCCACGCGGATGCCCTTGCCACCGCCACCAGCCGACGCCTTGATCATCACCGGATAGCCGATCTCGTTCGAAATCTCGATCGCGTGCGCGGTGTCCTTGATCAGGCCCATATGGCCGGGAACCGTGGACACGCCGGCCTCGGCGGCCAGTTTCTTCGAACTGATCTTGTCGCCCATGGCCTCGATCGCCTCAGCGTTCGGCCCGATGAAGGTGATCCCTTCGTCAACGAGACGTTTGGCGAAGGCCGGATTTTCGGACAGGAACCCGAAGCCGGGATGGACCGCTTCAGCGCCGGTCTGCTTCACGGCATCCACGATCTTGTCCATCACCAGATAGGACTCGGCGGCCGGGGATGGCCCGATATGGACCGCTTCGTCCGCCATCTCGACCGCCAGCGAGCCCGCATCGGCGTCGGAATAGACCACGACGGTCTTCACACCGAGCCGACGACACGTCTTGATGACCCGCACAGCGATTTCACCGCGGTTCGCGATCAGGATCTTTTCAAACATTTTTGCCCCAGATGACCGACTGTTCTCATATTTTGACTGTGTCGATTAGAGGGCGTGGGCTGACTTGTCCATCATCCCTAATGCAGGCCCTCGGGGGCCGCGGGAACTCGCCCGTGCACGGCGGGCCTATCGCAAGGCCATGAACCGCGAGAACAGGTAAAGATAAGGCTTCGGCGCGTCCGCGGGCATGAGGTCATCGACTTCATCGGACTTCACCAGCATCTTGGGCGAGCCGCCGTCCCCATCGACCCGAAAGTAATTCATGCTCCAATCTGGAAAGATCCGGCGCTCGGCAGGTTCGCCAATGACCTGGACCACACAGTTGTGACGGTCGTCGCTCTCGATCCGCCCATAAATATCAACGACTTCTTCCGAAGGCCCCTCGATCACCTGCATGAAACGGCCATGATTATAGGTCAGGAATCCAGTTATATAACGCTCATAATTGTTCGATGTGGACTGATCGAGGATCGCCTCGATATCACATTCGTTCAGCCCATCCCGGGCGCGGCTGACATAGACGATACGGTGGAATTCACTCACGGTAGATTCTCGATCCAATAACCTCTGTAATCCGGAACAAGATACTGCCTGTTGCGACAGGTTCCCAGCGCCTACCCGCCGCGATTGTGCGGCTTTTGCGCCTGCGCTCGCAAACGCAGCCCCATGAGAGGACCGATTTTTGGCGAAGTCTGACGTCCAATTCGTTTGTCAGTCCTGTGGAGCAGCCCATCGGAAGTGGTCTGGTCAGTGTTCGGCTTGTGGCGCCTGGAATACGATGGTTGAAGAGACCCTATCAACGCCGCCGGGTGGCCTGAAGCCGCCAAGCGGCAAGACGCGAAGCGGCAAGGTCGCTTTCACAGCGCTTGATGGTCAAACCGAAGCGCCAAGCCGCGTTGTGATCGGGGTCGACGAACTCGACAGGGTTTTCGGCGGCGGCATCGTGCCTTCATCTGCAACGCTCATCGGGGGCGACCCTGGCATCGGAAAATCCACGCTGCTATTGCAGGTTGCGGCCCGCCTTGCACGGAATGGCCTGACCGTCGCCTACATCTCTGGCGAGGAAGCAACAGCGCAAATCCAGGAGCGGGCCCGCAGGCTGAAGGTCGCCGACAGCCCCGTCCAACTGGCTGCCGAAACCGACCTGCGAAAGGTCTTGTCTGCCCTGAAGGCTGCGAAGCCGGACTTCGTGGTGATCGATTCCATCCAGACCATGTGGTCAGACGGGCTTGAAGCCGCACCCGGTTCGGTCGCCCAGGTCCGGGCCTGCGCCCAGGAGCTGACCCGATGGGCCAAACGCTCGGACGCGGCGCTGGTGCTGGTGGGGCACGTGACCAAGGAAGGCCAGATTGCCGGGCCGCGCGTGGTCGAGCATATGGTTGACACGGTTTTCTATTTCGAAGGCGAACGCGGCCACCAGTTCCGCATTCTGCGAGCGGTGAAGAACCGGTTCGGCCCGACCGACGAGATCGGTATTTTCGAGATGCACCCCTATGGCTTGGCACCGGCGCGCGAGCCCTCGGCCCTGTTCCTGTCCAGTGACGACACTGAAACCGGCGGCGCGGCGGTCTTCGCAGCCATGGAAGGCTCCCGACCGGTCCTTGCAGAGGTCCAGGCGCTGGCCGCCAAGAGCGCCTATGGCACCCCACGGCGCTCGGTGGTTGGCTGGGACACCAACCGGCTGGCGATGCTGCTCGCGGTCCTCGAGGCCCGTTGCGGCGTCAACCTCGCTGGCCACGATGTCTATCTTTCTGTTGCGGGCGGTTACAGGGTCCAGGACCCGGCGGGCGATCTGGCAGCCTGCGCGGCACTGCTGACGTCAATTGCCGACACCGCCGGGCCGGAAAAAGCCGTTTTCTTTGGGGAGGTTGCCCTGTCGGGTGCCATCAGGCCCGTCTCGCGAACGGACCAGCGCTTGAAGGAGGCTGAGCGGCTCGGCTTCACCCAGGCCTTCGTGCCCGATGGCAGTGCAGGCGCAATTGGCGGGTTGACGATCCGGCCCCTAAGGCGGCTTAACGAGCTGGTCGCACTCCTTGCACCGGACGTCCAGAATGACTGAAGCGCTCACCGCCTTTGACGCCGTGGCGATCACCCTTGTGATCATCTCGGCCCTGATGGCGGTCGCGCGGGGGTTTGTCCGCGAGCTTGCAACGCTGGGGGCGTTCATCGCAGCGCTGGCGGCGGCTTATTATGCCCGGTCTTACCTGCGCAATCCGCTCTCCGCATTCCTCCCGGAGAACACCCCGAGCTGGACCGCCGATTTCATCCTGATCGTCACGTTCTTCCTCGCTGTCTATATTGCCGTCGCCGTGCTCGGTCACCGCCTCTCGCAGAACGTGCAAAGCGTCGAAGGCATCGGCACCATCGATCGCCTGGCAGGACTGGTGTTCGGTATTGCCCGCGGCGCCGTTGCGATTGTCTTCTTCGTATATGTCCTGCAACTGGGGCTGGAGCAGGACCGCATCCCGGAATGGATCGCTGACGCACGAACTTACCCGCTCTTCGCGAGTGCCGCCGATTATGTACATGCGAACGCACCGAGAATCGCCGAAGATGTCAGTGACGCGGCAGGGCAGACAACATTCACGACGCCGCCGAACTGAAGCGGGCGACAACCGGGAAGGAACAGGGTCGATGGAACAATCGATGGTGTGGCGCCCCGAAGAATACTGCCTCCAAAGGCCCGACAAGCCGCGAGAAGAGTGCGGCGTTGTCGGTATTTTCAATCATCCCCATGCCTCGGCCCTCGCCGCCCAGGGCCTGCAGGCGCTCCAACATCGCGGCGAGGAAGCCTGTGGGATCGTATCGTTTGGCGTGCGGACCGGAGCGAACGGTCGGCCGGAATGCAACGATGACGGGTCGTTGAAAGAACGGTTCTTCGAAAAACGCCATCCGGGACTGGTCGGTGAGGCTTTCAATGGTCTCGATTTCGATGAGCGCCTGCCGGGCGGGATGGCGATCGGCCATAACCGCTACTCCACCAGCGGAGAGAAAGCAGCGAACAGGAACATCCAGCCGATTTATGCGGAGATCGCGACGGGAGGGTTCGCCGTTGCCCACAATGGCAACCTCACCAACGCGCTGTCGCTGAGGGACCGGCTGGTCGACCAGGGCGCGATTTTCCAGTCCACGATGGACACCGAGGTGCTGATGCAGCTGGCTGCCCAAAGCAAGCAGCGCTCATTGATCGGTCGGTTTGTCGAGGCCTTCAAGTCGATCCGCGGCGGCTATGCCCTGGTGGGGCTTTCGGAGGACTATCTGATCGGTGCGCGCGATCCCGTCGGCCTCCGCCCGCTTGTGCTGGGACAGATGGAGGGCGGCCGGACGAAGATCCTCGCATCGGAAACATGCGCGCTGGACATGATGGGCGCCGAATTTGTCCGCGAGATCGAGGCCGGCGAGATCGTCGTTTTTTCGGAGGATGGAGAGGAGTCGATCTTCCCCTTCGAGCGCGTCAAAGCCCGGCCCTGCGCCTTCGAATACGTCTATTTTTCCCGTCCCGACAGCATCATCCAGGGGCGAAGCGTCTACGATGTCCGGGTCGAAATGGGTCGGCAACTGGCCATGGAGGCCGGTGTCGATGCAGATGTCGTCGTGCCGGTCCCGGACTCCGGAACGCCCGCCGCGATCGGTTTTGCTGAACAAGCCGGCATTCCCTACCGGTTGGGCATCATCCGAAGCCACTATGTCGGCCGAACCTTCATCGCCCCCACCCAATCGGCGCGGGAAAACTCGGTGTCCCTCAAGCACTCACCGAACCGCGCCGTCCTGAAAGGGAAACGGGTTATCCTTGTCGACGACTCCGTTGTCCGGGGGACCACGTCGAAGAAGATCGTCGACCTGGTCAAGGCCGCAGGCGCGCGCGAAGTGCACTTCTGCTCAGCCAGTCCGATGATCAAGCACACCGACCATTACGGCATCGACATGGCCGATGATGAGGAGCTGTTCGCCCATCGCTTCAGCCACGAGGAAATGGTCCAGCGGCTGGGTGTCGATAGTCTGCATTTCCTCACAGTACCGGGCCTTTACCGGGCGATCGGGCTGGGGGAGCGGAACAAGGCCTCTCCCCAGGTTTCAGACCACTGCTTTACCGGACAGTATCCCGTGAAGAATGTCGACAAGGGCTACAGGCCGCGCAAACGCCATGGGCGAGAAGACGCACAGCAGGAATCCTTTCTTGATTGATCGGAGTTAGGACGACGCCATGACAGATAAACGCCTGACGCTCGTCACTGGTGCATCCCAGGGTATCGGCCGCGCCGCTGCCGTGGCGCTCGCCCGGCGCGGTGACACGGTCATCGCGGTCGCGCGCAGCAAGAACGCGCTTGAGAGCCTCGATGATGAGATCAAGGCCCAGGGCGGGTCCGCCGTCCTCGTGCCGATGGACCTTAAGGACGGCAAGGGCATTGACGCCCTCGGCGGGGTCCTGGCCGAGCGCTACGGACGGCTCGACGCCCTGATCGGGAATGCCGGGATCCTCGGAACGCTTGGCCCCCTGCAGACCGTTCGTCCCCGCAGTTTCGAGGAGACTATTGCCGTCAACCTCACGGCAAACTGGCGGCTGATCCGGTCACTCGATCCGCTCTTGCGCCTGGGACACCACCCTCGGGCCGTCTTTGTGTCATCGGGCGTCGTGGTTCGCCCCCGGGCGTTCTGGGGGCCGTACCAGGCCTCCAAGGCCGGTCTCGAAGCGATGGTCGCGGCCTGGGCCGATGAATGCGAACGCAGTCCTGTCAGGATCAATGTCTTCGATCCGGGGGCTACGGCCACGACCATGCGGGCCGATGCCATGCCCGGAGAAGACCCCTCGACCCTGCCGACCCCGGAAGAGGTGGCAGAGCAACTGGTTGCCCTGACTGCGACATCGGAGACACGGCATGGCGCCAGGGTCGTATTTCGGCAGCCATCCCCCTGACGTCCTTGGGAAAATCGGGCTATTCTCCGACCATGGCCGATACACTCACCCCTTCCCAGCCGCGCACGGCGCCCCGGCTCCGGCGCCCCGGACCTTGGACAATCGCCAATATCGTCGATGGACGCGCGCTCAGGGCGCAGTTGACTGCGGCCGCGCATACAGCCGTCGGCAATCCCGACGAGCAGAGGCGCCAGGCCCTCGACATTCTGCACAGGGCGCTGTTCCGCGGCCGGATGATCGCCCAGGAGCGGCTTGAACAAGGGGCAGACGGGCTCGACACGGCGCGGCTATTGGCAGCGGTGCAGGATGAAGTCATCACGGCGCTTTATGATTTCATCGTCAGCCATGTCTACTTCGCCGGCGTTCCGACCGATGGCGAGCGGATCGCGATCTGCGCCACGGGCGGCTATGGCCGCAGCGTTCTGGCGCCATCCTCCGATATCGACCTGCTGATCCTTACGCCCCAACGCAAGAATGCCCATGCCGAAAGCGTTCTCGAATACATGCTCTACGCGCTTTGGGACATGGGCCTGAAGGTCGGCAATGCCTTCCGGACCATCGATGAGTGCATCCGGCTGTCCCGGGAGGACGTGACCATTCGCACGTCGATCCTCGACGCCCGGTTTCTGTGTGGGGACCGCGCACAGTTCGCCCTTCTGGGAAAGCGCTTCCAGGCAGATTGCGTGCGCGGGCGAGAAGCCGATTTCATCGCCGACAAACTCGCCGAGCGCAACAAACGCCATACCCGGCAGGGCGACACGCGATACGTCGTCGAGCCCAATGTGAAAGAGGGCAAGGGTGGCCTGCGGGACCTTCAGACCCTCTTCTGGATCCTGAAATTCATGCATGGCGGCCAGACGCTGGAAGAGGTCATGGAGCATGGCGCCTTCACCCGCCGCGACCTTCGCCGCTACATCCGCGCTGCCCGCTTCCTGTGGACCGTGCGCTGCCACATGCACTTTGTCACTGGCCGGCCGGAAGAAAGACTGAGCTTCGACCTTCAGCCCGAGATCGCCGCCCGCCTGCGCTACGAAAACCAGGGCCGGCTCCTGGGCGTCGAACGGTTCATGAAACTGTATTTCCGCACCGTGCGTGATGTTGGCAACCTGACCCGCATCCTCTCGGCCAAGCTGGAAGCGGACCAGAAGAAACAGCCCGAGGGCCTGCGCTGGTTCCTGCCCCGGGCGACACCGAAACCGCTCGGCGATGAGGGCTTCATGGTCGATAGCGGGCGGCTGTCGATCGACCGACCTGATCGGTTTGCCGAATCCCCCGCCTTGATGGTGCGCCTTTTTTCCAAGGCGGCATCGGAAGAAATCGACATACACCCCGATGCCCTGTGGGCTGTGCAGCGTCACATCGGATCGATCGGCCCTCGATTGCGGCGAACACCGGCCGTTCGCGACGCCTTCTACGATGCCCTGCTGGCAGGCGAGCAGCCTGGCCGGACCCTTCGACGGATGAACGAGGCCGACGTGTTGGGTCGGGTTATCCCCGAATTCGGCGGTATCGTCGCCCAGACCCAGTTCAACATGTATCACGCCTATACCGTTGACGAGCATACCTTGCGCGCGGTTGAGACGATTGCCGATATCGAGCATGGCCGGTTCGAACGGCACACCCTGCCGGAGACGGTCTTCGCCGATATCATCCACCGCCGGGCGCTCTATCTCGCCATGCTGCTCCATGACACGGGCAAGGGATTGGGCGACCAGCAGATCGCCGGCGAGAAGACTGCGCGGCGGGCGTGCCGACGGCTGGGGCTTGGCCCAGCCGAAGTGGACCTGGTGGGATGGCTCGTCCGCCACCACCTGGTGATGAGTGACACGGCCCAACGCCGCGATATCGCCGATCCCCGCACGGTCTCGACCTTTGCAAAGATTGTTGGCGACCTCGAACGGCTGCGCCTGCTGTACATCCTCACCGTGGCCGATATCTGCGCGGTGGGACCCAATATCTGGAATGCCTGGAAAGGCCAGCTGCTGGCGGATCTCTACCATAATACCGCCGCCGCCCTGAGAGGCGGGCGGACCGATGAACGCTCCGTGCTTGCGGTCCTGAAAGGGCGCGCCGACCAGAGGCGGCAGGCCTTGGCCCAATCGGTCTCCGAAGTCCCCCGGCCGATGCCGGGTATGGAGCCGGCCTACTGGGCCGGGTTCGACGAGGCCGACCTGCGCTGGCATGCAGGGTGCCTGTCTTCCGGTGGGGAGCAAACGGTCACATGGCGCAAGGCAGCGGCCGACCGTGATGTGGAGTTGCTGGTCTCTTGCGAGGACAGGGTCGGCCTTTTCGCTGATATCGTCGGAACGATCCTCAACGCCGGCGCCAGTATCGTCTCAGCCCAGGTATTCACCAATCCGAGCGGACACATCATCGACGTCTTCGTCCTTCAGACCCCCGAAGGCCAGCCCTTTGCAGAGGGTGATCCTGACCGGATGGACCGGTTGGTCAAGGACCTCAGTGCCGGTCTGACGAACGGCTGCCCACCGCGGGACATCAACACCCGCCAGTCGCGCCGGGAAGCGGTGTTCATTGTCGAACCGGTGGTGCAGGTGCGCAACGATCTTTCCGAGGAGTTTACCGTCGTGGAACTGATCGGGCGGGACCGCCACGGCTTGCTCTATGACGTCGCGCAGTCGCTGGCAGACCTCGGCCTGCCGATCCATTCGGCCCATGTGGGCAGCTATGGCGAACGTGTGTTCGACAGCTTCTACGTGTGCAAGCGCGACGGACAGAAAATCACCGACGCCGCAGAAAAGACCCGTTTGGAGCAGACGGTCCTGGAGGTCCTGGGCCGGGACGATCCGGGCGCGCCGAAGACCCCTGCCCGCGTCCTGCGCCAGGCCAATGCGGCGGACAGTTTCTGACCGGTCCCGCAGCCCGGCGCGATAACGAGGTGACGCCATGAGCCTTGTGCGAAACACCGCCGTCCAGGCTTCGCTCACCCTTGTCAGCCGCATTCTCGGTTTTGCGCGCGACATCCTTCTCGCCGCAAAGATCGGCGCGGGTCCGGTGGGCGATGCCTTTTTCGCCGCGCTGATGTTTCCAAACCTGTTTCGCCGCTTTTTCGCAGAAGGCGCGTTCGCCCAGGCCTTCGTGCCAACCTATGCCGGGACACTGGAAGCTGACGGACCGGAAGCCGCCAGGGTGGTCGCGGAGGAAGCGCTGCGGGTCTTGTTTGCGGCAACCGCAGCCATCGTCATCGCGGCGCAGGTGGCCATGCCCTGGATCATGGTGGCGTTCAACGGTGCATACCTCGACCGACCCGACATTTTCGGCCTCTCAGTCCTGCTGACCCAAATCACCATGCCATATCTCACCTTCATGGCGCTGGCCGCCCTGCTGGCCGGCGTCCTGAATTCGGCGGGGCGGTTCGCACTGTCGGCCGGGGCGCCCACGCTCCTGAACATCTGCCTGATTGTTGCAGCCCTGGCCGGTGACAGCGCCGTCGATACGGCAAACCTGGCAGCGATCGCTGTGACGGTAGCTGGCGGCCTCCAGGCGGCACTCCTGTGGTGGGGCGTCAGGCGCGGGGGCGTGCGTCTGTCCCTGATCGGCTGGCCGCGCATGACGCCGAATGTGAAACGCGTGATCGGGTTGGCCATACCCGGCGCCATCGCCGCCTCCGGGATGCAGATCAACATCCTGATCAGCCAGGTGCTTGCAGGGTTCGAGGTCGGCGCCCGGTCCTGGCTGCAATATGCCGACCGGCTGTATCAGCTGCCATTGGGGCTGGTCGGTGTCGCCGTAGGCGTCGCCGTCCTGCCGCGCCTGTCTCGCAGCGTTCGGGCGGGCGAGGATGAGACCAGCAACCAGACCATGGATGACGGCATCGGCCTCGCCATGGCGTTCACCCTGCCGGCCGCCGTGGCCCTCGCAATCTTGCCGACAATGCTGCTCGAAGCACTGTTCGCCCGTGGCGCCTTCACCGCCAGCGATGCCGCCCAGGCGGGCTCAGCCCTCGTCCATTTTGCCTGGGGCGTGCCTGCATTCGTGCTTATCAAGGTCCTGTCGCCGGCCTTCTTCGCGCGGGAAGACACACGGACCCCGATGCGGTTTGCCCTCGTGTCGGTGGCGATCAACACGGCCCTTGGGGCAGGGCTGTTCTTCTGGTTCAAATCCATGGGTCTGGCCGGTTTCCCCGGCCTCGCAATCGCCACCAGCACAGCGGCATGGATCAATGTGGGCTTGATGCTCACCAGCTTGAAGCAGAGGGACTGGTACAGCCCCGGTGCGCGCCTCGTCTCCCGCCTGGTTGCCTGCGCGCTCGCAAGCGCCGCCCTCGGTGCGGTCCTGGTGTTGGCGCGGCTCGACAGCAGCGGTGTGATGACAGCGATCCCCGGCGGATTGCTGCTTGACGTGGCCGCCATCGTGATCGGCGGGTCGATCACCTATGGCCTGGCCGCCATAGCCTTCGGCGCAATCCGGCCCAGCGATCTGAAAGCGCTGGCGCGGCGCGGATAATCGGTTAAAAGCCCGCACCATGACCGACGACATTCCCTCCTATTCCGGCCCCGACCGGGTCTTCTCCGGCGTGCAGCCATCGGGCAAGCTCCACCTGGGCAACTACCTCGGCGCCATCAAGAAATTCGTCGCGATGCAGCACGAGATGGATTGCGTCTTCTGCGTGGTGGACCTGCATGCGATCACCCAGCCGATGGACGTGTGGGGCGGCCCTGCGGCCCTGGCCAGCGGTACGCGCGAAATCGCAGCCGCCTTCATCGCCAGCGGGATCGATCCGGAAAACGCGATTGTCTTCGCCCAGTCCAGCGTCCCCTCGCATACGGAACTGGCCTGGTATTTCAACTGCGTGGCCCGCATGGGGTGGCTGGAACGCATGACCCAGTTCAAGGACAAGGCCGGCAAGGACCGGGAGCGGGCCTCCGTCGGCCTGTTCGACTACCCCGTCCTCCAGGCCGCCGATATCCTCATCTACAAGGGTACCCATGTGCCCGTGGGCGATGACCAGAAGCAGCACCTTGAGCTAAGCCGAGACATCGCCGACAAGTTCAACCGCGAGTTTGATGTGCCCGGCTTTTTCCCCCAGCCGGTGGCCCTGGCCGATGGGCCCGGCGCCCGTATCATGAGCCTGAAGGATGGCGGGAAAAAGATGTCGAAATCCGACCCCTCGGACCAGTCGCGCATCAACCTGCTCGACGATGCGGATGCCATCGCGAAGAAGCTCAAGAAGGCAAGGACCGATGCCGAACCGATCCCCGGATCGAAGGACGGACTGAAAGACAGACCCGAGGTCGAGAACCTTGTGGGCATCTACGCCATCCTCGCCGACATGACCGTCGAGACCGTTCTCGCCGAGTTCGAAGGCAAGGGGTTTGGCGCCTTCAAACCGGCCCTCGCCGATATCGCCGTTGAAAAGCTGGCCCCCATTACCGCCGACATGCGCCGCCTGATGAATGATCCAGCAGAGATCGACCGGGTCCTGAAGGCCGGCGGCGAACGGGCCGAAGCGATCGCCAGCAGTGTCATGGCAGACGTTCGTGAGACAATCGGCTTCTGGAACCCCGGCACCAGATCGGCTTAAAGCCCGTTAAACGTTAGGAGAGCCCCATGAACCGTCCCGTGTCTGTCGCCACCGCCGTCGGTGCCCTTTTCCTGATTGCGGCTTGCGGCGGTACCGAAACGCCACCGGAAGCGGCAGCCCCGGCCGCAACCCCCTCGCCAGCCGAGGCTGAAGCCCCTGCCGAAAGCACTGACATATCCGTGTCGGCCACCGGTGCCTTCATCCAGGAACCCCCTGCCGGCCGCGATGTTCTCCTGGCCGGCGTCACCCTCACCGCATCCGGTGGCGACGCGAAGGTTGTGGCCGCAGAGAGCCCGATCGCGACACGGGTCGAGTTCCACAGCATGGGCATGGCCGACGGCATGATGACCATGGAACAGTTGGACGCTATCGATCTTCCAGATGGCGAGGATGTCGTCATCGAGGGCGGCGGCAATCACATGATGCTGTTTGGCGTCTCCGACCTGGATCTGGACGCCACCTATCCGCTGACCCTGACTGTGGAGAAAGCAGACGGATCAACCCTTGTGATCGAAACGCAGGCGGATGTGCGACCGCTCGGTGGATAAGTCTCTAAAAAGGCGTAAATCTTGCTGAAAGTTTAGCGATCCACGGTTGCGGACACAGGATGGTTTGCGCACTGTGTCGCCATTCCAGAAAGAGCGTCGCCCATGCCTCGAGACTCCTATCGTGTTGATAATCCATACCACCGGGAAGGCCCGGTGGTCATGGTCCTTGGCGACGACGACATGGATATCGACAGCGCGCAGCCCCATCCCATCATGGCGCAGTCGCGCGCGGTCTGGAAGCGCACAAAAGGCTTTGTAAAACTTGGTATTTTTGCCGCGTTTGCCGGCGCATATCCCAGCTGGATGGCGGCGAGCCATTCGGTCGATGTGACCCCCGTTCCCATAGATGGTGCCAATTGGGCATCCCCCGAAGCGGGTGTCGCCATGACCCTCATCGCCCGGGAAGTAAGCGGCCCCGGCTGGAGCGCGGACAAGGCGAGTTGGAATCCCGTCCACCACCTCACCGCCCAGCCAGCATGGCAGGTGTCGCTGACCTACAGCCTTTCAGATGTCACTCAACTATCGGCAGCCTTGGCCATCAGCGGCAACGAGCCCGATACCGACCTGGCCGCGGCCAGCCGCCTGCTCCGCCCCACAGCTGGCGAACCCATGACACCCCGCCTGATTGCGGCCGCCGAGGCGTTGGCCAGCTACGATTCCCGGGTTGCCAGCGGCACGGCCGCCGATATCGACACCGCAGAGCAGGTGACTGAACTCCTGGGCCTGTTCGTCGGCTGGGCCGAAGATTCTGCCGGAGAACTCTCTGACCAGATCGCCCTGGGCGCTGCATGGCCGGCGAGCCGGGCCGATATCCGCGCCTTTTACAACGCCCGGGCCCGTGCCCACGTGGCAAGCCACATGATCGATGCAGCCGTCGCCAAGGACCCCGACATAGCCAAAACGGCCGCGATCCGGGCCCAGATCCGGGAAGCCACCACGGCCTGGTACCGGGTCGCCCAGCAAGCGCCGCTGATCGTCTCGAACCAGAACGGCGACAACCCCCTTCTGCCCAATCATCTCGCCGCCATGGCCTGGCACTTGAACGGCGCCGAAGACGCCACACGCCAGCTCGCCGATATGGTGGCCGGCACCCATGAAGGCGACATCAGCATCGCCAATGCCGGCAACCTGGTGCTCGCCCCCACCTCCGCGCCTTAAACTGATGCCTTGACGGCACCAGACGCCAGCAGAGCGTCAATCGACGCGCTGTCCCGGCCCAGGCCTTCCAACACGTCCCGCGTATGTTCGCCCGGCGCGGGGGTTGCCCCCTTGGGCCCATCATCATGACCGGGAAACCTTACCGGCGAGCCCGGCGTCGCAAACATCGATCCATCGCCCTTGGCCGACGGCATCTGCTGGATCGCGCCAGAGGCCGCAACCTGGGGGTCATCGGCCACCTCGGCCAGGGTCTGCACAGGCGCCCAGGCGATCGCTTCGGCATCCAGCCGGTCTGCCGCTTCGGCCTTGGTGAGTTTCGCGAACGCCTCATCCAGCAGATCGACCAGCGCCCTGGCGTTCTGCCGGCGCCCCTTCGCTCCGGCAAACCGCTCATCTTCGATATAGGCGTCAAGACCGAGCGCGCGGCAAAGCGGCGCCCAGTCCACATCCCCCTGGCGCGAGACAATGCATAGCCATGATCCGTCCGAGGTCTTGAAGAAATTCATCAGGGGCTGGATCGATTCATGGCGCGCCTTTGTCGACCCGATCCGCCCGAAATAGAGCTGGATCGCAAAGTCCGAGCCCATTGAGAAGAGGGCTGCGCGCATGAGCGATGCCTCCACAAGACAGCCCTTGCCTGTCCTCAGTGCCTGGACCAGCGCCGCGCAAATCCCGGCCGCTGCCGCGATAGAGGTGGTATGGTCACCATAGGCCGTGCGCAGGGGAAATGGCTCGATGCCCTTGGGAATGGTGAGCCGCGCCAGGCCCGACCGACTCCAGAAACTGGCGACGTCAAAACCTGGCCGGTTGGCATCGGGCCCGGTCAATCCATAACCCGTCAGCGAACAGTAGACGAGTTTCGGGTTCACCGCCGCAAGGCTCGGATAATCGAGGCCCGAACGCTCCAGACCCCCGGGCCGCACATTGGTGAGAAAGACATCTGCACCCTCGGCCAACTCGCGGATGACCGCTTGCCCGTCTGGCTCGGCGGCATTCACGATAATCGATTTCTTGCCCCGGTTGTCGAAGTCGAAGACCGGATTGTCCTGGATATCAGATCCGATGGTCTTCATGAAGTTGCGGATCGGGTCACCCCTGGGCGGCTCGATCTTGATCACTTCAGCGCCCCAATCGGCCAGGATCGCTCCGGCCCCCGGGGCGGCCATGTACGTTGCGTGCTCAACCACGCGCAATCCTTCTAGCATTTCGTCTCCTCCGGCATGTGTTACGGCCTCGAACCGGTAAACGAATATTAACCAGTGCGCGTCACCGCTAGGCCTACACTGCCCTAGACCATGTTCGGACGGAAAGGCCTTTTCAATGACCGTCTCATCGTTTCGCCCCCAACTCACCGAACAGGATATCCAGCGCCTCGTGAAAGGCGAAAAACCGGAGGCCAGGGCCTCGGTGGCCCACAGGCTGTGTCGGCGCATCTCACTGGACGAACTGACCAGCGAAGAACGCGGCTACGCCCAGGAAATTGTCGCGATCCTGGCACGCGATACCGCAGAACTGGTCCGCCGAACCCTGTCCATCACGCTTCGAAATTCCCCCATCCTGCCCCGGGACATTGCCATGAAGCTGGCCCGGGACGTGGAAACGGTTGCCCTGCCAATCCTCGAGAACTCACCTGTCCTGACCGATGAAGATCTTATAGAGATCGTTCTTTCCGCCTCCCAGGCAAAGCAGGAAGCGGTTGCCGGCCGCGACCGGGTATCGATGTCCGTCTCGGAAGCCATTGCCGAGCATGCCGCAGTCGAGGCCGTGCGCAAACTGGCCGCCAATGAGGGCGCAGAGCTTAGCGAGAAGGCCTTTTCCGCCTCGCTCGACCGCTTTGGCAAGGACCCCGACCTGCAGACCTCCCTCGTCCGCCGCGAATACGTCCCGCCGCATATCGCCGAGAAAATGGTGTCGCTGGTCTCGGGCCAGGTTTTCGATATGTTGGTCAATCGCCACGAGTTGCCGGCCCAGATGGCGATCGATCTTGCCGCCGGCGCCCGCGAACGCGCCACGGTCGATCTGGTTGAACAGGCCGGGCGCCGCGCCGACCTTCAGCGGTTCTGCTCCCAGCTCAATCTGAACGGCAGGCTTAGCCATTCCCTGATCCTGCGGGCGCTGTGCATGGGACACATGTCCTTCGTCGAGCATGCCCTGGCCGAATTGTCGGGCGTGCCCCATCAGAGGGTGTGGCTGATGATCCATGATGCCGGCCCGCTCGGTCTACAGGCCGTCTTCGACCGAGCCGGTTTGCCGCGCAAATACCTGCAGGTCTTCCAGATAGCCGTCAGCATCTTCCACCAGACCAACCATGACGGCGAAGCCGATGATCGCATGCGGTTCCGAATCCGGATGATCGAAAGGGTCCTGACCCAATACCAGGCGTTGCCGAAGGAAGACGTCGATTACCTCCTTGAGAAGCTCGACGCCTATGGAACCGACCCTGCCAGCCAGTCCCCCAGCGAGGTCGCCTGAGGCGATCACAGGCACAATTCCCCGTCCTCGCGCGCCCCTCGTTGCCGCAGGGGGGAAGCCGGTTCCCGACCCGAAGATTTTCCGTCAGGGGCCAAACTATCGATCAGCCCAGTCCCGCCGGTCCGGCCTCGGCAGCGTCCGCCTGGGCGTCTGGGACCACCAGCCGCAGCACGGCCGGAGTGCCGATAAACCTGTCACCCGAAAGTGGAACTGATCTAGCCGATGCAGGCCGGATCGCGGGTCTGCAATCCACACTGTGGGGCCACCCGCCATTCATCGAACCGGGCGCGGGGTTCGTAGATGATCTCACCGTCCCGGCACGCTGTAACAGGTTCGCGTACGATACGGCCGTCGGGAAACTCGGTCTCGCGGTAAACAATCTCGCACTCGCGAAGGCGCTCTTCTGGCCCACCTTGAAGACCCGGATCGAACACCTCGCGGGGTTGCCCGACTTGTCCTGCACTGACCGGAAAGGGCGCAGATCCCCAGGCAGGGCCTGAGGCCGAGCGCGTGGGCGGAGGCACGTCGGAATAATTCCACTGTGGGTCACAATCGACGGAATTCCTGCCCAGTTGGCTGCCTGCGACGCCGCCAATCACAGCGCCGAGCACAATGCCCGCGACCTCATTCCCGTTATCGCCATGGTGATAGCCGTGATAGCTGTAGCCGCGATGGAACCCGCGGTGTCCGCGAAATCCCCGATGTCCCCGAAATCCGCGATAACCCCGGTAGTAGTGGTCATCATCATCAACGATCAGGCCCCCGGCCACACCGCCCAGAACACCACCGATCAAGGCCCCCGCAACCTGACTGTCACGGCGCTCCCGCTCACAACCGGCAACGGGCGCTCCGGCATAGCCAAACGACGGCTCATCCCAGTAAGCCTGCGCCGTTGCAGTCGACCAGCCACTGCCAGTGGCTGCGATAGTGAGTGCAATCAATGAAAGCCGATGGGCCATGGACGGCTCCCTCTTGAGAACGTGGCAAACGCGCGAGCCGCTCGCAGGGGGTCGGCGCGGGCCAAATACGTCAGACTGCAGACATCTGACGCCGACATGCCTGAATAGAGTGTGAAGCGCCCCTTCAGCTTTACCGGAAGCCCTTGTGGAACAACTCAGGGTCGGCAAGGGCTGGACGAACGGGCAAACCAAACCCACGTTCACGCCATGGGATTACTAGACACCGCATCAAAGACAGCCACCCGGGCCCGATATGGCGTTCGCCAGGGCCTCCGTTCGGCCTGGTATGGCGCCCAATACGCCGCGGCCCGCCGCCAAAGCGCAGGCTTCAACCGTCCGGGCGAGCCGGCCTTCAGCCCCACCAGTGGCTCACCGGACATGGCAGAGATCCGCTCGGCCTTCTTCGACCTGTTCCGCGACGATCTTGCCAATGTGGAGGCGGGGCTTTACCCGATGCCCCCCGCCCCGAGACTTGGTGACCTGCCCAAGGGCCTTGCCCGGGCACGGGCTTTCCTGGCGGACGTCGCCGACGTTGACCAGCGCCGGCTGAACCGCGACGGCACCGCAGTTCGGCGCGAACTCGATGGGATGCTCGACAAGTACCCCGTCTACTACCGCCAGAACTTCCATTACCAAACCGGTGGATGGCTGAGCGACGACAGCGCCGCCCTCTATGACCACCAGGTCGAGGTTCTCTTCACTGGAGCAGCAGCGGCCATGCGCCGCTCAGCGCTCGCGCCGTTGGCCGAGGACCTGACGGCCCGCGACCAGCGGACCTACCACCACCTCGACCTTGCCTGCGGCACCGGCCAGTTCCTGTCCGAAGTGCTCGCCGTTTTTCCAAAGCTCCGTTCAACCGGCCTCGACCTCTCGCCGAATTACGTGGCGCGGGCGGCGAAAACACTGGCGCCCTGGCCCCAGGTCGAACTCGTCGAGGGCGCCGGGGAAGCCATGCCGTTTGACGATGGCACGTTTGACGCCATCACGAACATCTACCTGTTCCACGAATTACCGCCCCGGATCCGTCCTGCGGTGCTGGCCGAGATGCGGCGCGTCCTGAAGCCGGGCGGCCTGCTTGCCATCGCAGACAGCCTGCAATTCGGCGACCGGACCGGTCTGGATGGCATGCTGGAGTATTTCCCCGAAGGATTCCATGAACCCTACTACAAGGGCTACCTCTCCTGGGACGTGGATGCGGCCGCGACCGAAGCGGGCTTCGAGAAAGCGGGGCAGCGCCTGGCATTCCTCACCAAGGCAACAGTGTGGCGGGCGATCTAGCCGCCCCTATTCCCCGTCCTTAAGGGGCACGCCGTAAAGCTCCAGCCGATGGTCGACCAGCTTGTAGCCATGCTGGCGAGCAATCTCTTCCTGCAGGCGTTCGATCTCTTCGTTGTGGAACTCGATCACGTCCCCGGATTTCACATCGATCAGGTGGTCATGGTGCTCGTCGGGCAGCTCTTCGTAACGCGACCGCCCATCGCGGAAATCATGGCGTTCGATGATGCCGTAATCCTCAAACAGTTTCACCGTCCGGTAGACCGTCGCCAGCGAAATCGAAGCATCCTGCGAGTTGGCCCGGCGATGAAGCTCTTCGGCGTCGGGATGGTCATCGGCTCCTGAGAGGACGCGCGCGATGACCCGCCGGGGTTCGGTCATGCGGAGGCCCTTCTCCACGCAAAGCTCTTCAATCCGTGTCATGGTTGCTATGTGTTGCGGTTGTGCGCGAAAGTCCAGTGTTTCGCGAAACGGGTGAGGACATCAGGATCGCATCAATGGCGAGCGCGTTGTTACGGCGGTAGTATTTCGGGCGGCGACCGTCCTCGGTAAAGCCGAATTGGCGGTAGAGCGCCAGCGCAGCGGCGTTATCCGCCGCGACATCGAGGTTGATTCGGGTGATGCGCCGGGCAGCCAGGCTCTTCGCAGCCCCGCCCAGCAGCGCGCGCGCGTGTCCCCGCCGTTGCAGGTCCACATGGGTGGCGAGGGTGAGCAGGTCCGCCTCATCCGGCAACACCCGGAACACGGCGAAGGCGATCAGCGCCTGCTCCTTCAGGCCGAAGCCGGAAATCTTCTCATCGCTCAGCATGTCAGCGAAGGCCGCGCTGGTCCACGGCGTGTGAAACGATGCGGCATGGATTGCGGCGCAGTCGCCTGCATCAATGGGGGAGAGCCGAAAGAACGACGTCACGCGCTTGTGGGGGGCAAGACAGCATCGGGCGCTCGGACATAGACCGGCGATGGGGGATGATCCGGCGCCCGCCGGCCGACCGCCCAGGCCGCCGCATGGCTCGCCAGCGGCTCTGCACCCCCTATCGACCCGTCGATCAGGTCGGGCCGGTCTGTCAGGATGTCCGACGCGACCGAGCCCAGCCCATCCAGCGACCGCTCGATGGGCGGTGAAACTGCGGCGCCAGCCTCGAAATCCTGGCTCCAGAACGTGATATCAGGTGGCCGCTTCTGGGCCTGAAGGGCGACACACACCGGCCCCCGTGTCTTGCCCGGCGCCAGACAGGCCTCCAGGGTCGTGACGCCGATCACCGGAACAGCCAGCACGAGGCCAAGCCCCCTGGCAAAGGCCAACCCCATGCGAAGGCCCGTAAAACTGCCCGGTCCCGCCACCGCTGCAATCAAGGAGATATCGGCCAGGTCAATCCCCGCGTCCGACAGAACATCCCTCAGGACACCCGGCAGGCGCGCATCCTGGCCCTGGCCAGACTGCCCGTCGCGGCGCTCCACCACCACGCCATCGACCATGGCCGCAACCTGTGCGGGACCAAAGGCTGTCTGGAAGGCGAGGACAGCCATGTCTACGATCAGAGGATCCGGCAGGCTTCTTCAAACCCCATCCGGGGGGAGCGCTCGAACAGGTCTTGATTGGAGCCGTATCCGAGATTGCAGACCCAGTTCGATTTCCAATGCTTCATCTCGCCGTCGGCACTCTCGAAGAATTCCGCATCGACGCCGGCATTGTCGAACCCAGACATGGGTCCGGTATCCAGGCCGAGCGCCCGGGCGGCGATCAGGAAATAGGCGCTCTGGAGCGTGCCATTCCGAAATGCGGTGTCCTCGCGCGCCTTGGGCGCCTGGAACCAGTCCTTCGCACCGGGATTGTGCGGAAACAGAGCCGGAATCTTCTCCTGAAACTCCATATCGTGGGCGATAACCACCACCCAAGGGGCCGTTTGGGACTTTTCCTTGTTGGGCCCGATCAGGTGCGGGATCAGGCGCGCCTTGGCCTCGTCAGACCGGACAAAAAGGTAACGTGCCGGCGAACAGTTCGCGCTGGTCGGCCCCCATTTCTGAAGCTCATAGACCGCCCGCACCAGTGTTTCGGGGACATCCTTCTCCTTCCAGACATTGTAACTGCGCGCGGTGCGAAAGATCGCATCTAACGCGTGGTCGTTGACTGGATGGCTCATGGGCGGTGGCTCCTTGGTGGTCTGCCGGGACGTACACCCTCCTCGATCAGAGGCAAGGGGCCCCTGCACCTCACGGTCTGTTTTGCCGGGTTTGCCCGATGCTAGAGCGCTGCTTCCACGGCGGTCACTTCGGGCACATACGCTTTCAGCATGTTTTCGATCCCCTGCTTGAGGGTAAAGGTCGATGACGGACAGCCCGCACACGCCCCCCGCATGTGCAGGTGGACAATGCCGGTGTCAGCTTCAAACCGCTGGAAAACGATATCGCCGCCATCCTGGGCCACTGCCGGTCGCACCCGGGTGTCGATCAGTTCGCGGATTTCAGCGACAATCTCTGCCGTTTCGCCCTCATAGGTCTCATCCTCACCATCAGGACCCGCCTGGGCCTGGGCGGCCGACACGTCAACGGCGGGCAGCCCCGCAACGAAATGATCCATGATTGCAGCCAGCACCATGGGTCGGAGTGTCTGCCAGTCGGCCCCTGTGTTTTTCGAGACCGACACGAAGTCGGAGCCAAGGAACACCCGGTCCACATCGCCGAGGTCAAATAGTGTTTGCGCCAACCGGCTGGTGGAGAGATCGGATGTCGGTTCAAAGTCGAAGGGTCCGGCGTCGCCGGCCACCGGTTGGCCTGGCAGGAATTTCACGGTGTCGGGGTTCGGGGTCGGCTCGGTCTGGATGAACATGGGGCGCCCTTCTGATTGTCTTCCTGAAACTGAAGTGGCTGCTCAACCGGCATAATTCAATCTCTTCCGCATCGGCCACGGCCCGTCTTGCACGCCGCAGGAAAAAGCCCACCCGCCGAAGCAGGTGGGCTTCCCCGAAGCGCCCCGTAGGAGCAGCCTTCGGTCGAGGTGCTTGGCGGACGACCGCCGAGATCCCAAAGCATCGCAAGAGGTGCAAGATACACCCGCCGCGCCGCCTTGATAATTTGTCTACTTAAGACGCCGCCATTTTCCAAGGGGTGGACAGATGTTTCCGCACCGAAACTTCTAAATCCGACCCTAACCAGCCATGGCATCGATCGCCGCCTGGACAGAGACCAGGCGTTTGGCTTCCTCAAGGTGAAGCAGTTCCGTCATCTTGCCATCCACCTTGATCACGCCCTTTCCTGCGTTTTCCGGCTCGGCAAAGGCCGCAATCACGGCATGGGCGTGCGCCACATCCGCCGGTTCCGGCGAGAAGATGCGGTTGCAGGCGTCCAACTGACTGGGGTGGATCAGGGTCTTGCCATCAAAGCCCAGGTTGCGGCCCTGTTCACACTCGAACGCCAGGCCGTCATCATCGCCGATCGCGTTGAACACCCCATCGATGGCGACGAGATCGTAGGCCCGGGCTGCGGTCACCGCGAGACCCAGGCTGGTCTGGAAGGCGGCGCGGTCGGCGGTTGGTTTCGCGCGCAACTCCTTGGCCAGGTCATTGGTACCCATCACAAAGGCAGAAAGCCGGGTCCGGCCGACCGCCTCGGCAATATCCTGGATGTTGAGGATCGCCTTAGGCATCTCGATCATGACCCAAAGGTCCATCGTGTCCGGTGCGCCGGCCCGCGTCATCGCATCCGACAGCCGGTCGATATCGCCGCCATCAATCACCTTCGGTGCCAGGAGCGCATCGGGTCCCGCAGCCACCGCAGCCGCCATGTCATCAAGCCCCCATTCCGTGTCCAGTCCATTGATCCGCACCACCACTTCGCGCTGGCCATAGCCGCCGGCCTTGACGGCATTCGCCACGGTCTCCCGGGCCTCGGCCTTGGCTTCGGGGGCCACGGCGTCTTCGAGGTCGAAGATCACACTGTCGGCAGCGAGGGTCTTGGCCTTTTCCAGGGCGCGGGGATTTGCGCCGGGCATATAGAGTGCAGAACGGCGGGGGCGGGCGGCAGTGGTCATGGAAGGCCTCTTTCGGGGTCAGACATCGATACGAGCGTTGCCCGGAGGCGCTCGCAATGTCCAGACCATCGAGATCTCTGCGTCCGCAAGGCGGCTACCCCCGCCGCCCAACACACGATACCACTCCAGCCGTTGCCGCGATGGAGACACCCGCCATGATCCGCTTCCTGCCCTGGCTCGGTTGTATTGCCCTGACCGCGCTGTCCGCCTGGGGCGCGCTATCCAGCGCCTGGCTCTGGGCCATCTCGGCGCTGTTCGGCGCACTGAGCCTGCTTGGGCTCTATGACCGCCTCCAGACCCGGCACACCCTGTGGCGCAACTTCCCCGTCCTCGGCCGCGTGCGTTGGATCGCCGAGAGCCTGCGGCCCTTCTTTCGCGCCTATATCGTGGAAAGCGAAACCGAAGGGATGCCATTCAACCATGAGGAACGCGCCATGGCCTACCGGCGCGCCAAGGACGTCTCGTCGGTCGAGCCCTTCGGCAGCCAGATCGAGATGGACCGTCCGCCCTATGAATGGCTTTCCCACTCCATTGCCGCCAAACACCCCGAGACCGAAGACCCCCGCGTCACGGTCGGCGCCCCGGGTACGGCAAAGCCCTATTCCGCCAGCGTGTTCAACATCTCCGCCATGAGCTTCGGCTCGCTTGGCGCCCATGCCATCGAGGCCCTGAACCGAGGCGCTGCAAAGGGCGGGTTCTACCACGACACCGGCGAAGGTGGCATCTCCCGCTACCACAGGGCCGGCGGCGGAGACCTGGTCTGGGAACTTGGGTCCGGCTATTTCGGCTGCCGCACGAAGGACGGCTCCTTCGACCCTGATCGGTTCGCCGATACCGCCGCCGATGACCAGGTCAGGATGATCGAGATCAAGCTCAGCCAGGGCGCCAAGCCCGGCCATGGCGGCGTGCTGCCCGGCTCAAAGGTCACCCATGAAATCGCCGAGGCCCGCGGCATCCCCGTCGGCAAGACCTGCTATTCCCCGCCCCACCACACCGCTTTCTCCACGCCCCTGGAACTGCTGGACTTCATCGCAACGCTCCGGGATCTCTCAGGCGGCAAACCCGTGGGCATAAAGCTCTGTGTCGGCAACCGCTGGGAAGTCCTGGCCATCATCAAGGCATCCCTTCAAACCGGAATCCGGCCCGATTTCATCGTCGTTGACGGGGCCGAAGGCGGCACCGGCGCGGCCCCCGCCGAATTCCTCGACCATATCGGCATGCCCCTGCGCGAAGGCCTGGTGACAGTCCGCAATGCCCTGGTGGGCACCGGTCTCAAGAACGAGATCAAACTCGCCGCCAGTGGCAAGCAGATCTCCGCCTACGCCCTCGCCTCGTCTATGGCACTGGGCGCCGATTGGGTGAACACGGCCCGGGGGTTCATGTTTGCCCTTGGCTGCATCCAGTCGCTCCACTGCCACCAGAACACCTGCCCCACGGGCATCGCCACGACCGATGCGGGCCGCCAGAACGGGCTGGTCGTGCCAGACAAGGCGACCCGGGTCAGCAGTTTCCACCGCAACACCGTGAAAGCACTCATGGAAGTGGTCGGCGCGGCAGGATGCGACCACCCTTCCGAACTCACGCCCCGGCACATCATGCAGCGCGTAACCGAGAGCATCGCGCGCCCCGCCGCCGTCAACCTCCGCCTCGTGGAACACAACCAGCTGCTGGACGCGCCAGACCGCACCCACCTTCGCGTCGAATGGGCCAAGGCCCAGGCCGCGTCATTCGCCCCAGCAGCGTAGCCCCTCCTCAACTCGGGCGACTGCGCTCATAGGGGCTGTCGAGGCTGAAGGCCGGGACTTCGGCTGTCAGCCAGGCGCCGGTTCGGCTCTGGAAGTCATAGCTGCCTGACATGAAGCCAGATGGCGCCGACAGGGGCGCGCCTGACGTGTACCGGAAGTTATCGCCGGGCGCGAGCACGGGCTGCTGGCCAACAACACCATCGCCGTCGACCACATGGGTCCGCCCCTCGGCATCCACGATCTGCCAGTGGCGGACCATCAGCTGCCATGTCTCATTGGATGTGTTCTCGATCTCCACCGTGTAGGCCCAGACAAAGTGGTTTCGCACAGGCTCGGACTCGTCATGGAGAAAGCGCGGCTTGACCCTGATCTTGATGCCGGCCGTATCGGCCTGATAGCAAGGAGGCGGGGTGCGCTGGGACATGGCGCTGTTTTTCCCTGCCGATCACAGGGCGTCAAGCGCTCCGATAAGGTCTTCGCGAAGATCATCGGAGTCTTCGAGCCCCACCGACAATCGGATCCAGCTTTCATCGAGCCCCATCGCTGCACGCTCATCCTCCGAAAGCGCCCGATGGGTGGTCGAGGCGGGATGGCAGGCCAGCGATTTCGTGTCGCCCAGATTGTTGGAGATATCTACCAATTTCAGGCCGTTGAGAACGCGGAACGCCTCGTTCCGGCCACCCTTGATCGAGAAGGCAATCAACGTACCGCCAGCCCCCATCTGCCTCAGGTGGATGGCATGGTGGGGGTGATCTGCGCGGCCTGGATAGCGCACGGCGGCGACCGCCGGATGCGACGCGATGACGTCGGCCAGGCCCGCGGCGGAACCGCTCGACTGCCGCACCCGCAGGTCGATGGTTTCGATCCCCTTCAACACAACCCAGGCATTGAATGGCGAGGCGGCCGGCCCGGTATGTCGAATATAGGGGTCCAGGTGCTCTTCAATCCAATCGGCATCGCCGAGCACGGCGCCAGCCAGGACCCGACCCTGACCGTCCATGTGCTTTGTGGCCGAATAAGTGACGATATCGGCCCCGTGTTCCAAGGGCTTCTGCAGCACAGGCGTCGCGAACACGTTGTCCACCACCAGTTTCGCCCCCGCAGCATGGGCGAGATCAGCCACCGCCCGCATGTCGACCCCGTCCAGCAACGGGTTCGACGGCGTCTCTATGAGGACCAGCTTGCAAGGCTTGGACAGGGCCCGTTCCCAGGCGGCGAGGTCGTCTCCCTGCACGAATTCCGTCTCTATCCCGTAGCGCGGCATCAAGGTGCCCACGATCCACCGGCAGGACCCGAACAGCGCACTGGCCGCCACCACCCGGTCGCCGGCCCTGCAGGGCGCCATCATGGCCGATGAAATCGCCCCCATGCCGGAACTGGCGATCCGGCAGGTTTCCGCCCCTTCCAGAAGAGCCAGGCGCTCCTCCAACATCCGCACCGTGGGGTTGGCATAGCGCGAGTAGACGAAGCCGGGCTCATCACCAGCCATCCGGGCGGCCGCCTGCTCGGCGCTGTCATAGGCATAGCCAGAAGTCAGGTAGAGCGCCTCGGCGGTTTCCCCATGGGCCGACCGCGCAAGCCCGCCCCGGACAAGCTGGGTCGCAGGGCGATACGTGCGGTCTTTCGAGGCGGGAGGGCCGTCAGCCATAGGGGAGGTCCTTTGCAATTCGGAACGGCGCGTCTTAGGCGTTTGAGCATAAAGGGATCAAGCCATGGCGCAAACTCACGGCATAGATAGCGGCTCCGCTGCCCCGGGCGTTCTACCCGATAGCGAAATCGAATCGCTCACCACTACCGGTATTATCCGCGCTGAACACCCCTTCGCCGATGGCCAGGTCCAGCCGGCCAGTCTCGATCTCCGTCTGTCGGGCGACGTTTACCGCGTGCGCGCCAGTTTTCTGCCAGGGCGAGGCCGGTCCATCGGCAAACTGCTGCACACAACCGACCTGCAGATGCACCGGATGGATATTTCCCAGGGCGCGGTCCTCGAAACGGGCTGCGTCTACCTCGCCCTGCTCCAGGAGCGACTGGCGTTGCCGCATGAATTGCGGGGGAGAGCCAACCCAAAATCCTCGACGGGCCGGCTTGATGTCTTCACCCGGGTCATCACCGATGGCGGGGAGGCGTTCGATGACGTCCCCCCCGGATATGGCGGGCCGCTCTATCTGGAAATCTGTCCGCGTACCTTCTCTATCCTGGCACGGGAAGGCGACAGGCTCTGCCAGCTCCGCCTCCGGCGCGGCGCCGCCGATCCCGTCAAGGAAATCACCTTTTCGGTCAGCCTCACCACCGAAGGCGAGGGCGCCCCCATTGGCTGGCGCGCCCGGCGCCATGCCAGCGTGGTGGATCTGCAAAAGGTCGGCAAGCACGCCGTCTCCGATTATTGGGAACCGGTCTTTCCCCACCGCGGCCGGGTCGTTCTGCAACCGGACGAGTTCTACATCCTGGCCTCCAAGGAAGCGGTGAAAGTGCCCGTCTCCCAGGCCGCAGAAATGGCGCCGATCGCCCCGGAGCTTGGCGAATTCAGGGCCCATTATGCCGGCTTCTTCGATCCGGGGTTCGGGGTGAACAGTGGCGGCTCGCGCGCTGTGCTGGAGGTCCGCACGCGGGACGTGCCCTTTTTCATCGAGGACGGCCAGCCGGTTGGCAAACTGGTCTACGAACCCATGGCAAACAAGCCACGCGCGCCCTATGGCGGTGTCACCAGTCACTACCAGGGACAAGGCCTGCGGCTCGGCAAGCACTTTGCCTGAGCCGGCCACGGCGCCAGCCCGCGTTCAACCCACCCGCGGCATGCGGAACGGCAACATCGCCTTGACGACCCCCCGCTTGAGCCGGTTCCCGTCAAAGCTTTCATGCACGCCGGGCCGGGCCCGGCCAAACAGGTCTGCCGCGACCTCGGATCGGCTGTAGAAAGGCGTGTCCTCGAAGGTCCGCACCAGCCGCACCGCCCCGGTGCCTGCGTCCGACGCAGCCGCCATCGCAGGCCGCCTGATCCGCCAGATCCGTGTCGGCGCCAGCCCTGGCGTATCGACACTTTCAAATCGCTCGACCCCGCCCTTCCCATCGAACCGGAATGCCAGCTGGCGGCCATCCCCAATCCGGGGATCTGTGCGATAGAGCACCGCCGACTGCCCGCCCCCCAGGTCGAACCGCGACCAATCCCAGAACCGGAACCCCTGCTCCAACCCCTCATTCCCCCAATTCATGTCGAGATAGCCTCGCCCGCGCCACGACAGCGCCGGCGCATCGAAATCCACCTCAACCGCCACGCTGGGGTTCATCGGCCGCCAGTGGTGTCCACCTGTATCCGAGAGGGCGTGGGCAACCATTCCAAGATCGCTCACGTCCACCGTGATCGTCCCCTTCACGGGCTGGAGGAACGGGGTCGATCGTTCCGCCACGGAAATCACCAGCCGCGACCCATCCCAAACCAGGCCACTGGGACCGATCACAAACCGGTCCGCGGTGCGCTCACAGTGGCGACCACCACGCTCGGTCATTGCCCAGCGCGCCGTCCTTCCGCCGTAGAGCGCCACGTTCAGGGCGCAGTGGTTTTCCGGGTCACGCCGTCCCGACCAGGCATAATAGGGCGAGAAAACGCTACCGACAAAGGCGATGACCGTCAGCCCGAACGCGCCATCGGCGCTTAGCGCGTCGAGATACCACCAGAGATAGCCGCCAGGGGGGACGGCCCGGTCGAAGCTGAAACTGTCAGCCCGTAGTCCCGGATCAGGGCTGTCGCCGCTGCCCGCCCCGACAGGGCCGCCATCGGCACCCCCGGCCCGGGATGGGCGCTGCCGCCCGCCAGGTAGAGCCCACTGACGCCGCTCTTGACCCCCGGTCTCTGGAATGAGGCCTGCCAGCCGTGGCTCGCCATCCCGTAGAGTCCCCCGCCCGTCGATGGGAACATCCGCGCGAACGTCTCCGGGGTCGTTACGGTTTCGGTGCCGGGAACGGGGTTCAACGTCACGCCGCACCGGCTGGCCTGGTCGATCATGGTCTGGCGACATTGCTGGATCATCTCCTCGGAATAGGCGCAGGTATCGCCGTTTGGCGGTGCATTGATCAGACAGAAGAGCCGCTCAGGCCCCTGGGGCGCACGGCCCCCGGCCCGATCGGGCGCACAGGCGTAGACCGTCGGCTGGCCGGGGACTGCAGACGCTCCGAATACGGACTCGAACTCGCTGGGGTAGTCTTCGGAAAACAATACGGTGTGGTAGGAGAGCGGCGCTCCGCTTGGTTCGGCCAGCATCGACCACGTCATCGCCGACTGGGACCGGACGGCACCCCGCGGACGCTGGATATGACTGGCCGCCTCATCACCCATTTCCCCGGAGGAGAGCGCGGCCACATCGCCATTCATCACGACCATGTCGAACGGCCGGACGGGGCCCCGCGCGCCCGGGCACGCGGGGGTGCTTTCCGCACCGATACGAACGCCGCGGACCGCTCCGCCAGTGATCGCGATCTCAGAGACATGGACCCCATATTCGAAGCAGGCGCCGTTTGCCCGCGCCACCCGTTCGAGCGCATCGGGAACCGCCTGCATCCCGCCTTTGACGGCCCAGACACCGGTCTGCTCCACATGGGCCACCAGCATCAGTGTTGCAGGCGCCTGGAAAGGAGAAGCCCCACAATAGGTGGCGTAGCGCCCAAACAACTGGCGCAGGTGTGGTGCGCGGAAGGTCCGGGAGAGTTCAGACCACAAGGTCGAGAACGGCGCGGTCCCCAGGAGGGCGAGTGGCGAGCATTGGGTCATCAACCCGAAAAAGCTGGGCTTCTCAGACTCCAGGAACGGCGCTTTCAAGGTCTCGAAAACGGCTTTGGTCTTCGCGCAGAATGCCTGGTAATTCTTGCCATCCTCGGCACCGAACACATTCGCGATGGCCTTTGCGGAAAGGGCCTCATCGGCGTGCAGGTCAAGCGCCAGTCCATCCGCCCAATAGTGGCGCGCCAGGATATCCTGGCGCTCTAGCGACACATGATCGCTGAGCCGCGCCCCGGCATCCCCAAAGACACGGTCGAGCGCCCAGTCCATCGTGAAGACGGTTGGCCCCGAATCGATGGCCTGCCCACCGGCCATCACCTGCCTGATCTTGCCGCCCGGCCGGCCCGCTCGCTCGAACACCGTGACATCGCCATGGCGGGCCAGAATCGCGGCAGCCGACAACCCGCCCATACCGGCACCAATGATAGCGATGCGTTTGCGTTGCCCCAACGGTTCGCAAGCTCCTCTGAATTAAGCGGGAGTTTGACCAATTTATTTGACAAAATCAAATGTCCACGTAGGTTGACAGTCGTAGAAGGGGACTGCCCATGGATGTTGACGCACTCATTGAATGGACTCTGGAGCAGGCCATCGCCCGCGACGAGCGCGGCAGCCCACCACCAAAGCTCGCGGCCGCCATTCGCCATGCCGTCTTCCCGGGCGGTGCACGGGTGCGTCCACAACTCTGCCTCGCGGTTGCCTATGCCTGCGACCCGGAAGGGGACCTCCTTCCAGCCGCCAGCGTAGGAGCCGCGATCGAACTGCTGCACTGCGCCTCGCTGGTCCATGACGACCTGCCCTGTTTTGACGGCGCGGACATGCGGCGCGGTAAACCCGCTGTCCATGTCGCCTATGGGGAACCCATTGCGCTGCTGACCGGCGACGCACTGATCGTGAAAGCGTTTGGAACACTTGCCGAGGGTTTCATGCGCGCGCCTGACCTGATGGTTGGCGTCACCCGCATCCTGGTTGAAAGCATTGGCATGCCCAATGGGATTGTTGCCGGCCAGGCATGGGAAAGCGAAGACGACATCGATCTCACGACCTACCATCGCGCCAAGACGGGCGCCTTGTTCGTTGGCGCCACCACCGGCGGCGCGGCGGCCATGGGTGCCGATCCCGAACCCTGGGAAGCGCTCGGCCGCAGGCTCGGCGAAGCCTATCAGGTCGCCGACGACCTCCGCGACCTCGCCATGGACGCCGACGCCCTCGGCAAGCCCGCTGGCCAGGACGCCAGACACCAGCGCCCCAATGCCGTCGACACCTATGGCTGTGCCGGCGCAGTTCGGCGCTTGCAAAACCTCGTCCAGGCCGCCGCCGACAGTATTCCCGCCTGCGAGGGATCGGGCGCGCTGAAGACCCTTGTCCATGCCCAGGCTGCCCGGCTGGTGCCCGCACCGCTGGCCGCTGCCCTGGCGTGAGCATGATCTCGGATGCTGGCCCCCAATCAGGCGGGCCCGCCCCGGCGTCGCCGGATATCGGCCCCCGTGCCGATGCCGGGCTTGGCCCCCTTCGCCGTTGGCGTAACGCCTTGCTGGCGAGCCCCCGCTTCCAGGCCTTTGCAGCCGCCTTTCCCCTCACCCGGCCGACCGCCCGAAAGAACGCCCAGGCGCTCTTTGGCCTATGCACCGGATTCGTCCACTCCCAGGTCCTGCTCGCCTGCGTCCAACTCGACCTGTTCAGCAAGCTGTCCGAAACTCCCCTGACACCCGCCGAGGTTTCGGCCCAGACGGGCCTGCCACTTGAGGGCACGGACCGCCTCATGCGTGCCGCCGCATCGCTGACCCTGTTCCACGCCCTGCCCAATGGCCGCTATACCCTTGGAGACATGGGCGCCGCCCTGCTCGGCAACCCATCGGTCTTCTCGATGATCCGCCACCATGGTGACCTCTACAAGGATCTTTCAGACCCGCTGGATCTGCTGCGCGAGCGTTCGGCCGGGACGCGGCTCGCCCGCTATTGGCGCTATGGGCAGGCGCCCGACCCGACAGGCGCCAACCCGACCGATGTAACCGACTATTCCGCCCTGATGGCAGAAACCCAGGGCTTCATCGCCGCCGACGTGCTCGCCGCCTACCCGTTCAACCGCCATCGCAGCCTGATGGATGTGGGCGGTGGGAACGGTGCTTTCCTGGCCGCTGCCGGGGCGCAACACCCCCACCTGGCCCGCACCCTGTGCGACCTGCCAGCCGTCACCGATCTCGCCCGGGAGCGCTTTGCCGGCACCGTCCCGCCTGTCCGCACTTTCGGGCTCAACGCGAGGACAGACCCCCTGCCAGACGATACCGACCTCATAACCCTGATCCGTATCCTGCACGACCATGATGACGCAGACGCGATGGCCATCCTGACGAACATCCGCCGCGCCCTGCCCCACGGCGGCACGCTACTCATTGCAGAACCCATGGCCGAGACCCGCGGCGCCGAACCCATGGGCGAAAGTTATTTCGGGCTGTACCTCTGGGCAATGGGTAGCGGACGCCCCCGCTCTGCCCGAGAGCTGGAGGCCATGCTCCGCGAGGCAGGGTTCACCCGCACGCGGGAGCACAAGACCCACCACCCCCTGCTCGTCCGCTGCCTTTCGGCGCGCTGAGACCGGGCACCACGACGGCCCCAGTCTCCGATGGCTCAGACCGCGCTTCTAACCCTCGGCCGACTGCCCAAGGCCCTCGATATTGCCCGCGCCCTCCACGGTGCCGGCTGGCGGGTGGTCATCGCCGAACCCTTCGCCCGTCACCTCTGCCGATCCTCAAACGCTGTCGCGGCCTGCCACACCG
>JBCBKE010000030.1:0-34543 GCA_038522375.1 Pseudomonadota bacterium
CCCCAGAGGCGAAATCGGCGAAACAGCACTCGTGCGATGATGGTCGTCGCACAGAACCCGGAGAGACCCAATGTTCAAGACGATCCAGACCTTCTTCCGTCGGCCGACGCCGGCTCATCCGCCGGTGACACCGGATGTCTTCCCCGATGACATCCACCCGGCCCAACCCAATGAGGCCAGGCGCCAAACCGTTCCAGCGATCAAGGCACCGGCGGCCAAACCCGCCGATGGCCCCGAGATCCACAAGGAGCGGACCTTGGTCACGCGCCGCCGCCGGCGGACACGTCTCGCAAACCGCCACTAGGCTTGCGAGATGGGGCTTCAAAAACGAATGCAGGCACGTCCTGCGCACAAGCAAGTCGGACTGGCGCATGATCCATGTGCCGCGCTATCATCCGTAAATCGGCCCGGTCTGTACAACAAGGACCGGGCCGTCGTTTCCGCAAGCGGGCGCCGGTAGAAAGGCCCCCACGTCATGCATTGATTTCCGCGGGGTTTGCATCGTATTCCTTGTGGTGAACGGGTCAGGTAACATGACCTGCAAGCGGGAGGCGAACGCCCATGGCAATCCCCCAGGCCGATGACTTTCGGGCCGAAAGCGAGGCGCTTTTCGACCTTCTGAAACCGGTCGAGGATGGCCGGTTCGGGACTCCGACGGGGTTCAAGGGCTGGACCCTCGACGCGATCCTCACCCACCTCTATTTCTGGAATCAGATGGCGGGCTTCCAACTCACCAACGAAGCCACCTTGCACGGCCGCATGCGGGACGCGGCAAGTGCGGCCGGCGGCATGCGCGCCTTCGAAGCCAAGTATTGCGCAAACCGCGAGGGCCAGGCCCTGCTGGCCGCCTGGCACGAGGATATGCATGCAACCGCCGACCAGTTCGCAAAGGCCGATCCGAAACAGCGGCTGAAGTGGGCGGGCCCCGATATGAGTGCGCGGTCTTCGATCACAGCCCGGCTGATGGAAACCTGGGCCCACGGCCAGGCGATCTACGATGCCTTGGGCGTCGCGCGACAGGATGGTGACCGGATCCGCAACATCGTCGTGCTGGGCGTCAACACCTTCGGTTGGACGTTCCGAAACCGCAAACAGGATGTGCCCGAGCCCATGCCCCATCTCGTCCTGACCGCACCATCGGGCGAGACATGGACCCATGGCGAGCCAAGCAAGACAGAATGTATCGAGGGGTCAGCCACCGCGTTCTGCCAGGTTGTGACCCAGACCCGGAACATCGCCGACACGGACCTGAAGGCTACCGGTCCCATCGCCAATGCCTGGATGTCGATCGCCCAGTGCTTTGCCGGCCCGCCGGAGACACCGCCCGCGGCCGGTATGCGGCGCATGAGGGAGACAATCTGATGGACCTGTCGTTGAACGAGGAGCACGTGGCGTTCCAGCGCGAGGTCGAAGATTTCCTTAGCGCCCATGCAGACAAGGCACCGGGGCCCACTGACCGGGGGCTGAAAAACTCCAAACGCCTCGCCTGGCAAAAACGCCTGATCGAACACGGCTACGCCGCGCGCACCATTCCCAAGGCCTATGGCGGGTTCGGGGCTGCCCCCGATATCCTCAAGTCACGCATCATCGCCGAGGCATTTGCCAAGGCGCGTGTGTCGACAGGGCTGGCGGGGCAGGGCATTTCCATGCTTGTCCCGACCCTGCTTGAGTGCGGAACAGAAGCCCAGAAGGAAGCCTTCATCAAGCCGACGCTCCTTGGCGAGATCGTCTGGTGCCAGGGCTACTCGGAACCGGGTGCCGGAAGCGACCTCGCCAGTCTGTCAACGCGGGCCCACCTTGACGGCGACGATTACGTCATCAACGGCCAGAAGATCTGGACATCGACAGCGCAGCAGGCCGACATGATGTTCTGTCTCGTGCGTACCGAACCGGACGCCAGGAAGCATGCCGGCATTTCCTACCTCGTCTTTTCGATGGCGACCCCCGGAATCGAGGTTCGTCCGCTGGTCGACATGACAGGCGCAGCCAATTTCAATGAAGTGTTCTTCACCGATGTTCGGGTCCCCACTTCCCAGATCGTGGGCAAACCCGGTGACGGCTGGTCCGTCGCCAACGCCACCCTGACCCATGAGCGGGGCATGCTCGGTGACCCTAATGCCGCCAAGGCCCGGCTGCTCGCAATCGCCGATCTGATGAAACGCGAAACGATCGGCGGTGAACGCCTTATCGACAATCCGGTCATGCGGGACAGGCTCGTCGCACTCCAGGCGCGTGTCTACGCCATGCAGGCCAATGGCCTTCGCACCATGTCCGCCCGGGCCCGTCAGTCTCCAGCCGGAATGGCAGGCCTCATTGTAAAACTCGAGGGCTGTGAGCTGAACCATGAACTTGCACGGCTGGCGATCGATGCCATGGGCGAACTGGGTCTCCTTTACGGGGAAGATACCCCTTACCTGCGCGATTTCGGCGAGTGGCAGTGGCGGTACATGTACGATCTGGGCCTGATCATCGGCGGCGGTACGGCCCAGATCCAGAAGAACATCATCGCCGAGCGCGGCCTTGGCATGCCCCGCGAACCCAAACCCGCTCCAGCCCTTTAAGGCACCCCATGGATTTTTCACTCTCCAACGACCAGGTGATGTTGCAAGACTCCCTGAAAGGTGTGCTCGCCAGCGTGAGCCCACTTGATGACGTCCGCCGGGTCGCAGACGGCGACAGTCATGCGGCAGCGGCGATTGCCGCAGCGCTCAATGAACTCGGGCTTCCGCAACTGATGGTACCCGAAAGCCATGGCGGGCTGGGTCTTGGGCTCCTTGACGCCGTTGTCGTCCAGGAACAACTGGGCGCGGCGGTCACCCCTGCCGGCTTCCTTGCGAGCGCCGTGATGGCTGTGATTGGGCTGGCCGGCGCCGGAACCAAGGCGCAGCAAGCCGAATGGTTGCCAAAGATCGCATCGGGCGACGTCAGGGTCGGCGTTGCCGTGATGGAACGGATCGGAGCGCGGGAAGGTGCGGCGATCACGGCATCCGGCGGCGTACTCAACGGGACGTCCTTGTTCGCGTTGGAAACGGAAACGGCCACCCACGTCCTCGTCTCTGACCGGGATGGCCGGCTACATATGACCGCCATGGATGCCGAAGGACTGGCCCGTCGCCGGCTCGATACGATCGACCGCACGCGGGATTTTGCCGAGCTCGTGTTCGATGCGACCCCTGCCGTGCTCCTGACCGGAGAAAATGGATCAGACGCCGCCGACAGGATGATCGAGGCCGGGCGCTTGTTGCTGGCCGCCGATACGCTGGGCGCTGCCCAGTCCATGCTGGACAAGGCCGTCGCCTATGCGCTGGAGCGCAAGCAATTCGGCCGCGCGATCGGCAGCTTCCAGGCCGTAAAACACATGTGCGCCGAGATGGCCGCCGCACTAGAACCCAGCCGGGCGCTTGTATGGCACGCGGCCCACGCCCTGGACGAAGGGATGGAGGAGGGCGCCGTGATGGCCTGCCTGTCAAAAGCACACCTCTCCGAAACCGGCACTTTCATTGCACGCACGGCCACAGAAGTGCACGGCGGCATGGGTTTTACTGACCTAGTCGGTCTTCATTACTGGTTCAAGCGGATCGGCGCGAACCGGCAATTGCTGGGAAGTCCGGAGCAGGTCCGCGCCCATGCTGCAAAGCTGCAAGGCTGGGCCTGAGGAGCACAGGGGCGCGCAAACGACCCGTCAGGCAGCACAGTCTTATCGTGCTGCGATCTCGGGGAGGTGCGTCGCTAGCAAGGGGAAAGTGGCCACCAGGGCGATCATGGTGATCTGCAGGCCGATAAAGGGGATCGCACCCCGCCAGATATCTATCGTGGACAGGGACTCGGGTGCGGCGCCGCGCAGGTAGAACAGCGCAAAACCGAAAGGCGGGGTCAGGAAGCTGGTCTGCAGGTTCAGCGCCATCAGTATCGCCAGCCAAACCGGATCGAAGCCCATGATGATCAAGGGTGGTGCGACCAATGGGACGACAACGAAGACGATCTCTATGAAATCGAGAAAGAAGCCCAGGACGAACATCACAAGCATGGTGATCACCAGCGCGCCCCACGCCCCGCCGGGTGTTGCCGCCAGAAGGTCTGCGACGAAGTCATCGCCACCGAACCCTCGGAAAACGAGCGAGAAAAGGGAGGCCCCAATCAGGATCAGGAACACCATCGCCGTAATCGATGACGCATTCGATAGCGCCGGTCTCAGCTGCCCTGCGCGCGACAGGACCAGCAGCGCGATGGCAAGGCTCGCAAAGAACACAAGGCAAAGGGCAGCGGCCACGGTGATGGCTGCCATATCGCCGCTGGTGAGGTCAGCCCTGTTGACCCGCAAGTCCAGCGTCCCGGCCATGGTGAACACCACAACCAGCGCCAGGAGCCCGAGCACAAGTGCCCGTCTTGACCAGGCCGGCTGGTCAACCGACAGGCGCAAACCCGCCAACAGCAGTGCACCGACCGCGCCCACTGCAGCAGCTTCCGTCGGCGAGGCTATTCCGCCAAGGATCGAGCCAAGAACCGTGATGATCAGAAGAAGCGGGGCGCCCAGCCCAAACGCCATGTCACTCGCCGAAACCGGGTCTTCATCCATCTGCGAGACCGGCGGGCATGTCTCGGGCCGGAACAGCGCATGGTAAAGGACGTAGAGCAGGTAGATGCAGACAAGCAGAAGGCCCGGGATCAGGGCCCCGGCGAACAGGTCTCCAACCGAGACCACGCTGGGTCCCACACCGGCCGATGCGCTGGCCGTCTGGTTCGCATTGGAAATGGCATCGGCCAGCAGGATCAGGACAATGGATGGCGGAATGATCTGTCCAAGCGTTCCCGACGCGGCAATGGTTCCCGATGCCAGGCGCGGATCGTAACCCTCCCGCAGCATCGTCGGCAACGCGATCAGCGCCATGGTGATCACCGTCGCCCCGACAATGCCCGTCGACGCAGCCAGCAAGGCCCCCACACCAATCACGGCAAAGCCAAGCCCCCCCCGCATCTTGCCCAGCAGGCGGCCGGCAATATGGAGCAGGTCTTCGGCCACCTTGGAGCGCTCAAGGATCACACCCATCAGGACAAACAGCGGGACAGCGATCAGGACCTGATTCTCCATCGCGCCCTGGATGCGGTTCGGGAACGCCCGCAACAACGGCTCAGGGAATGCCCCAAGTCCAATCCCGATCAGTGCGAACACCAACGCGACCCCTCCAAGGGTCAGCGCAACCGGAAAGCCGGCCAGCAGCGCGCCGATGGCCACCAGGAACATGGTGATGGCGAGCAGGACCTCGATCTCCATCAGGCCACGCCTCCTTGCCGGTGCAGGCTGTCTTCCTCCCGCTCGCCCCTCAGGACCAGCGCAGCTTTCAGGGCTTGAGACAGCCCCTGGGCCATGAGGAGGGCGGCAAATGCAGGCACCAGGGTGCGGAAAAGGAACAGCAGCGGCAGGCCATCGCTTTCCCGCGACGCTTCGAAATTGGCCCACGACCGCACGAAGCTTGGCGAAATGGCTGCCCAGAAGATCAGGATACAGATCGGAAAGATGAAGACATACGTGCCAGCCAGCTCAACCATCGCCCGGCCCCGTGCGGACAGTCGCGGCCTGAGGATGTCCACTCGCACATGCCCATCATCACGCAAGGTCGCCGCCGATGCCAACAGAAACATGGCCGCGAAACCGTAAGTCACAAGCTCGCTGAGCCAGGAAAAGGAGAGGCCGAAAACATAGCGTGCCAGAACCACGGCAATCTGCGCGAAGAGCATCAACACCCCCGCCGCCATGGCCGCCTTCAGCGCCGCCTCGCTGACCCGGTCCAGACCATCCGCTAGCGCCGAGGCAATCGGTGCGATCGGCTTCGGCCTGACCAACACAAGCAATGGCAACAGGAAAAGCGGACCAGAGAGAAAGCCCAGCCACTTCAGAACCGTCCCAAGCGTGAGGAAAAACTCTGCCAAGACCGGCTACTGCGATGCCAGCTCACGGGCATTGTAGTAGGTGCCGTCTGACACCTTGGCCCAGCCGCGCATGGATTTGATCGCCGTTTCGAAACTCTCATAGATGCGGCTTTCGATGGCACCGCTATTGCCGGCATCGCTACGAATATCCAGTGCGGCCTCGCCCATGGCCCTGACCACATCCTCGGGAAAGTTGCGAAGCTGCGTGTCGTGCTCTTGCACCAGAATATCGAGGTGGCGCGCATTCTCATAGGTGAATTCACCGAGCGAGAGATGGTTCACCGACTGGCAGGCCTGTTGGATGATCGCCTGCTCGGTCGGCGTCAGGTCGTCCCAGACGCCCCGGTTGATGCCAACGGCCAGTGATGCGCCCGGCTCGTGGAAGCCAGGGCCGTAATAGAAGGGTGCCTCCCGGTGAAACCCCAGGTAGAAATCGTTCCACGGGCCCACCCATTCGGTCGCATCGATCTGCCCGGTCTGGAGCCCCTGATAGATCTCGCCCCCCGACAAAGCCACCGCGGCACCCCCAAGCGCGCGCACCATGTCGCCGCCCTGGCCCGGGATCCGCATCTTCAACCCGCTGAAATCATCGAGACTGTTGATCTCTGTCTTGAACCAGCCCCCCATCTGGTGGCCCGTATTGGCGGCCTGGAGAGGTTTCACACCGAACTGCCCGGCCAATTCGTCCCAGAGCGCCTGGCCACCGCCAAAGTCGATCCAGCCCATGATTTCCTGGGCCGTCATGCCCATCGGTACTGCCGTGAAGAAGGGATAACCTTCCGACTTCGCTTTCCAGTAGTATTCAGCCCCGTGGTAGAGGTCAGCCGAACCATCGACGACCGCATCAAATGCCTCGAAGGCGGGCACGAGTTCACCGGCGGCAAACACTTTCACCTCGATCTGGCCGTCGGAAAGCTGGCCGATATATTCGGCGACCCGTTCGGCGGCCTTGCCAAGGCCCGGCAGGTTTTTCGGCCAGGTCGTCACCATGTTGAGCCGGCGGCGCCTCACGGCAATAGACGGCGCGCCGGGCGCAGCATCGCCTGCAGACTGCCCGCAAGCCGTCACCGCCAGACCCGCAGCGCCAACTGCGGCTGCACCCAAGACCTTGCGCCGATTCACCATGCCCATTCCTCCCGCCTTCTTTTAAGACTGTCTTGTAAGAGGATGGACTATTCGCTGTCCAGCAGGGGGCGCCACCGGTCCCCATCCAGCACTTCAAGCGGGCGGTATTGCCGCTTGTAGTGCATCTTCTCGCTGCCCTTGATCCAATAACCCAGATACAGGTGTGGCAGGCCAAGTGTGGCAACCTCACGAATATGATCGAGGATCATGAAACGTCCCAGGCTGCGAGCATCCATGTCGGGTTCGTAAAACGTGTAAACCATGGAGAGGCCATCGCGCAGCACATCGGTAATGGCCGCGGCGACCAACGGTGCGTTCGGCGCGTTGCTGGCGCGGTATTCGAAGATAAGGCTCTGCACAGGGCTGTCGCTCACCATCGAGACATAGTCGCGGTAGGACATGTCGGACATCCCGCCCCCATTGTGACGCCCCCGCAGGTAGCGCTTCAGAAGACGGTATTGCTGGCGTGTTGCCTGCGCTGCCACGGGATAGCGGACAAGGTCCTCATTGGCGCGCAGGACCCGGCGCTGGTTTCGGCTGAACTTGAACTGCTGCACGTCAACCCGGACCGATCGGCACGCATTGCAGCTCGGACACGCCGGCCGGTACGCTATCCCCTGGGACCGCCGAAACCCCGACTTGCTGAGCGTGTCATGGAGGGCATCAGCATCTGACACGGCCAGGGATGTGAACGCTTTACGCTCCCGCTTGCCGGGCATGTAGGGGCACGGCGCAGGATTGGTCATGTAGAAGCGGACATTGCGCTTCAGCCCAAGTGGGAAGGTATGCGAGTCGTTCAGCTTCATTACGGTGATTAATGCATCCCAAGATCAAAGCGCCAAGGGGCGACGATGGTAAACGTTAGCCACAGAAGCAACACGAGCGGGCCGCCGAATCGAAAGAAGTCACTGAATTTATAGTGTCCAGGACCCATGACCAAAAGGTTCGTCTGATAGGCGATAGGCGTGGCGAAACAACAGTTTGCGCCGTAAATGACGGCCAGAATGAAGGGCAAGGGCTCGGCGCCGGCCTGGTCGGCGGCGGCCAGCGCAATGGGTGAAAACAGAACGGCAGTTGCGGCATTACTGATCAGATTTGTCATCACGGCCACCGTCAAAAAGATGACCGACAGCACAGCCAGGGGTCCAAAGGGCTCTGCCAGGGACACGATCCCCGTCGCGACAAGGCTTGCAGCACCGGTTTGTTCCAGTGCTGCGCCCATTGCAAGGGCTGCGCCGATCAGCAGGAAGATACGGAGATCGAGCGCGCGGCTGGCCTGCCGTGTGTTGAGACATCCAGACAGGATCATTGCCACCGCAGCCAGCACCGATGCATTCAGGATCGACAATACGCCCGACGCTGCCGCCACAACCATTGCCAGCCCGATCAGGCGGGCCGCCACGATATTGCCCGTGAGCGGAATCTCCGTCTGCGACCACTCCAGAAGGATCACGTCCCGGCTGGAACGCAATTCGCGCAGGGCATCGATCGGCCCGCAAAGGAGCAGGGTATCGCCTGCCTCCAGCCGGATTTCATCCAGCTTCGTACGAATCATGTGCGACCGGCGCTGGATGCCCATGACGACGGCCCGGCTCAACCGCCGGAAGCCTAGCATCTCGATCGTACGGCCCGCCATGCGCGACCCGGGCGCCACAACCGCCTCGGTCAGGACCAGCGAACGCGGCGATGCACCATCATCGGTGAGCACTCCGCTGCCGCTCCGCCAGATCTGTTCCAGCATGGTGGGTTGGGAGGACAAGACATCCATGAGTGCCTGGCGGGTTGCCGCCACGATGACGAGATCGCCGGCCTGCAAGGTCACATCGTCGAACGGGGGCAGGATCGCCCGCTCGCCCCGTTGGATCAGCCGGACCGTGAAGTTGGGCAGGTCCTTGAACATGCCGGCCACTGGCCGTTTGCCGAACAGGAAATGATCATGGCTCACTTCGATCTGCGCCACGAACTGCTTGCCAGACCCGGTCAGGATGTCCTCGTCCATCCCGCTTCGGACGGGCAACAGGAAACGGCCAGTGAGGGCGACGTAGAGGGCGCCCACCGCCGCCAGAATCAATCCAATCGGCGTTTGCTCGAAAAACCCCAGCGGTACGCCCTCGATCCGTTCATAGACCTCGGCCGAGAGCAGGTTTGTCGACGTGCCGATCAGCGTGGTCATGCCCGCAAAAATCGATACGAAGCTGAGCGGCATCATCAGCTTGGATGGTGAGGCCGACATGCTGACCGCAATCGCGCTCATCACCGGCAGGAACATGATCACGACCGGGGTGTTGTTGATGAAGGCGCTGATCGCGAACACGAACCCGAAAGCGCCGAGCAGGGTGAAAAGCGGCGCGCGGCTGTACGATTGGGTCAGCGCCCGGGTTGGCCCTTCAACCGCACCGGTTTGAAACAGGCCCTGGCCGACCACCAGCAGCGCCATGATGGTGATCAGCGCAGGGTTGCCAAACCCTGACAGGATGCTGGCCGATGTGATCGGCACGCCGTCGGGGGTCGTCGCGCCCGGCAGGGAGAAGACGAGGAGCAGCGATGCGATCACGCCCACGGAGATGATCTCCATGGAAAACCGGTCCAGCACATAGAAGACAACGGTTACGCCAACGATGAGAAGACTGGCCCAGATAGGCCAGCCCGCAAGCCACTCTGCGAGCAAATCATCCTCCGCGACGGGTCAGGTTACAGGAATGCTAGAGTGCGGCGGCACATGCAAGATAACTGTCACACGTCGGTTTGTGGGGTGATGGGGCTGACGCGGCAGCCGCGGCTTCCGGTCGCCATAGCCGATGATAGCCCGAATGCGGGCAGGATCGATGCCGGCAGCGATCGCCAGCCGGCGCATCGTTTCCGCCCGGCCGGTCGATAATGACCAGTTGCTGTGCTGGCCGCTGGCATAGGGAAACGCATCTGTATGCCCTTCCATCGTAATGGCGTAGGGCAGGTCGGAGAGCGCGGTGAAAAGCGCTTCAGAGACGGTCTGGCCATGGGCGGTGATCGCGGTATCGCCCCGCGCGAAAAGCGATGCGTCGGACTGGTCCATCAGGTCGATGCGGATGCCGTCTGGCAGGATGACAAGGTCAAGCGTGTCGCCGGCGTCGGCGAAAGCGGGCGACGCCGCGATCGCTGCGGACAGATGGATCAGGGGGTCGGGGACCTCTGTATCGGTTGCAAGGGTGCCGGCGGGAGCAGCGGCCGCGAAATAGTCGGCGATATCCTCCCGTCCCGATTGGGGCATGCCCTTGACCAGCCACATGACCAGGAAAAACGCCGCAAGCGCAGTCAGGAAGTCCGCATAGGCGAGCTTCCAGGTGCCCATCGGGCGGGCAGGCGCGCTGGGCATTCTGCCCGCATTGCGCCTAGAGGCATGGGGGTATGCCATCGGACAAGGGATCTTTCTGATCTGCGAGGACAGGGTTACCCCAACAGGCTTTAGATCCCTTCACGACCCACCCCCGGATTTCCGGCAAATTTGACCTATGTGTCGGGTCCGGGCACGTGGATCGTGCGGCATCGGAGAAACGGTCATGGCACGTGTGGCATTTCTTGGTTTGGGCGTCATGGGCGGCCCCATGGCGGGACACCTGGCGAAGTCCGGCCACAAGGTCACCGTCTGGAACCGTACCGCCGGGAAAGCGACCAACTGGGCCGAAAAGCACAAGGGACTGACGGCTGCAGACCCAGCCGCCGCGGCCTTTGGGGCTGAGTTCGTGATCATGTGCCTGGGAGATGACCCTGACGTAAGGGCCGTCTACGATCAGGTCGAACCTGCCATTGGCGGCGGCATGGTAGTCGTCGACCACACGACCGCCAGTGCAGGCCTCGCCCGAGAACTCCACTCCCGGGCCCGGGCGAAGGGCGTGGCGTTCATCGACGCGCCCATTTCCGGCGGCGAAGCTGGTGCCCTGAAAGGCGCGCTCACCGTGATGTGTGGCGGCGATGCCGCCGCCTATGAAAAGGCCGTGCCGGTGATGGATGCCTACGCTGCCCGCATCACGCTTATCGGCGACACCGGCGCCGGCCAACTCGCCAAGTCAGTCAACCAGATATGCATTGCGGGCATTGTTCAGGGCCTTGCAGAGGGACTCGCCTTTGCCGACGCCAACGGGCTCGACGCGGCGAAGGTGATCGAGGCGATTTCGGGCGGTGCAGCGCAGAGCTGGCAGATGGAAAACCGTTGGAAAACGATGGTCGCAGGGGAGTACGACTTCGGGTTCGCCGTCGATTGGATGCGAAAGGATCTCCGCATTGCCCTCGACGCGGCCCGCGAAAGCGGTTCCAGCGCCCCGATCGCCGCCCTGGTCGACCAGTTCTACGCAGACATTCAGGCCATGGGCGGAAACCGCTGGGACACATCCAGCCTGATGGCCCGTTTGAAACGGGCCTGAGGGATCATACCCCCGGAGCGACCGAAAGCCCCTTGCGCGTAACCGAGGGAGCCGCCGTTCGAGCGCTTGGCGAAGCCAGAGGTCCGCGAGCACAGGACACTGGCATTCGGATACGCTGAAAGTGTCATTGAGCTATGGCCGCGGCGCGGGGCTGGAGAAGGTTGTTCCAAAGAACAGGCTGTTCGAGAAAAGCCGCTTGGTCCCCAGCCAGTAGGCCCGGAAATTCGGATTGTCCGCAAACAGGATCACCGCGCCTTCGCCCACGCGCTCGGCCGCCAGCATGCCCTTGCCCGACAGGCGCTCCAGGTTGGCAGCCGAGGCATAGCCCGACGCCAGCGGCTCATCGGCATAGCGAACGACGAGGCCAAAGGGGTTCTCACCGGGCTCAAATCCCTTCTCGCCTTCCTTGTGGATGAAAATCGCCTCACCCTCATACCCGAAGCCGAGCGGATGGGTGGGATCGATCACGCCGGCAAACACGGCGCCGCTGATGCGTTCCTCGCGGTCGTGGTCCTGCTTGTCCTCATAGGCGACCGGAGCGGGTGGGTCCCCTTCCTCATCGCCCGTTGTCTCTACATCTCCAGCGTCTTCGCCGGCGCGCTCGACCCCCAGCATCGAGATCTCAGCGAGGCCCTGGGCAACGGCCCATTCAGCGCCCTGTTGGGTGCCGATAAAGACACCGCCACCATTGACCCAGGTCTTCAGCGTCTCGGCAAACGTCTCTGAAAGCCCATCATATGCGCCGCCGACGGCGATGACATGGGTGTGGTCTGCGAGCTGGCCGGGACCCACGTCACTGATATCCATCATCGTGACAGGGATATGCAGCATCTTGTCGAGGTAGTGCCACACCTCGCCGGCATCATTGTCCGAAACACGGCTCCCAGCACCATTGCGACCGGTCAGGAGAAGCACCTTGGGTGCCTCAAGCCCGTCCACGTCGAACCCGCCGAGATCGGACCCCGATGGCGTGCGCGAGGTCAGTGCGGCGTGGACCGTGACACCGTCCTCCTCAACCGCACGGACTGCGAGGGCATGGATCTCCGCCGGCGACAGGTCCTGACGCTGGGTTGGCACGAGCACCGCGCCGCGCGGTATCTCGACAAAGCCTCCCGGGGTTTCAAGCGTTATCGGATCGGGAATCACCTTGGCCCGAAGCTCATGGCTCAGCATGCGATTGACCGCCCGCGGCGCATTGAAATGCGACCAGTCGAAGACGTAGGCGAGCACACCGCTATCGGGTGACGGCGGGATGGCGGGAGTGGGCAGGGCGTCAACCGTGGCCGCAGCTCCCCCGCGGGCTCGGCCCGCCTGGCGGGAGGTCAGGGCCGCGTGACGCAAGCCGAAGGCATGGGGCAAGGTCCACCCCGAGACGTCATAGAATGCGACCTGGTCATCGCGCGGCGTCTGTATGCCGAATATCCCTTCCACGAGCGCGTAACGCGGTTGGTCCAGCGACACCACCACGCTGGCGCCCGCCTCGAAAGTCTCCCCGTCCACCGTGAGATCGGTATCCACGAAACTGGCAGCAACGCCGTGCGTACTCAACAGGTCGAGGAACCGCGCCATGCGGCCCCTGTCGTTCGATGTGAAGACATAGGCCTTTGTCGGATTGTCCCCTGCCTTGTCAGAGGCTTCGGCAAACCACCTGGACTGGAACGTTTGAAGCCTCTGGCGCTGGCGCGACGTCTCGGCAAGCAGCGCTATGGCGGCCTGGAACTGCTCCGAGATGGTCTCGTCATAGCGGGCCAGCCCATCCACGGTATCCTGGACCATGCCGCGGGACGAACTCTGCTCAAACAGAAACGGAACAGCGCCGAGGAGGTTTGGATAACTCGATCCGTACCCAAGGTAATAGTCGTCGAAAAGTTCCTGGCGAACCGACAACTGCCCAAGCTCATCGAAGACACCGAACAGCGTTTCGCTCAGGTCGGTCGCGATCTGGTAGGACTCGTCGTCGAACAGGGGATTGACGGTCTCTAGCGGACCGGGGCTGAAGAAGTAGGTCGCATTCGCCCCCATCTCGTGCTTGTCGATCACCAGCAGGGGGAGCCATTCCTGCATGTGCGAGACCAGGCCATGGTTCTCCGGTTGCGCCACCGGCAACCATTGCCGGTTGAGGTCAAAGAAGTAGTGGTTGGTCCGTCCCCAGCCGAAGAAGCCCTGCCGCTCGCGGTGATCGGGAAAGGATACAGGCACCTCGGCGCGGTGGGCATTGATCCAGTTTGCCATCCGGCTCGCGCCGTCCGGGTTGATTGTCGTGATCAGGATAATGACATTGTTGTCCAGGAGGGACTGGGTCGCCTCATCCTGTGCCGCAGCCAGGTGATACATCATCAATGGCGCGGAATCGTAGGATGAAGGCTCCGAGCCGTGCACGCCGTAATTCACCTGGAGAACACCGAGGCCGGTCCCTGGCGCCTCACCGTTCAGCACGGCACGTCGCCCCGCCTTGATCTCATCGAGGCGGGCGAGGTTGTCGGGGCTCGATGCGTAAATCGCGAAAATCGGGCGACCGAAGTGGCTTTCGGAAACCTGCTCGACCCGCAGCCGGTCGGATGTGCCCTCTAGGGCCCGCACATACTGCACCACCAGTTCGTGCGGCCAGATGATCTCGCCCACACCATAGCCGGTAACAGCTTCCGGGGTCGGGATATCGGGATCGTAGGTGGCACCGGTGGCAAGCAACGTTTCGAGGGGTTCGGGCGTATAGCGCTCCTCGGCGGACGCCGTGACGGCAACTGCGAAAAAGACACTGACAAGGACAAGTGTTCGCACCAACACATTAAGCTCCGTCACGACTTGACGCTGGATTTCAGCCACACTCAGCCGATACAATATTACAATCTTGTAGGCAATCGATGGCGGCCGACCTTCGCCGAGGGACGGTGCGACCATTCGGTGCCACCTCGACCAGCCACGGCCATGATAGTGCTATATTACGGTGCGCGCCGCCTACAGGGCGGCTCCTGGGCCGCAAGTGCCGGTTCTGAACGCACCGCGTCGCGGCCCTGACCTGTGCCTACGCCTCGCTCAGATCACGGGCGAGGCGTTGGATTGCGCCATAGTCGAGCTTTCCGGTGCCCAGGATGGGGATTGCGTCCACATGATAGATCCGTTTCGGGATCGTGAGTTCCGATACGCCGTGGTTCTGCGCCCAGGCAATAATCTCTGTCCGGTTCGCATCGGGGCTTTCCGATAACAGGACCACCTGCTCGCCCTTGCGCGGGTCGGGCAGGGATGCTGCGGCATGGGCATGGTCGGGCCAGATGGCGCTGGCGCAGTTTTCGACCACCGCAAGCGAAACCATCTCGCCACCGATCTTGGCGAACCGTTTGACCCGGCCCTTGATGCGGATAGAGCCATCCTCGTCGAACGAGACAATGTCACCGGTATCATGCCAGCCATCGGTCGGCGCTTCGATCACGCCGGGATTGGTCATCCTCAGATAGCCCATCATGATGTTCGGCCCGCGGATCCTCAGGCGGCCACCCTCTTCGATGCCCTCGACGGGAACAAGGTCGTACTCCATGTCGGCCATCAATCGGCCAACGGTGCCGGGTCGATTGTGCTCCATCTGGTTGGCCGCCACCACGGGCGCCGCTTCGGTTGCACCATACCCCTCGAGGATCTCGATATCGAACTTGCGCCGGACCAGTTGCCGAGTCTCGTCCCGTACCCGTTCAGCCCCGCACACCGCCAATCGCACACTGGACAGGTCGTCAGCCCCACCCGCCCGGGCGTACTGGGAGATGAACGTGTCGGTCGCCAGCAGGATGGTCGCACCGGTTTCCCGAATCCGACCCGCAATCTCGCGCGGCTGCAGCGGGGTGGGATGGAAGATCGCTTTCACGCCCGCCATCAGGGGAAGGATTGCGCCCACCGTCAGCCCGAAACAGTGGAAGGTCGGCAAGGGATTGAAAACGCTGTCGGCCTTGGCGTCGAGGCCGATATGCGCCCGCACCTGCTCGACGTTCGCCAGCATGTTGCGATGGGAAAGCACGACACCCTTGGGATCGCCCTCGGTGCCCGAGGTAAACAACACCACGCCCGGCGTGTCATGGGCAGCGCGCGAGCGGACAAGCTGCGGCATGAGCGGGCCCAGCCCCCCTGCGAGCTTTTCCTTCAGGCCGATCTCTTCGCGCACGTCCTCCAGGTAAATCATCGCGGCATCGGTTTCGATCTCCTCGATCAGCGGCTCCAGTGCACCCAGCGCAACAAAACGCTTCGCCGTGATGATCGACCGGATCTCGCCGGCCTTCAGCGCCGCCTTGATGTTCCTTGAGCCCGCCGTGAAGTTGAGCATCGCCGGCACGCGCCCATAGCAGCTCAGCGCAAAGAAGGTCAGCACGGCGCCGATGCCAGTGGGCAACAGAACACCGACGTTTTCCCCCGCTTTCGTTCGGCTTTTCAGCGCCGCTCCCAACGCGAAAGCGCGCTGGATGATCATCTTGTAGCTGTGCTCCGAGCCATCACCATCGACCACCGCAATCTGGCCTGGTCCGAACGCCCGGGCGGCTGCCATAAGGGCAGTGAACACATCCCTGCGGGTGCGTTTGTCATCATAGCGGATCGGTTTGGGGATATCGGCCGCCGGCGATTGGGCGGAGGCGGTGTCGCGGGCCATGGGTCGCTCCTTTGCGATGGGCTCCCAAATAAGTACGGATCATTCCGCGCCATGCAATATCGCCGCAGCACCCCTGCATCCGTCCCGGCTTGATCACAGGCCCGGCGTACGCCACATCTGATCCATGGCGACCCTCATCGATACCCAGGCCCAGTCGGCGGCGAAACACCGCCACCCGGAGAAGCGAAACCGCCCCGATACGCCCGCCCTGCGCAAGCCGGACTGGATACGGGTCAAGGCCCCCACGTCAAAGGGCTACCTGGAAACCCGCGAGATCGTGAAGTCCAAGGGTCTTGTTACCGTCTGCGAGGAAGCCGGTTGCCCCAATATGGGTGAGTGCTGGGACAAGAAACACGCCACCATGATGATCATGGGCGAGACCTGCACCCGCGCCTGCTCGTTCTGCAATGTCTCCACAGGCAAGCCGCTCCCCCTCGACCGCTCGGAGCCCGTCCGGGTTGCCGATGCCGTTGCAGAGATGGGCCTCCAGCACGTGGTGATCACATCGGTCGACCGGGACGATCTCGAAGACGGCGGCGCCCTGCACTTCGTCGAGACCATCGCTGCAATCCGCGCCGCGGCTCCCACCACGACCATCGAGATCCTGACCCCCGATTTCCTGCGAAAGGACGGCTGGGAGACTGCTGTCATCGACGCAAGGCCCGACGTCTTCAACCACAACCTCGAAACCGTGCCGCGGCTTTACCTCTCGATCCGCCCCGGCGCGCGCTATTTCCACTCCCTGCGCCTGCTTGAAAAGGTCAAGGACCGCGACCCTTCCCAGTTCACGAAGTCCGGCCTCATGGTCGGCCTTGGCGAGACGAAGGAGGAAATCATGCAGGTGATGGACGATATGCGGTCTGCGGGCGTCGACTTCCTCACCATCGGTCAATATCTCCAACCCACCCGCAAGCACGCTGCGGTCGATCGCTTCGTTCCGCCGGACGAGTTTTCCGCCTATGAAGAGATCGCCCGGTCAAAGGGGTTTCTCATGGTGTCGGCCAGCCCGCTGACCCGGTCCAGCTACCACGCCGGAGAGGACTTTGCCCGCCTCCGCGCCGCGCGCGATGCCCAACTCGCCGCCGCTGTGGCTTGAGACGGTCTCTCAGCCACGTGATGCCTGCACGAACGGCCCGGCCCAGGCGTCAAGCGCGCGCAGCGCCCAATTGGGCGCCGGGCAGCCAGTCCGCACTGCCAGAGGCGTCTGGCGACCGCCAAACTGCCATGAGCGCGTAGGCGTGCCGCGTTACACCACGAGCCTGACGCTGCCCTACGCAGCAGACGATCTATTCGACCTTGTGGCCGATATAAAGCGCTATCCCGAGTTCATCCGCTGGATCCGGTCCCTGACGGTCAGCGGTGAGCGTGAAGCCGCAGGCATTCGCCATGCCCTGGGCGACGCCCGCGTCGGCTTCAAGGGTTTTTCCGAACGCTTCGCCACCGCCGTCCGCGCCGATCCAGCCGCCCGCACCGTGGAGACGAGCCTCGTGCGAGGCCCGTTTCGCACCCTGGAGAACCGCTGGACCTTTGCCCCCCAGGAGAGCGGCGCCACCCGGGTCGATTTCGAGATTGACTACGCTTTCTCCAATCCCATCCTGGCCATGCTCGCCCGCGCCAATTTCAACCTCGCCGTCGACCGCATCATCGCCGCGTTCACCGCCGAAGCCGAACGCCGCTACGATAGGGCAGGGTAGGGCCGGAGACCGGACCGGAACTGGCGAGGCCCACCCCGCATTGCCAAGCACTCCTCCGCGGGGGGCATACGCGATCAACGCAACACAAACGCGCCGGATACTGAGGCGATGCAACCAAAAGCCGACGCGCGCGCCGGGCGATACCAAGCCAACCATGTTACACGGGCGCACCAGCAAGCCTTGGCCCTTCTTGGACGATTGCCGCGCATTCATTGACTGACCGCTCAACATCTCGCCCACTGCAACTGATGCGGTCGCCAACAACTCGCCGATAAAACCAAGGAGCTCGTTCATCCATCATCAATTAAGGGCATTCAAGCTGGACGAAGCATCCGAAACCGACAATCACAGATGTACGCTTCCGGTCCTCTATGGAACGTCGACAGTGTCAGCACGAATCGGCCGTCCATCCTAGCATCCAGGGGATTCTTTCAATGCCCATAACCTTGTTGCAGAAACTCTTGTTATCAGTGATGGCGGTGAGCCTACCGGCGATCGGTCTATTCTACGGCGCAGCGCCGGATGTAAGTTTGCCTTGGATGTTCGGGTTTGACGCGTCCGATCTGAACCTGCGCCATATCTTCCGTGCGATGATGGGGCTTTACTTTGCCATGGTGGCGCTCTGGATCGCAGGCGTTATGCGACCAAATCTGCGGCTCCCTGCGCTTTGGAGCATGGTGGCCTTCACTGGCGGCATTGGTTCGGGGCGCTTGCTAAGTCTCCTTCTCGACGGGATGCCGCATCCATTGCTTATAATTTGGATGGTGCTCGAGTTCGCCATTGCGGCAACGGCATATTTGCTGATCGTAAAGGACACTCGATCCGCTGTTAAAGCCTGAGCGAAACGTGGTGACGATATCCAGCGATACTCGGCTCCGGTTGGCCCTTTTTTGCCTGAAGGAATCGAAGTCGTTAAAGGTTCAAGGCTCCCCATTTCCGACAGTCACGTCGTCACGCGCGGTGTCCGCTTCCGGCGAGTTTCTGTCGCTATTGACCGTCCAGAGCCAGTGTCCCCTCCGCCGCCGGAAGAGGGCATCCCGTCGTTATGCACGCTCGGCCCGCTCCAGTCTCCGGGCACGCGTATGGTCCCTAGCTGAAACGCCGCAACAGGTTCGCTATCGTCTTTCCAAGCGTCAGCATTTCAGCCGATTGCGGGTCATGGCGCTCGGCCAGGCTCGCCCGCAGGTTTTCGAGGTCGAACAGGGTCTCACGGTCCTCGGCCGATCTCACCCGGCTTTCGATCCAGCCAACACAGGCAACGCGCGCCCCCCTGGTGACCGCTTCCACCGCGTGCAAGCGTGTGGACGGGTAGAGGACGAGATCGCCGGCGGGTCGCTTGATCGCCTGGGTCAGCCCGGCATGCTCAATCGAGAGGGCGCCGCCCCCGTAATCGTTCGGCTCTGACAGGAAGAGTGTGAAGGACAGGTCCGTGCGCATGCGCGCGTCCGCGTGACCCATGAACGCGTTGTCGATATGCAGGCCGTAGCCGCCGCCAGTTTCCGTCTTGCTGACAAGGAGATGGGAGAACCGCCGCGGCTGGGCCGCTGCCTGCAGAACCGGATGGGCCGTGATCCCGGCCCTGATCAAGTCGCGCAACCTGGCGCCCGTTCTGGAGGAAAGATCCGCCTGGGTATTGTGCTTCACCGCTTTGGCAACCTGTCCAGCCGTGCCTGCGCCGTCCTGCCAGGCCAGGGTCGCCACCAGCGCCTGTGCTTCAGCCAGTGCAGAGCCGGCAAGGACACCGGAAATCGTGATTAGCATGGGCCGCCCACTTGCGAATGACTATCAATTAAGCGACAGGATAGGGTGAATGGAAAGATCAGGGAAGGATGCGCGCGTCATGGAGATCAGGATCAAGCGCTGGCAACAGCTCGGACTCGGCGCAGCGCTCGCCAGCGGGACACTGGCCGCCTGTAGCGGACAGCCGGCAGAGGACACACCTGCCGCTGGGCCCGAAGCGGTGGCGGAAACTCCGATTGCCACCGCCACCGCGCTTGGCGAAGGGGAGGGCGGCGGCGTCGGCGAAGGCGAAGGCGGTGAGGGCGAAGGCGGGGTGTCGATCGCCGCTGCGGCCACAGATCCCGTCGTCTTCAACGCCGCCCTTGCGATTGTCGAGGCCCATATCATCGCCGCGCGCGACGCCTTTGCCGGGGCCGAAACCGACGCGGCCGCGGAAATGTTCGCTCACCCCGTCTCCGAGGTCCTTGCCAACATGGCGCCGGTGTTCGAGGCGCGCGGCGTCGAAAGCTTCGACCAGTTGCTTGTCGATGCATCGGCGGCGGTTTTCGACGGGGAAACCGAAACGCAGATCAACGCCCGCGCCGAGGGGATCTTGGCCGCCCTGGCATCGGCAGCGGAGAAAGCACCCGATGACGGGTCGAGCGCGGCCGCCATCGCCGCGGGCGTTGCCTCAGATCAGATCGAGCGGGCGACGGACATGTACCGGGCTGCCGCAGAGAGCAACCGGTACGAGCCATACCTGGACGGCTACGGTTTTTACAAGGCGGGCGAGGGGGCGTTTCTCGCCGCCGAAGGCGAGATCGAGGCCGACGATCCAGAGACCGCAGCCCGTCTTCGCGAGGCGTTGGCTGCACTGGCCGAAGCCTATCCCGGTGCCCTGCGTCCTGACACACTAGACGCCGATCAGTCCACGCTCACGGTGGCGGCGTCCCGCGTCGTCCTGGCCGTCGGACACTGACCGGTCCGTCCCGCGGAGCAGGGCCGCTCAACCCGCGCGAACGCTCAGGGTGGTGGTGTAGCTGCGCACGGCGGTGTCGGCGCCCGCTGGCGCGGCAGCGATGTGGCGCACAATCACCAGCGCGCCGTCTTCGCTCGAGACCGGGACCGCGATCATGCCCGCCCCGTCGGTGGCAAGCGCCATCCCCTCGGCGCCTCCGCCAGGCGTCAGGACAGTCACGGGCTGGTTGGCCATGGCTTCACCGTCGAACGTGATCAGCGATGTCAGCGCGTCTCCCGGCTCCAATCGTGTGGGATCGGACTGGGGAATGATGGCAAGCCGCCCAACCGGCAAGACCGGAAACGCGCCGTCCGCGCCGCGGCGCAGGTAAATTTCGGATACGGTCGCGGTCTGCGATGACAGGATTTCGGCGCGATCGGGCAGGTCTTCCCGCGGCACGCCACCGCTGCCGATCCGGACATAATCCCCGTCGATCCTCGCCATCTCGCCGGTCCGGCCAAGCCGTTCGCCAGAGGTGAACCGATAGGTGCCTTGCCCGCCCAGCTTTGCCTGAAGCACCGTTCGGCTATCGGTATTCGCGATGGCATCGAAATCCTGCGATTTGCCATCGGGGCCGATGATCGCCCAGCGATCTGACTTCAACTCGATTTCGGCGACAGGGAACACGTCGCTGAAAGAGGCTTCAAGGATGACCTCACCGGACCCGTTGGCATCATCCAGGACCGGGTAGAGAAACCCGGCATGACCAGAGGCCGGCGCAGCGGCGGGGAGGAAAAACACCGCTGCGCCGGCCATGAGGCGGCGCAGCCCCATTAGTCGAGGCTCGCCACGTCGGTCGTTGCCGGGCGCAGCCGGTCTGCAAGCTGGCCGATATCGGGGGTCACGAAGCTGTTGATCACATCCCTGGCCTCGCCAATGGCTTCGCCGACGTCGTACTCACCCTCCTTCACGCCCATGGCGAGCCCGAGCAGGGGATTGTAGAGGTCCTCGGTTTCCCCCTTTATGGTGATGGCAAAGCGCTCGTTCTGAGCTTCGATCTCTGCCCATTCCGCCCGGACGCCTGCCCAGAAGTCTGTCGTGGCGGCCCAGTATTCATCGGCTTCGGAAACGGGATAATCGCCGAACCGCTTGTAAGTGTTCACGCCGACCTCGCGCACCAGGGGTGTCGGCGTACCGCTCAAAATGAGCTTGGTATTGTCCTGCTCATGCACCCAGCCCCAAGGCGTGATGACATGGCGGTTCACCGCGTCCACCGCATGGTAATCATCGCGTGTGACCATGTCCCGGCGCGGAAGAGGGCGCCACTCATCGGCTGGTTCCCACTCGGCAAGACCGTCCTCATAGGTCCACTTCGCCACCGCGCCGTAACGCGGCGCATCATCAACCTGGTAGACCGTCTGGGACCAGGCGCCTTTCCGCTCATCCACTGGCACATCACGCCACTCCCAGGCATTGCCGCCAATGAACACAAGCACCCGCTCGGGCTCGTATTGCCAGTCCTGCCGCCAGTGCTTGACCACGAACGGCGCGTCCTCGGTCCCCACCACCAGCAGGTGTTGCAGGCTGATAAAGTCGCCGCGATCTTCCACGACCCGTACGGACTCATGGCCGCCGGAGAGTTTCGGTTCCTTCAGCTCGTAATCAGACTGAAGCGCGACGGTCTCGGTGAAATCGAACGACACCTTGTAATCGCCTGCCATGGCCAGGATGGACTGGCGGTTCTGCTCGAACTGCGCAGCGGTCGTCTCGCCAGCCGCAACCGCCCCAACCGTCGCCCCTGTCGCCGCGGGGCTGGCCTGTTGGCTGGCTGTTGTGCACGCACCAAGCATCAGCGCTGAAGCTGCTGCGGCGGTCAGGGTGAATAGGCGGCGGTGTGACATGATCCCCTCTCGAATTCCAAATACGGTTTGATCTCATTAGCGCGAATAATTCTTAGTTGCAATTGGTAAGCCGATCTGCAGCCCTCTTATTGAGAATGATTTTCATTCAGTAGTCCATTGGGGAAATACGGATGCTGGGTAAAATAGATGTCGGACGCGCGCCTTATCGCTTCGGCGGCCCTCTCCAACGCGTCAGCGGCCGGGGCTCAACCATTGAAAAACGCCCGCGCGTCCCCACCCGGTACCGCCATGGAAGTCTCCGGGCATGGCGATTGATTATCCGTCCGAACATGTCCGGCTAGCGGCTGTAGGGACCGTGCTTTTCGGGGGCGCGATATGTCCCGTTCCTGACTGCAGAAACCTGAGCCGCCTGCCAGCCTTCCCAAAAACCTTTGAGGAACGGACGGCTTGGATGATCAATCACCACTGGGGAGTTGCTGGCCTAGGCGATCTGGGCGCCAATCATTTCCAGAGCAACGTCAAGCGTCTGAAGCCGGATCTCCGAGCGGCCGATATCGCCGAACTGGCGATGTTCGTGCAGCATGGCGCGGTTCTCCCGGGCGCAGGCGATGTGGACCGTGCCCACCGGCTTCATCGGGGTGCCGCCGCCAGGTCCGGCAATACCGGTAATGGCAACCGCGATGTTCGCCCGGCTCGCCTCGAGGGCACCTTCCGCCATCATCCGGGCCACGGGGTCCGAAACTGCGCCATAATCGGCGATCACATCGCCGGGTACGTTCAGCACTTCCTGCTTCGCGCGGTTCGAATAGGTAACGAAGCCCCGCTCGAAAACCGCAGAGGAACCCTCGAACTCGGTGAAAAGGGCCGCCAGGAGGCCGCCGGTACAACTCTCCGCGGTACAGATCTTGAGTCGCTTTTCGCGCGCATCATCAAAGGTCAGCAGGGCGAGGTTTCGGAGCCGGTCTGGAAACATGCCCGATCTTAGCCCCCTCGTACCGGCGCCGGCAAGCGGGAGAGGACGACCACGGCCTCTGCCGCGATACCCTCGCCCCGGCCGGTAAAGCCAAGCCCTTCGGTGGTTGTCGCCTTGACGCTTACCCGGTCAGGCGAAATGTCGAGCACACCGGCGGTGCGGAGCCGCATGGCCTCCCGGTGCGGCTTCACCTTCGGCGCTTCACAGATCACGGTGAGGTCGCAATTGGAGACGCCATAGCCGCGTTCGGCCGCCATCCGGGACGCAGCGCTGAGGAAGACCTCCGACGGCGCGCCTTTCCACCGGGGATCGGAGGGCGGAAAATGGTCACCGATATCGCCCAGGGCCAGGGCGCCGAAAATCGCATCGGTCAGCGCATGCCAGGCGACATCGGCATCGGAATGACCCTTCAGGCGGGCGGTGTGGGGAATCAGGGTCCCGCAGAGCATTACCCCGTCGCCGGGCTCGAACGCATGGACATCGTATCCTGACCCCATGCGAACCGGTGCCGCCATGGCTTCGCCGCCCATCATACGCTCCACCCGCGCCAGATCCGCCGGAAACGTGACCTTGTCATTTCTTTCGTCTCCCTCAACCAGACGCACTGCAGCGCCCGCCTGTTCAACCGCTGCCAGATCGTCAACCAGGTCGGCGTCCGATCGGTCAAGCGCCGTGGTAATGGTCTGCCAATGGAAGCCCTGGGGGGTCTGAACCCGATAGAGACCGGACCGGTCGACCCCCTCCAGCCCAAGCGCCGACTGGCGTTTCAAGGCGTCCACAACAGCAAGCGCGGGCGCCGCCGCCGGCGCAGAGCCGAGCGCAACAAGGACCCTTGAAATGATCTCCGGCGTCAGCCCCGGTCGCGCCGCGTCATGGATCAACACGGCCTCTGGCGCGCCCCCCAACTCCGCCAGCCGCGATAGCCCAGCTTTCACCGATCGTGCCCGGGTCGCCCCTCCACTGACAATATTTACATCAGCTGCGCCCATAAAATGGTCAACATTCTCGGGTGGGACAACGAGGACACATCGCCGAATGTCAGGATGAGCCTTCAATTGCTGCACGCTCCACGTCCACATGGGTTGACCCGCAATGGCCTGTAACTGCTTGGGGCCATCGCTCCCGAAACGCTGTCCGCGGCCAGCCGCAACAATGATGGCATCGACAATCATGGGGCGCGTGTTACGCCGCAACGGGTCAAAAGCCAAGACAAGGTGCGTGCAGCGGGACTTGACCGACCTGCGCACGCTGCCTCTATTTTAGGCATCATCAGGGAATAGTCTTCGCCGTGTCACCCGCCGCCACACCCTTTGTACCTGCCCACGTCTGGCTCGCGCCCATGTCGGGGGCGACCGACGCCCCGTTTCGGCGGCAAGCTACCAAGTTCGGAGCGCCCGCTGTTGTGTCGGAAATGGTTGCGAGCCAATCACTCCTCGATCAACGGCCCGATGTCGTGCGCCGGATGTGCCGGCACGAGGGCGCCGGGCTCTGGATTGTCCAACTCGCAGCCCGCCGCCCGGAGGACATGCGGTTCGGCGCGAGCCTGCTCGCCGATGCCGGCGTCGTTGTGATCGATATCAATATGGGATGCCCGACCAAGCAGGTGACGGGCGGCCAATCGGGGTCAGCCCTGATGCGGGATCTCGACCTCGCATCGCGGATCATTGATGCCGCGCTGGAGGGCGCCGGCGGCCGTCCGGTGACCCTGAAAATGCGCCTTGGATGGGACCATGACAGTTTGAACGCTCCGGAGCTTGCACGGCGGGCGGAGGAACAGGGCGTCGTGATGATGACGGTGCACGGGCGAACCCGGGCGATGTTCTACAAGGGAACCGCCGACTGGGGTGCAATTGCAGAAACGGTGAAGGCGACGGCGCGACCCGTGATCGCCAATGGCGATATTGGATGCGTCACAACGGCGAAAGCCGCCCTGGAGGCTTCGGGCGCCCATGGGGTGATGGTGGGACGGGCAGCGATGGGCCAGCCCTGGCGGGTGGGCATGGTGGCTGCGGGCCTCGCAGGCGAGGCTTTCGCTGTCCCCTCGCTGCACCAGCAGTGCGAAAGCCTTTGCGAACAGATCGATGACTCGGCCGAGCTCTATGGAGAGCGGCTGGGCGTCAGGACCGTACGCAAGCATGTGTCGGCTGCGATCGATGGGGCGATGCTTGACCTTACGCCGGCCGCGCGGCGCAAGGCTCGGGCCGATCTCTGCCAGATCGATAAGCCGGCGGTGCTGATCTCCGCGCTCCGTCGCCTCTACGCATCCCACGCCGAAGTCCTGGCCGCATGACCGATCCCGGCGCCCTTGACGCTCTGCCCGTGACGGGGTCAGGTTCACTGGCAGCGCTGGCGGACCAGGCACCAGTCGCGCTGGTCCACCTGGATGCGTCGATGCGCTTTACCGGCGCCAACCCGGCGGCGGAGAGCCTTCTCGGCTTATCGCTGAACCAGATGGTCGGCCATAAGCCCGGCGAAACGTTTGTGGACTGTGAAGGCTTGCTGGCCCTGCTGGAATTTGCCCTGCGAACCCAGGGAGACGTTTCGGCGCCGGACGTGGCGATCCGGACCCAGCTCTACCAGCCCTCCCTGCGACTGACCGTTCGCATCCGGTTTGTCCCCGGTGACGGGCTCGTCGTCGCGCTGAGCGAGCCCATGGGATATGAACGCGAAGACGGCGTCCCGGGCGTGGCGGGCATGGGCCGGATGCTTGGCCACGAAGTAAAGAACCCCCTGGCGGGTATTTCCGGAGCGGCCCAGTTGCTGCTCCGCCGGAGCGAGGGTGATGACCGGGAGCTGCTGGAGCTGATCTGCGACGAGACCCGGCGCATCGAACGCCTGATCAACCGTTTCTCTGCGTTCGAACTCTTCTCCCGCCCTCAATTGGGACCCATCAACATCCATGAAGTGCTCGACAGGGTCGTGAATGCAGAAGCGGCAGCCTTCGGCGCGCGGGTCGCCTATCGCCGCGTTTACGATCCATCCCTGCCAGATATTCCAGCCGACAGCGACCACCTGCATGAAGCGCTCCTCAACGTGCTGCGCAACGGCGCCGAAGCCGCCATCCTTCGCCATGGTGACGGCGGCGGGGCGCGCATCGACGTCGTCACGGCGTTCGAGATGCGCGCACCGATCACCAGCCGCGGACGGCTCACCTCGAAACGCGCGATCAGGATCGACATCATCGACAATGGTCCAGGTATTGATCCCGCCAAGGCGCCCGCGCTGTTCGAGGCCTTCGAGAGCTCGAAAGCTTCGGGACGCGGGCTCGGCCTCACAGTGGTCAAGGAAGTGATCGCTGCCCATGCCGGACATGTGGCCTTTTCCGACCATTCCGGCGGCACCTGCGTGTCGCTCTTCCTTCCGATCAAGCGAAAGGCCCAAGGCCATGAGTGAGAAAACAATCCTGCTGGCGGAAGATGATGCCAGCATAAGGCTCGTCGTCAGCCAGACGCTGATTTCGGCCGGATTCCAGGTGAGGGCAACCGCGTCACCCGATGCACTCGAACGCTGGGTGAGGGGCGGGGAGGGCGATGCCGTGGTCACCGATGTCTTCCTCAATGACACCGAGATCTTCACCCGGTTACCGTCGCTGAAGCTCGCCCGCCCGGAACTTCCATTCATTGTCATGAGCGCCCAGAACACCATTCTGACCGCGGCAACGGCGGCGGAGCAGGGGGCCTATGAATATCTGCCCAAGCCGTTTGATATCGATGCCCTGGTCGATACCGTCCGTCGCGCCCTGAAAGCGCCGAAGTCGAGCCAGGACCTTGCGCCCGCATCGCGCCAGACAGCCAATGACGCGACCCTCCCCCTGATCGGCCGATCAGATGTGATGCAGGAGGTCTACCGCATCATGACGCGTGTGATGAGTACCGACCTGCCTATCTTGATCGAAGGCGAGGCGGGCACCGGCAAGTCCCTCGCCGCGCGGGCGATCCACGATCTGGGAAGGCGGGGCGAACACGCCTTCCATGCGGTCACCAAGGCCTCGCTATCGGGCAACTCACCTCTGCCGACACCCCCGGTCGGCGCAACCGTGTTTCTCGATGAGGTGGGAGATTACTCCAGCGCAGAACAGGCCGCCGTCCTGGATCTTCTGGACCGATGCCCCGGCGTTCGCGTGATCGCGTCGAGCCGCAAACCGTTGCTGGCCCTCGTCGATGAGGGCGCTTTCAGGAACGATCTCTACTACAAGCTGGCGGTGGTCCGTCTCGCCATGCCGGCGCTGCGTGACCGGAAATCAGATATTCCCGAACTGTCCAAGGCGCTGATCCTGCGCGCCGGTGCCCACGGTCTTCCCCCAAAGACGCTTGAGCCGGCGGCCATTGACCTTCTGTCGGCCTATGACTGGCCCGGCAATGTCCGGGAATTGGAAAGCGTGATCCTGCGGCTCTGCGCCCTGGCCCCCGCAACCGCCATCTCGGCCGCCGATGTGGAGCGGGATGTCCGGGCCGACAGCGTGGCCAGCGGCGAGGTCCATGAGGGACTGGAGGCCGACATCGACGCGCTCTTGCGGCGGAGCGTGATGGGGACCTTGATGAACACCAAGGATAGCGAAGATGAGAGCGGCCGGGTCTATCAGGATGTCATCGAACAGGTCGAACGGCCCCTGATTTCCCTTGCGCTCCAGGTGACCAGCGGAAACAAGGTGCGTGCGGCCAGTCTGCTAGGCGTGAACCGGAACACGCTACGGGCGAAGATCAATGGGCTTGGGATCGATACCGATTGAAAGGTGTTGCACATTCGCAACAAACCGGTGTTGCCAGACAGCATCACTGTTGCTGCAAGGTGACAATTTCGCCGCACGCGGTAGCGTAAACCGGTGATCAGCACCCTCAGCCACCATGCGACGCGCGCCAGCTGGATCCTCTTCCAGAGCTTGTTCTTTGTGGCGGCCTTGCTGGCGGCGTTCGCCACATTCATCGCGATCTCGGATGTCAGCCCGATCGACCCCACCCAGGGGCGGATCGCGTGGCTGCTGGGGCTGAATTTCTTCATCATCGGTTGCCTCGCCGTTCTGATGATAAGGCGATACCGCGCCATTGGCGGTTCAATCCGAAGGGGTGAGACCGACCGCCTCGCCCGCCGGTTCCTGCTCCTGTTTAGCGCGGCGGCGATCATCCCGGCGGCCATCGTCGCCATATTCCTGGGCGCGACCATTACCCGGGGCCTCGATAATTGGTTCAACGGCAGGGTCGACACCATCGTTACGGAAACGGCGGAGGTTGCCCGACAGAATTTCGAGGCCTTTTCGAGAGCCTTCGAAGCCGACACGCAGGTCATGGCCATTGACCTGAACAACGCCGCCGAAGGCTTGCGATCGGAAAGCCCCCTCTATGGGACCTACCTGTCAGCCCAAACGGCGCTGAGGGAGTTCTCCGCCGCCTATGTGATCGACCGCACGGGCACTGCGCTTTTCGCGGCCGACGGGTCCGACGGCGTCGCCTATTTTTCCCCCTCGGAGGGGGCTTTCATCGAAGCGGACGAGGGGGACGCGGTCCAAACGCTTTATGAGCGGGCAGGCCTGGCCACAGGCCTGGTCGCCCTGCGCGAAAATCCCGGCGCGTATCTTTACGTCTACAAATACTTCGACCCGGGCCAACTGGTCCAGATGCGGCGCGCGGAAGCGGCCCTCGCCGACTACCGGGCGGCGCGAACCCGATCGGGACGCCTGCAGTGGCTCTTTGCGGTGGCCTATGCCCAACTCGCTGCGCTCGTGCTGTTGCTATCGGGGCGGCTGGGGCTCGAACTCGCAGGGCAGATCACGCGGCCGATCTCTCGCCTTGCCGCTGCGGCCACTGATGTCCGCGATGGACGGCTGTCGACCCGGGTGCCGCTGCCACCGGTCACCGACGAATTGCATGAACTCAGCGCCAGCTTCAACGCCATGACCGAACAACTGGCCGAGCAACGCGGTGCCTTGCTCGCTGCGAAGATGGAGGCTGAGCAACGGCGACAGTTCGTCGAGACGCTCCTGGGCTCAGTCAGTGCCGGGGTGATCCGGACCGATCCGGATCTCGAGGTGACCGCCGCGAATGCGCCGGCCTGCCTGCTCCTCGATACCGAAACCCTGGTTGGCCGCCGGTTGGATGAAGCAGTCCCCGCCTTTTCCGTCCATGCCGGCGCGGTGATTGCCAGTGGCGATCCCCTGGACATCAACGTCGACCTCATGCGCGGCGATGCGGTCCAGCACATGCGCCTCAAGGCAGCGCAGGACCCCACCGGCGGATGTGTGCTGACCTTCGATGACACGACCCGCCTGGTCCTCGCCCAAAGGCAGGTTGCCTGGCGCGACGTGGCCCGCCGGATTGCCCATGAGATCCGCAATCCTCTCACACCGATCCAGCTCTCAACAGAGCGGCTGAAACGTCGCTACGGGCAGCAATTCCGAGAGAATGACGATAGCGTCTTCGACCAATGCACCGAAACGATCCTGCGGCAGGTGGCCGAGCTGGGCCGCATGGTCGAGGAGTTCTCGACATTCGCCCGGATGCCGAAACCATCGGTGGCCGCGTTCGACCTGTCCGAGCTTGTTCGCCAGGTTGGCTTCGCCCAGCAGATGATCTCGCCCGACCTTGACGTCACAGTGACAACCGAGCCCACAACGGTGCCTTACATGGGCGATGATCGCCTCTTGGGCCAGGCCCTCCAGAACCTCGTCAAGAATGCTGCCGAAGCCATTGCCCGCTTGCCGGAGGGCACGGATCTGAATGGCCAGATCGCAATCGCGGTTCGCCGCCAAGATGACGGACGGGTCGTCATCACGATCGATGATAACGGGTCGGGACTGCCCCAAGCCGATCGCCACCGGTTGCTTGAGCCGTATGTGACGACGCGGGAAAAGGGGACCGGGCTTGGCCTCGCCATTGTGAACCGCATCATCGCTGACCATGGCGGCACGCTGCGCCTTGAAGACAGGGCTGACGGGCGCAGGGGTGCCAGTGTCCAGATCACGCTTCCCGTGCCTGAATCCGAGAAAAATGCCCTGCCGGAGACCGAAGAACCGACGCGTCTAAAGGAAAGCCAGTTCGTATGAGTACAGATATCCTCATTGTCGATGACGAGCCCGACATCCGCGACCTGATTGGTGGCGTCCTCGAAGATGAAGGATATGCGGTGCGGACCGCGGCCACCGCAGAAACCGCGCTCGATGAAGTCCGGCGCCGCACACCGGGCCTGGTCGTGCTCGACGTCTGGCTGCAGGGCTCCAACATGGACGGTCTCTCCCTCTTGCGATTTCTGAAATCGGTCGATGAGCAGTTGCCGGTGATCGTGATCAGCGGACATGGCAATATCGAAACGGCAATCGCCGCCATCCGGCGCGGCGCCTACGACTTCCTGGAAAAGCCCTTCAAGGCCGACCGATTGATCCTGCTGGTCGAGCGCGCCCTGGAAAGTGCAAAGCTGAAGCGGGAAAACGCGTCCCTGCGCAGCCGCTCTGGCTCCAGTGACGCCTGGATCGGGTCGAGCCAGGCCGCGATCCTCCTCCGCAACCAGATCGAAAAGGTTGCGCCAACAAACTCCAGGGTGCTGATCAGCGGGCCCGCCGGCGTCGGCAAGGAGTTGGTCGCCCGGCTTATCCACGACCAGTCCACACGGGCCTCCGGTCCATTCATCGTCCTGCCGGCCGCATCGATTGCGCCGGACGAAATGGAACTCACCCTTTTCGGTGAGGAAGACAATCGCGGGCGCCCAACGCGGATTGGCCATTTCGAAAAGGCCCATAACGGGACCTTGCTGCTCGACCAGGTCGCTGACATGCCGCCCGAAACCCAGCGCAAGATCCTGCGGGTCCTGACCGAACAATCGTTTCAGCGGGTGGGCGGGCACTCCAGCGTGAAAGTGGATGTGCGCGTCATGTCCACCAGCACGAAGGACTTGCAGGCGGAAATCGCCGATGGTGCGTTTCGCGAGGACCTCTACTACCGACTGGCTGTCGTGCCGCTGTCGGTGCCAACCCTCGCTGAGCGGCGGGACGACATTCCCGAACTCGTCACGCACTTCACCGACAGGATCGCCGACAGTTCGGGTCTTCTGCCCCGCACGTTCTCCGAAAAGGCGTTTGCCATGCTCCAGGCGATGGAGTGGCCCGGCAATGTTCGCCAGCTGCGAAACCTGGTCGAGCGGATCATGATCCTGTCACCTGCAGACGCCACCCATCCGGTCACGATCGAGGAGTTGCCGCGCGATGGCGGCGGAAAGTCCGGCAGTGGGGCAGGCCTCGAATCCGGCGAACTTGTCGGGCTGTCACTCAGGGACGCCCGCGAGCAGTTCGAGCGCGAATACCTCACGCTTCAGATCACCCGTTTCAACGGGAATATCTCCCGCACTGCAGAGTTCATCGGCATGGAGCGTTCGGCGCTTCACCGGAAACTCAAAGCGCTGGGCGTGCATTCTTCGCAAGTTCGGCAAGAACCTTGAAAGGGCCGTGCTATATAGGACCATGGCCTTAACGCAGGGACGGCTGGCACGATGCGGATCATTATTTGCGGTGCAGGCCGGGTCGGGAAGGGGATTGCCGAACGCCTGGCGGCGGAAAACCACGACATCACCCTGGTCGATTCGAACCAGCGACTGGTCGATCAGGTCTCCACAGACCTCGAAGTGCGCGGGGTCGCCGGCCACGCTCCCTATCCCGACGTGCTGAAGGCCGCCGGCGCGGAAGAGTGCGAAATGATCATCGCCGTCACCTATGAAGACGAGATCAACATGGTGATCTGCCAGGTTGCCCATTCCCTCTTCTCGGTTCCGACAAAGATCGCGCGGATCCGCGGCAAGGAATACCTTGATGGACGGTGGAAGGATCTGTTCGCCCGTTCAGCGATTCCCATAGACATGACCATTTCGCCAGAACGAGAGGTTGCAAACGCGGTCCTGCAGCGGCTGAAAACGCCCGGCGCCATCATGAGCGCCAGCTTCGCCAAGGGCCGGGTCGAACTCCTGGCGATCGATATCGAAAAGGATAACCCCCTCATCGATGTTCCCGTGGACCAGGTGGCCGGACTGTTCCCCGACCTCTCCGCACGCATCATCGGGATCGGTCGCACAGGCCGTATCAACGCCCCTCGATCCAACGACAAGCTGAACCTGGGCGATCGGATCTACATCGCCGTCCTCGATACCCACGCCTCGCGGCTGAACGCCATCCTGAACCAGCAGGAAGGCAAGACAAGCCAGGTGATCATTGTTGGCGCTGGGCGAGTGGGGTTGCAGGTCGCCGAGCGCCTGCTGCAAGAGAAGTCCTACCGGGTGCGCGTGATCGAGGCCGACGCAGCGAAGGCCGACGAGGCGAGCGAAAGGCTACGCAACGCCATCGTGATCCATGGGGATGGTCTCAATCCGGAAATCATCGAGGAAGCCCGGTCTGGAAAAGGCGATTTCCTTGTCTCGATCACCGACGATGACCGGACGAACCTGCTCGTGTGCAATCTGGCCAAGCGCGCCGGCGTCGATCGGACGCTCGCCCTTGTCAACGATCCCCATCTGGCACCGCTGCAGAAGGACATGAAGATCGATTCCGTTATCGATCCGCGCGCGCTCACCGTCTCACAGGTGCTCCTGCGGCTCCGGCGTGGACGGATCATCGCGCTGCGGACCCTCGGAAATGGCGAAGCCGAGGTGGTTGAGGGGATCACCCAGGAAACCTCAACCCTGATCGGACAATCGCTCGATTATGATGACCTGCCGGACGGGATCACGGCAGCCGCAATCCTTCGCGGGGACGAGGTCCTGTTTCCGGGACCCGGGGTGAAGGTGAAGTCCGACGACAGGCTGATCCTCCTGTTCGAGCGTGGCATGGTGAAGAAGGTCGAGCGCTACTTCCGGGTGACCCTGGAATACTTCCAGTAAGGCGGCCGGGCCATGCAATATGCTGCTGTTGTCAGGGTGCTGTCGTTTCTCGGTCTCGCCCTTTTGGCCGGGTGCCTGTTGTGCGCGGCCATTGCCACATTCTACGGCGAGACACGAGCGCTTGCGGCCTTCCTGACCAGCGGCCTGTTGATCGGCGTGATCTGCGCCAGCGTGCTTTTGCTGACACCCCCACCCGAGGGCAATTCCCGCCCGAGGGACGGGTTGGCAGTGCTCATCATCTTCTGGTGCCTCGCGCCCATACTCGCTGGTCTGGTGTTTGTCTTCGCCGTGCCGGGGACCGGGTTCACCTTGGCAGTGGAGGAAGCTGCCTCCAGCCTCACGACCACCGGCTATACGCCCCTCGCCATCGGCGACGACGGCTGGCCGGTCTCCCTCCTGGCCTGGCGTGCCTACCTCCATATCCTGGGCGGGCTGGTGTCCCTGACAGCCGTCACGAGCATCTTTGCGGCCATCAACCTTGGCGGCCCCGGTGTGCACCGCACCGTTCTGTTTACGATACCGGAAGGGAGCTTCTTCTCGGCGCTCCCGCGTGTGATCATCGCTGCATCGGTGGCTGTGGGCGCGACAATCATCGTACTCTCGATCCTGCTTGCGGTGGCCGGCAGCCCACTGGGCACCGCCATGGCGGATGCCATAAGCGTGGCGACAACGGGAATCGTGGTTCCTGGCCGGGAGAGTGCGGGTCCCGAGAACGACGTCCAGGGCGTGTTGCTTTTTCTCGGCCTGCTGTTTTCCACGGTCGGCCTGGCGGTGTTGCTCGAGATCAGGGCCGGGCGCTGGCGCTTTGCGCTTGCAGATCCCGAACTGGTGACCATGGGCCTTCTTTTCCTGATCCTGCTGGGGCTTTGTGTGCTGATGGGTGAGCGGGTCGCCGACGGGGCAGGGTGGGCGATCGCAGAACTGTCCACGTCCGGATTGCCGGTGAACGCATCGGGCATTGAAGACCGCATCCCCTTGTCGATCGCCGTCCTGCCGGTCCTGATTGGCGGTTCGGCCCTGTCCACGGCAGGCGGCATCAAACTGGCGCGCGTCTATATTCTGATGGCCCGCGCAGGGCAGGAGTTCCGCAACCTCGCCTTCAGGCAGGCCGTTGGCGTGTTCAGTTTCCGCGGCAGGGTCCAGCCGGAAAAGGCCATCATCGCGGTCTGGGTGTATCTGGTCGGCTATCTCGGCGTCTTCGGAGGGCTCCTGGTCCTCTTTGCCCTGACAGGACACGGATTCTCCGAGTCGCTGGGCAGTGCCGCCGGAACGCTGTCAAATGCCGGACACCTGGTGGCCCCCTCAAGCGCGAGCGATTTCCCAGCGTGGCGGGCCATTGTCGCGACTCTCGCCATGGTGCTGGGCCGACTGGAGGTGCTGGCCGCCATACCTGCTCTGGTTCCGAGCTTCT